>NZ_JBJYZD010000005.1:0-172266 GCF_046263795.1 Porcibacter vitabionis | reverse complement strand
GTGGCCAATGCCGGGAACTGATACCCTAAAGCTCTTTCATGATGCCTTCGGTTACAAAAGAATAAGTTTGTGGTGATTCTTGTTAAGTTGCCTCTTGACAAAGGTCATTACATATCAGATTTTTGATTTTTGTTTTTTGATTTTGTTTTTTGATTTTTGCGTCATGTCCACTGTTAGCGTCGCAAGCCCAGCAAACGATTTTGAAGCAGGCCCGATTTCAACGACCACCTGAAAATATTCGATATACAGAATCTTTTCGAAACCATGCGCCTCCCCAGGTCAAAACATACCCTTTGAGAGCCCAAATATTCGATATACAAAATCTATTGAAAATCATGCTATAAAATCACACAGAAAACACGCATGAAATTCAAAAGATTTTGTATATCGAATAATCAGGCCGAAAACAGGCAAGAAAACTCCCGGAAACACGCATGAAATTCAAAAGTTTTTGTATATCGAATAACCAGGCTGAATCCGGATCACAATTTTAAATCAGCGATATCATCATAGTGAATCATTCTCAAAATGTCCTCCCTATTTCGATCAAAAATTGGGGTATAATACTCCTGTGGATTCCATTCGAAGTCTGATCCAATCAAGCCAGCTCTAAGCAATCCCAAAATTCTGAAAATCAAGACAAAAGGAGTGCCTATGTCCATCAACAAGAAAACCGCCCAACAACTGATTCTCCGTGCCGGCCGCGAGCTTGTACGCACCGGTCTGATTGCCCGTACCTGGGGCAATATCAGTGCCCGGATCTCTGACACATCATTTCTTATTACACCAAGCGGCCGTTCCTACGAGACCCTGCAGCCCGAAGACCTGGTCGAAGTCCGGATCGATGACTGCTCCTATGCGGGTCCGCTGAAGCCCTCCAGCGAAATGAAAGTCCACGCAGTCTGCTACCAGGACCGCCCCGATACGGATTTTGTCATCCACACCCACCAGGACTATGCCACTGCCCTGTCCACACTCGGCCAGGATTTGTCTTTCCCAGGGCAGGCCCTCTCCGTGGTTCCGACTGCCGAATATGCAATTTTCGGTTCCGATAGCCTGGCGGCAAATGTAGACCAGGCCCTGAAGAGATGTCAAAGTCATGTTGTCCTCATGCGAAATCATGGAACCGTATGTCTGGGCAGAGATTATGAAGATGCTCTTCGACTTGCTCATCAATTGGAAAAAGAATGCAAGAAAGAATATATGAAAAAAATCTCATCTGTAATTACAGATGAGATCCTTCATTATGAAAATGGACCGGATGAAAAAGGACTGGAAACAAGAGAAGGAGCCAGGGCTTCCCTGGAATCACAGCCAGACGGCCTGTGTGAAAATGAAAAGCTTTGGAAATACACAAGTGATTTTGGCAAACATTCTGATGGATGCTATCTCTTCACAAAGGCGCCCTATATTTCAAAATATGCCTCCTTTGGCGATGACCTGACCGTGTATGTCGACGACCTTGGGATGATGGTGGGACCGCTTGTCCATTGCCTTCCCGCCAATACTAGTGAGGATGAGATCTGCTCTGCCCTGACTTCCACACTTCCTGTCATCAGTAACGCTGTCCTTCTGCAGGGAGTCGGCGCCGAATGCTATGGAAAAGACGGTATGGTAAATGCAGCCAGCCACAGAGGGATCATCGGCGCCGTATGCTATGGCAAGGACCGCTCGGAAGCCGAGGCCATGGTCATGGTTCTTAACAAGGGCTGCCAGGCCGGTCTCTTAGAAAAAGCCGGATTAGGACCCAAGGCAGCAAGTCTTGCCACCCGGATCCGCGAGCATGAGATCTATGTTGAGAAATACGCCGGGCTGAAATAACGCATCTCTTGTCACAGCTTTCTCGTTACGAGCAATCTCATCTCTGGCCTGGCCAATCACAGCTTTCTCGTTACAAGTAATCTCATCTCCGGCCTTGCCAATCACAGCTTTCTCGTTACGGGCAATCTCATCTTTGGCCTTGCCAATCACAGCTGCGTCGTTACGAAAATATCATAGATTGCCTTGATTGCCTTCTCAAAGTCCCTCTCATCCACTCCGATAATGATATTGAGTTCGGAAGAGCCCTGATCGATCATTCGTACATTGACTCTGGCATGGGCCAGGGCAGAGAAGATCCTTCCTGACACACCATAGGCGGATTTCATTCCACGGCCAACAACTGCGATTAAGGCCAAATCCGGCTGAATCTCAATCGAATCCGGATGGGTCAGACGATGGATCTCGGATACGACCTGCTGCTCCTTGTCCAGGAACTCATCTTCATGAACCACAATGGTCATCGTATCAATACCGGATGGCATATGCTCGAAATTGATCCCATGATCCTCAAATGCCTGGAGAACCTTCCTGCCGAATCCGACCTCGGAGTTCATCAGAGCCTTTGTAATATCAACCGCACAGAATCCCTTCTTTCCGGCAATTCCGGTGATCATGTATTCCGGCTTACGAGCGGTGGATTCCACGATCCATGTGCCGGAATCGTCCGGACGGTTTGTATTTCTGATATTGATCGGGATGCCCTTGGAACGAACCGGGAAAATGGCATCTTCATGGAGGACGGATGCACCCATATAAGAAAGCTCACGAAGTTCCCGATAGGTGATCGTGTCAATGCTCTTCGGCTGATCGATGATCCTGGGATCTGCAACCAGAAATCCGGAGACATCCGTCCAGTTTTCATAGACATCCGCACCGCAGGCGCCGGCAACAATGGATCCGGTCACATCGGAGCCGCCTCTGGAGAAGGTCCGGATCTTTCCGTCCTTTCCCTTGCCGTAGAAACCGGGAATTACCGCCCTCGGTGTCTCAGCCAGGCGCTGGCCTAAGACTTTTTCCGTCTTATAGGAATTGAGATTTCCCTCTTCGTTGAAGAAAATCGTATCAAATGGGTCAATAAATTCATAACCCAGATATTTTGCCATGACGCGGCCATTCAGATATTCTCCACGACTGGCAGCATAGTCGAGCGTCGGTTCTTCTTTCAAAGTCTTCTCGATCACATCGAACTCATCGTCCAGGCTAAAGTCCATCTGCAGCCCTTCTATGATCTCATTGTAACGGGCTTTGATATTCAGAAGCTGCTGGTGGAGATCACCGCCCGAAACGGCCAGCCGATAGGCCTCGATCAGCATATCCGTAACTTTGGTGTCCCCGCTGAAACGTTTGCCGGGAGCGCTGGGAATCACATATACTCTGGATTCGTCACTCCTGATAATCTGGCCTGCCTTTTCAAACTGCTTGGCATCGGCCAGGGAACTGCCTCCGAACTTCACAACCTTTTTCATTTTCTTTCCTCTCACAATCACAGTCACTCAGTAATCTTTTCCTGCAGCAGGCTGTATTTTGAAACTGTGCCTGCTTAAATTCAAATGATACCACGACCATATCGAATAGGAAAGATAGTTCTATAAAAAGTGCAAATTGCCGATTCCTCCGGTTACAGTTTTTACCCCAAAAAGTAAATATGAAGGGGCCGGCAGAACAGGTTTTATGACGTAAGGAGACACATACTTTCCCGTCATTCTTCTTCCTTTTCTCCAATAACCTTTTCAACTTTTACTATTCCATTACCTGCATGTTGCTTAAAGAAGTAGAATTGAATAATATCTCCCTTCGAAACATTTTTTACTTCGGTCTCGCACTTGGTACAATCCAAGGAGACTTCGGTCTTATCAAAAAACAAGGTACTTTCTTTCTCATCCATTAGCCTTACCAAAAGAGTATTTGATGTTTTTTCTAGTACAATGCCCCTTAGATGAAACCAATGAGAATAATCATCCCCACTATAAAGTTGCCCCATGCCCTGATGATTCTCCTGAAATAAACATCCTCTTACAGTAAGCACGATCAGTATACTAATGGATAGAAAAATTAATACAAGAAAGCTTTTTTTATTCATGAAACGCGGTCCCCGCAATATCTGTCCAATTAGTAAAGTCAAAATTTAAATAACGCACTGTATCCCCCATCCGTCAAATACCATTAATGTATGTACTGATTTTCCAGTAATAATAAATTGTTATTAACGTTCAAATCTTACTAAAGTAAATTTACACCAAATTCACGGTATGACACAATAAAGATGATTAAATTCTAAAATCATCTTATTAGAACAAGTTATTATGTTCAAAGTAGCTGATCAAATCAGGAGATAAAAGAACAGCATGCAACAATCCGCAGATTATAATAATGAGATCGACCTGCTGAAACAGTTAATATGCAAGAATTTCACTAAAAACTCTCCGTCAACTATGAGTGGTTCTCGCGCCCCGCTTATGGTATACTTTTTCCGATTTCATTCCTCCGGATTCTTTCTATCATCCGAATTCGAAGAAATAGAAGTCAGGATAAAATAGTTCATAAAAGAAAGGATATCGTCAATTATGGATATTTTAAAAGCGATCCTCTACGGTATCGTAGAAGGAATCACCGAATGGCTGCCTGTCAGCTCGACCGGCCACATGATCCTTCTGGATCAGATCATAAAGATCAAGCAGGGCAACGCCTTCTGGCAGATGTTTCTTGTCGTCATCCAGTTCGGTGCCATCCTGGCCGTCATTTTCATGTACTGGAAAACCATCTGGCCCCTGGGCAGATCGAAAAAGACCGGAAAGCTCATGTGGAAGCGCCACACCCTGAGTCTCTGGGGGAAGACCATCGTAGCCTGCATTCCGGCCGGTATCGTAGGTGTCTTGCTGGATGACTGGCTGGACAATCATCTCTACAATGCTCTGGTCGTATCCATCATGCTGATCCTTGTCGGCATTGCCTTTCTTCTGGTAGAGAATCAGAGAGAGAAGCATGATATGCGGGCAAATGTAAACCGTCTCAGCGAACTGAGCTATAAGGATGCCTTTATTATCGGCCTCTTCCAGTTGGTTGCAGCCTGCCTGCCGGGAACTTCCCGTTCCGGTTCTACCATCCTCGGCGGCATTATGATCGGTGTTTCCAGGAAGACCGCCGCAGACTTCACTTTCGTTCTGGCGATCCCGGTCATGGCCGGTGCCAGTCTTCTGAAGATCGTCAAATTCTTCCATGCCGGAAATGTCCTGACCGGATATCAGACAGCCATCCTTCTGACCGGATGCATCGTTGCTTTCCTGGTCTCCATTTTCATCATCCGTTTTCTGATGAGCTATATCAAGAAGCATGACTTCAAAGTCTTCGGCTGGTATCGGATTGCCCTGGGTATCTTTGTAATCCTGGCATTCTTGATCAGCGGACAGAATATCATTGCCATTCAATAAGTCTTTCTTTTGTAAATAAACCCCAGGCATGTGATATGTACCCTCCTTACTGGTTTGTCCGGTAAAGAGGTACCTATCACATGCCCGGGGTTTTTAATATACTATTCCATGGTCTGCTGAAAGTCCATGAGCCTATTTCAATCCATGGTCTGCTTTAAGTCCATAAGTCTCTTTCGATCCATGGTCTATATTTCAACGGAAAAGAGTCTCAGTGAATAATGATCATGGTCTTTCCTGCTTTCACCATATCATAGAGCTGAATTACCTTATCCAAAGGACTATTTACACAGCCATCCGAACCGTCTGTGAGATAGATATTGCCGCCAAATGACTTTCTCCAGACAGCATCGTGAATGCCAACACCGGAATTTGTGATCCACATGAAGCGGCTGCAATCTACGGAGTAGGTTTTCCCGGACGCAGTGGATCCATTCATAGTGTGGTCTGCCTTTTTCATCAGGCAATAATAGACACCGGTCGGCGTCTCACTGACACCCTTCTGTCCGGTAACAACATCATAATCGATCTTGATATTTCCCTTCTTATCATAAGCCCAGAGATGCTGCTGGGCGATGCTCACTTCGATAATAAGATCCGAGTCGTATTTACTCATATCATTGACTTTACCTGCCATTTGAGGCTGCCGGTTGTCCTCGGACTTACCGGAAGATACAGCATCCTGGAGATACTTGATCTCATCTTCCTTATCGACATAGGTACCCCAGTCGCCGCCAGTCACGGTCTGCATACTGCCATCGTGCAGAAGAACCGGGAAACCTTTTCCAACGGTCTGGTAATCTTCATTGATCTCTGCCATGAGTTTCTTAAAGGGCTTGGTGAGATCAGCGATCTGATAGCTTCCGTCCGGCAAAACCGTAATATCGTCTTTCGTGATCGTTGCCTTCTTGCCATCCGTATAAGTAACATGCCATGCCAAAAGCTCATTCAATTTATCACAAGCCTGCTTTAAGCCCTTTTCTGTATATTCCGGCTTTACATAATAATCGGAGAGCCTGATTCCGGTCTTACCAGATGCAGCATCCTTTAAAAGGGCCTCGCTATCTACCGTATCGCCCTGTTTTTCCTTAGCGATCACATACTTACCGGAAGCATCATCGTAATTTATCGCTGCATTCGTGCTTGCCGTATGCTCATTGTTCCACTGATCCAGATAAGTCTTCAGGGCATCCCTATCCACCTGATTCGTCACCTTGACTTCAATATTCACCGGTCCTAAGATTCCACTCGTTCTGCCGGTCACTTTTGCGCTCGTCTGCACAAACTTGTCATTCAGTTCTTTATCCGTAAATGTATGGCTTGCCTGATATTCCTGACTTAAATAAGCCTTTGCGATCTTATCGTCATTGGAAAAGATTGCACCCTTTAAGGTATGTCCGTTCACTACTTTTCTCTGACGAAGAACAACAACAAGACCACATAAAATAACAAGCAGAATGATGACAAGTAATATCAGTGTCCGTTTCCATCCCAGTTTCTTCATCGAAATACTCCTCAAATAAAGCGTCGTTCCTCTACGCCAAACAATTAAACTTTCATGAATATTATTCTAACACAGGGCAAGACAGGATGTTGCACAAGGACTTGTTAGATCCGAAAAGAAAACTGTTACTATTGATAAAGATTCCTATTAAGTATTTCATAGATGTGATTTCTGTTGCATTAATATTACATGGCTGAAACAAAGGTGCAATGGATTGGTGCAATGATTGCGAAAGGCGATCTGTACTTCATTATGGCTTTGTGGGTGATTTGTGGGTTTGTGGGTCTGTGAATTTGTGGGTTTGTGGCTTTGTGGGCTTGTGGTCTGTGGATTTGTGGGTTTGTGGGTCTGTGGATTTGTGGGTGGTCTGTGGATTTACGGGTTTGTGGTTTTGATACTCGACATCTTTTTGGAGTTACTGGTGAAAAAAACGGAGTTTCCCATGATTCGGCACTTCGCAGAATTTATCATAACAACAAACAATTTTAAAAAATACGATAGTGAAGAGTCCAAAATCAGCTGTTTTTCGTCCCTTTTATCGTCATACGAAGAGAATCCAAAAATTCCGATAGTGAAATCAGGAAATCACTATCGGAATTTTAAAAAACTACCTATTTTACGATATTACCTGGCACACTCAGCCCCAGACAATCTCAGCCGAAGTGCACATCCTTCCAGACAATCTCAATCTATCCAACCGCACATCTTTCCAGACAATCTCAGCCGAAATACACATCTTTCCAGACAATCTCAGCCTAACCAGTCGTGGATCTCGTGGTAAATGCCCTCGCCATCCAGCTTGTACTTCTTCAGAAGTTCCAGGGCAGGACCGGATTCACCGAAGGTATCACGAACACCGATCTTATGAACCGGAGTCGGAAGTTTTTCAGAAAGGACATCCGATACCGCACTGCCAAGGCCGCCGATAATCGAGTGTTCCTCAACGGTAACGACCTTTCCGGTCTTCTTGGCAGAAGCAATGATCAGATCCTCATCCAAAGGCTTAATGGTATGAATATTGATGACCTCCGCATGAATGCCATCCTCTGCCAGACGGTCAGCGGCCTCCAGTGCATACCCTACTTCAAGGCCTGTTGCTACAATGGTAAGGTCAGATCCCTCACGAAGAAGAATACCCTTTCCGATTTCAAAATGATAATCCGGTCTGTCATTGATGACAGGTACTGCCAGACGTCCGAAACGGAGATAGACCGGGCCCTGCATCTCATAAGCAGCCTTGACTGCAGCCTTTGCTTCAATATCATCCGAAGGAACAATGACCGTCATTCCAGGAATCACCCGCATCAGAGCGATATCTTCACAGCACTGATGAGAAGCACCATCTTCACCGACAGAAATACCGGCATGGGTTGCACCGATCTTCACATTTAAATGAGGATATCCGATGGAATTCCGAACCTGCTCATAAGCACGGCCTGCTGCAAACATGGCAAAAGAGCTTGCAAAAGGAACCATTCCTGCTGTAGACAGTCCGGCTGCGATGCCCATCATATCCGCCTCTGCAATACCACAGTCGATATGACGATCCGGAAATGCCTTTTTGAAAATTCCGGTTTTGGTTGCGCCGGCCAGATCGGCATCAAGTACGATCAGATCATCATGCTCTTTCCCGAGTTCTACCAGGGCATTGCCATAGCTTTCACGTGTTGCGATTTTCTTAAGCTCTGCCATGTCTTATGCCTCCTTTGAGAGATCTGCCATTGCGATCTTATATTCTTCATCATTGGGTGCCTTGCCGTGCCAGCCGACCTGGTTCTCCATGAAGGAAACGCCCTTGCCCTTTACGGTCTTTGCGATAATGGCAACCGGCTGTCCCTTTACTTCACGGGCTTCCTTGAAAGCTGCCCGGAGTTCATCAAAATCATTTCCATCCGAGACATTAATGACATGGAACTTGAAGGCCTTGAACTTCTCATCGATGGGATAAGGAGAATTGACTTCCTCGATGGTTCCGTCGATCTGGAGATTGTTGTTATCCACGATTACAACCAGGTTATCCAATGCATGGTTTCCAGCAAACATAGCTGCTTCCCAAACCTGGCCTTCCTCAATCTCACCATCACCGAGAAGGGTATAGACCCTGTAGTCCTCTTTTCGTAGTTTCCCGGCAAGAGCCATACCGACTGCTGCAGATACACCCTGGCCAAGAGATCCGGTGGACATATCTACGCCCGGTGTCTCATTCATATTGGGATGTCCCTGGAGATAAGATCCGGTATGGCGAAGGGTCAAGAGATCCTCTCTCGGGAAATACCCCCGCTCTGCCAATACCGAATAGAGCCCCGGCGCTGTATGTCCCTTACTCAAAACGAAGCGGTCACGCTTGGGGTCCTTGGGATTCTTTGGATCGATCTTCATTTCTTCAAAATACAGATAAGTGAAAATATCTGCAGCGCCCAGAGACCCGCCCGGATGTCCGCTTTTCGCTGAATGAAGCGAAGAAACGATGTCTTTGCGGACCTGATTCGCAATCTTCTTCAGTTCCTGATTCGTCATTACACGTATCCTTTCTGAATATCCACCAGCCTGCCGGCTCGCCTACTGTCTCACCGGTTTAACATCTTTATCTTATACTATTCTGCCCGGCTTGTCATCGGCAATCCTCAGTCTCCGAAAACAGCCTGATAATCCTTCTGGAACTTCACAATACCCTCATCAGTCAGAGGATGATGAAGCATCTGCATGATAACCTTATAAGGAACGGTTGCAATATCAGCGCCTGCCAGTGCACACTGAGTCACATGCAGAGGATTTCTGACAGAAGCGGCAATGATCTCTGTATGGATGTCCGGATAGTTCTGGAAGATCTGAGCGATCTCTTCTACCAGATCAATGCCCGGTGTCGAGATATCATCCAGACGTCCCAGGAAGGGAGAAACATAGTCCGCACCGGCACGAGCTGCCAGAAGGGCCTGGTTTGCTGTGAAGATGAGGGTGCAGTTGGTATGGATGCCTTCGCTGCTTAACACCTTGATGGCTTTCAATCCTTCCGCAGTCATAGGAATCTTAACAACCATATTCTTATGAAGAGCTGCAATCTCTCTGCCTTCTTTGATCATGCCTTCTGCATCGACCGTTGTTGCCTTGACTTCACCGGAGATCGGTCCATCAACGATTTCTGTGATCTCCTTTAAGACAGTCGTATAATCACGGCCTTCTTTGGCAATCAGAGACGGATTTGTAGTAACACCGGCGATAACGCCCATATCATTTGCTTCACGAATTTCCTCTACATTTGCAGTATCAATAAAAAACTTCATATCCCTACCTCTTTCCTTAAAATATTTACCAGTGATATATTTACCAGTTGACTGATGTAATGGCAGATTTTTCTACTGCCAGGCCATCCTTATAATGACGGATGAAAATCTCATACCCCTCTTCTGTCTCAGGATCCGGAGCAAGCGTTGTGCCTTCCATCTTGTCGAAGATCTTCCGGTTCAGATAATCCGGCAAAGTTTCCTTGTCCTGACCGCCTTCCAGTAAATAAGCTGCCAGAAGAGCCATGCCCCAGGGACCACCCTCTGTTGCAGTCGACATGACAGTGACCGGAGTATGAATGGCGGCCGCCAGATATTTCTGCACGCAGCCGGGTGTCGTAAAGAGTCCGCCGTGGCCGGTGATCCGGTCGATCTTCACATGTTCTTCCTTCTGTAGGATATCCATGCCGAGTTTCACAGCGCCGAGAGAAGTATACAGCTGTGCCCGCATAAAGTTTGCCAGATTTAATTTACTGTTCGGCATACGGACATAGAGAGGTCTGCCTTCATTCAGTTTGGTAACCCCTTCGCCGGAATAATAACCATAGTTCAGAAGGCCTCCGCAGTCCGGATCCCCTTCCAGAGATCTCTTATAAAGGACATCATAGAGATTGACGCCATTGAGATCCACGCCCATGAGCTCTGCAAATTCTTTGAATAAATCATGCCAGGCATTGATATCGCTTGTGCCATTATTGGCATGGGACATGGCACAAGGCTTTCCGTCCGGTGTCGTTACCATATCGATCTCGCGATGGACACGGGACAGAGGTTTCTCCGTGACGATCATAGCGAAAGTGGAAGTTCCCGCAGATACATTTCCGGTTCTCGGAGCTACCGCATTGGTCGCTGTCATACCGGTTCCCGCATCCCCCTCCGGAGGACAGAGGGGAATGCCGACTTCCAGTTTTCCGGATTCATCCAGAAGGGCGGCACCCTCTTTGGTCAAAGTGCCTGCCTTCTGGCCGGCTGTCAAAACCTTGGGCAGGACATCCCGAAGTTTCCAGGGATATCCGAAATCCTTTGTCAGCTCATCAAAAGAATCCACCATTCTCTGGTCATAATCCAAAGCATCCGAATCGATCGGGAAAATTCCGGAAGCATCGCCGATTCCGGTTACCTTCTCCCCGGTCAGTCGGAAGTGGATGTAACTATCCAAAGTGGTTGCAAAATCAAGATCCTTCAGAAAAGCCTCTTTTTCCAGCATAAATTGATAGAGATGGGCAATGGTCCAACGGAGAGGGATATTGAAGGAAAAACGATCTGTCAGGATATCCGCTGCTTCCTGGGTATTGGAATTCCGCCAGGTTTGAAAAGCCGACAGAGGCTTTCCATTCTGATCCAGGGCAATGATCCCATGCATCATGGCACTGATGCCGATGGCACCGACCCTTGTCAGATCCAGATCATAGCTTCGCTCTACATTTTCTCTCAGATTCTTATAGCAGTCCCTGAGGCCTGCCTCGATTTCTTCATAAGGGTAAGTCCAGATCCCATCGGTCAGATGGTTTTCCCAGTGATGGGAACCCTTGGCCAGGACCTTGCCCTGAAGGTCGATCAGAACTGCCTTGATATTGGTAGAGCCGAACTCGATTCCCAGGGTCGTTTGGGCATTTAGAATGTCTTCTCTTGCGCTCACCTTAGTCCTCCTTTCCTTGTCCATAGTAGGCATTGGCACCATGCTTCCGGAAATAATGCTTATCCTGGAGTTCCTGCGGAGCCGGAGAAACGTGGGGCTGGATCAGCTCGGTCAGGGCAGCCATCTTGGCCACTTCTTCCACAACAACAGCGTTATAAACCGCCTTATCGGCATTCTTTCCCCAGGCAAAAACGCCATGATTCTTGCAAAGAACAGCCGGAACGGCATCCGGATCCTTCTTCTCCTTTTCGAAATGATCTGCGATCAAAACACCTGTATTCTTCTCATAGGCTTCATCGATCTCTGCCTTGGTCAGATTCCGAACGCAGGGGATGGGGCCATAGAAATAATCTGCATGCGTCGTCCCGTAGCAAGGGATATCTCTTCCTGCCTGCGCCCAGGACGTTGCAAATGTCGAATGGGTATGTACGATACCGCCGATCTCCTTAAAACGATTGTACAAGACAAGATGGGTCGGTGTGTCGGAGGAAGGATTCAGATCTCCCTCGATCTTATTGCCTTCCAGGTCCATAACGACCATATCTTCCGGCTTCAGCTCCTCATAAGGAACCCCGCTCGGCTTAATAACGAAAAGCCCCTGATCCCGATCGATCCCGCTCACATTGCCCCAGGTAAAAGTTACGAGGCCATGCTTTGGCAGGTCGAGATTGGCTTTCCAGACTTGTTCTTTCAGTTCTTCCAGCATATTTCCTTCTTTCTATCATGTTTTGATGTCACAATTTGCATCGAATGTTAGGCAGGACGGATCCTTTTATTCTTCATTCGTTCGGTCCAGGACCGAATCCCGCAGAATGACCTCCGGCCGGAAGAGCCGGTTTCCGTCAAATGCCGGATTATCGATCATATGAAGGATATTTTCCGCTGCCGTCTTGCCAAGAACCTCCTTTGGATGAGGGAAAGTCGTTACGGACGGACGGCTCTCGGCGTCCATCTTCGCATCGTCCACACTGATGATAGACAAATCTTCGGGTAAATGCAGACCGGCCTTTTCACAACCCGCAATCAGCCGGCTGGCCACCTCATCGTTATAGGTAAAGACAGCCGTGCAGTCACCGATCCGCTTTCGAATATAAGCTGTTAATTCCTCGATATCCTGAACCCCTTTCGTGTCCAGCCAGATGACCCGGTCGCTATTCAACCGGATGCCACATTCCTGAAGACCCCGCCGATAACCGAGATATCGAAGCGTACCCTGTGAATCCTCACAGTGGAAGATCCCGGCGATTTTCTCATGTCCTTTTTGGACAAGGAGATGAACTGCCTGACAGGCGATCCATTCATCATCCAGCCGAACACATGGGAAATCGAGATCCGGGTAGTAGGCATTGATGAAAAGGACCGGTATCCGTCTTTCCTTCAGCTCTAGAAAGAGCTCCCGGTTCGGATTAGGCAAAGCGCCCTGGGAGGGCTCAGCGATCAAAGCATCAATATTCTGATTGGAAAGCAGGTTCTGCAAGATGTTTTCTTCTCTCTCCACGCATTTATTCGTAAAATTCAACTGCATGGAATAGCCTGACCGGCTTAATACATCGGAAATTCCACGTACCACCGGAGGGAAGATATAATTATCCAGATAGGTCATCATCACAGCAATATTCATATAGCGAGGACGGTCCTCAGAGGAAGCCGTCTCTTCGATATAACTGCCGCTGCCCCGCACCCGGGTAATAAGCCCTCTCTCCTCCAGAAGTCCGGTCGCATGTCGAATGGTCTGGCGGCTTAAGCCGAAGCGGTCACATAGTTCCTTCTCCGATGGCAAGCGGTCCCCCTCTTTCAGGTTTCCTTTTTCCAGCTCGGAATAGATATAATTCACAACCTCAAGATAACGGGGTTTCTTCTCTGACATAGATTGCCTGCTTTTCAAGTCTAATTTGTTATTGATATCGGGGGACACTGCTTTCATCACTTCATGTAAAATTTCTGGAGGTCTGCTTCTGTTGTATCATCGCCGATGGTGATAAGCTCGGTTCCCGTAAGCTTTGCAAACATTGCAATATCGGACCGGTTCAAAGCTGTGGAGATGACGGAGTGATGAGCACCGCCGGCATAGCACCATGCTGCAGTACCGATCTCGAAATTCGGCTTATGACGATACATGATATGTGCAACCGGAAGATTCGGCATCGGATGAGGTTCCCGGATCAGTTCAACATCAGCGCAGATAATGCGGAAATGATCTCCCATATCAACCAGAGTTACCTGGATACCGTCACCCTCGACACAATCGAAGACCAGTCTTGCCGGATCGCTCTTACCGCCGATCCCAAGCGGATGTACCTGGATTTCGGGCTTTGATTTTGCCAGCTGTGCCGGAACCTCGAGCATATGAGAAGCAAGTTCGACTTCCTTACCGGGGGTCAGATCATAGGTATAATCTTCCATGAATCCGGTTGCTCCCTTTCTGCCTTCTGACATCTTCTGAAGGATCGCGGAAAAGGCTGCAATCTTATAGTCACCCTCCGGTCCGAATCCGACGCCCTTGGCCATCATATTCTGTGCTGCGATTCCGGGCAGCTGGTTCATGCCATGGAGATCCTGGAAAGTATCCGTGAAGGCTTTGCAGTGATTCTCACTTAAGAACTTCTCAAAAGCGACCTCATAACGAGCCTGCTCTCTGACAACGTCGATCCGGTCAGTTGCCATGGTATATTTCTCTGTATACTCAGCCATCTTCTGATCGACTTCAGCATCGGTAACTTCCTTTGCTTTCTCTACGATCTCTCCAATGCCCCAGTACTTGATCTCCCAGCCATAATGGATCTCAGCCTCAAGACGGTTACCATCGGTCACTGCAACATCACGCATGTTATTTCCAAAAGTTGCGACCCGCATATTGTGGGACCAGTCAATAGCCTTTGCTACATCACAGAACTGTCTGACTTTAGCCAGGAAGTCCTCATGCTGGTAGAATCCGGCAACGACCTGATGAGCGATATTCATACGAGCCAAAATGTAACCATACTCACGATCTCCGTGAGCGGCCTGATTCAGGTTCATGAAATCCATATCGATGGTGTCGTAAGGAAGTTTCTCATTTGCCTGCGTATGCAGGTGCAGGAGGGGCTTTCTTAAGATCTGTAAACCCTTGATCCACATCTTGGCAGGGGAAAATGTATGCATCCAGGTAACAACACCGATACAGTCATCATCCACCATAACCTTCTTCATATCTTCTACACAGATCTCGGAGGTCTCAACGGTCGGAAGAAGTTCAAAGCGAACGACATCTCCCAGCTTCTCATTGAAGAAATCTACCATTTCCTGACAATCTGCATGTACCTGCTTTAAACATTCTTCTCCATAGAGATCCTGGCTTCCCGGAATAAAATACAGTTTTTTCATGTTTTCCCTTTCTACTCTTTTCCAGAGTGAACCCCTTTTTGTGATACAAAACGGACCGCTTGTTCCAGCTTCGATCTCCTCTCTTGTATCATTTTTTCACTTGATAATGTAAACCTGGGTTGTATATCTGTCAATATACAATTATTTTATTTGTGCGTATTTATCAATTCTATCTGCTTGTTTTTGTATACTTTTTTGTAATGAAAAGTACATGTACATTTCAAGGAGGGTTACGAAATGCACATGTACTTATAATTCAGTTATTGATACGATCCCTTATTTGTCTAAACCAGCATCAGCTGAGCGCAGCAGCTTTCTTGATCTTCTTTTCTACCGTCTTCTTCAGGCTGACACCTCCGATCAGAGCCTGCAGCACAATGAAGAAGCAAAGCATGATGGAGAGTACGATACGAACCCACCAGCTGGACAGGGTTCCCTGTGTTGTAATCAAAGATGCGATGGTTCCCTTGATCAAGACGCCAAAGAGGGTACCGACAACAGTACCGACACCACCGGAAAGCAATGTTCCGCCGATAACCGCAGCAGAGATCGCATCCATTTCAAGACCTTTGGCCTGTTCTACAAATCCTGCACAGGAATTCAGGCAGAAGAGGAAACCTCCGAGACCGGCGAGGAATCCGTCCAGGACATAGGCCTTCATTTTGGTCCGGTTTACATTTAATCCCATCATAATGGCACTCTGTTCATTGCCTCCGATCGCATAGAGGTTGCGGCCGAACTTGGTAAAGCGAAGCATAATCGAAATGAGGACCACGACGACAAGGGCAACGACAACGGTCGGATAGATATAGCTGTTGATCGTTACACCATGTCGGTTGGTATAACCGATGGGAATATACATCTTTTCATTGGCCCAGGCCAGAAAAGTCTTATTCTTAATGGCGATCATATCGGTTGAAATGACAGCCGTAAGGCCTCGGCCGAAGAACATACCGGCCAATGTGATAATGAATGGCTGGATCTTCAAATAGGTTACCAGATAGCCCTGGACCAGTCCGAAAAGCAGGCCGATCACCAGGGACAGGATCAGGGCAGCATATGCGCTCATTCCTTTGTTCTGCATGATATCCGCAGAACTCATGCAGACCAATGCGGTCACCGATCCGACGGAAATATCAATGCCTCCGGTGATCATAACAATGGTCAGCCCGCAGGCTATGACGATCAGTCCGGCATTGGAGATAAAGAGATTGAAAAACATCTGAGGTCTTGCAAATCCCCTGCTGTTAAAGATGATCATTCCTGCAATATACATCACGGCAAACATGATGATGGTGATCATGAGGAGAAAGCTTGTCTTTGAAAGTTTCGGTTTCTTAGCCATTTATGCCACCGCCTTTCTCTTGGTATGTCCGGCAATCTTCTTTCGGAAGACAGGGCTCTGAATTACAACGATCACGACAACAACGATTGCCTTGTAAACCGGCAGCTGGTCTGCCGATACATTCATCGCATACAGAGATGTCGTCAGAGCCTGTATGGTATAAGCGCCAATAATGGATCCCATCATATTGAACTTTCCACCGCCAAGATTGTTACCGCCAAGTGCAACAGCCAGAATAGCATCCATTTCCATATTCAGACCGATATTATTGGCATCGGCGGAATAGATCCTGGAAGAAGCAACGATTCCGGCTATTCCGGCAAGCAGTCCGCAAATGACATAAGAAATAAACTTAAGGAAGGTGGAATTTAAACCAACCAGACGTGAAGCAGAACCATTGATACCGACACTCTCGATATAGAGACCGAGAGCCGTCTTCTTCAAGATCAGCTGCATGACGATCACGGTAAGAATTGCCACAAAAACCGGGGTCGGCACAGGACATTTACCGATATAAGCGCCAAGTACCTTATAAGAGGGCACACGAACATAGGTGATCTGTCCCTTGGTAACGAGCTGGGCGATACCACGGCCGGCTGTAAAGAGAATCAGGGTTGCAACCATTGGCTGAATCTTGAACTTTGCAACCAGGAGGCCATTAAAAGCACCACAAAGGCCTGCAACAAGGATTCCGATCAATGCAGCAAGTACAATCGGCATAGCCAGAGTATTAGTGGAAACTTTTCCTCCGGACAAAAGCTGACAGCAAATGGCTGCGGCAACTGCCATGATCGCACCAACAGAAATATCCTGTCCACCGGAAGCTGCTGTTACCAAAGTCATTCCGACTGCCAGAATAACCAGTTCGGAGCCTCGGTTGATGATATCAATAATGTATCCATATAGAACTCCATTATTGATCGATACCTTAAAGAAAGTCGGAGTTTGAATCAGATTGATTAGAAGAACCGCAATCAAGCATACGACAGGCATAAAGAGTGGCGTATGCACCAGGCGATTCCAAGTGGATTTCTTTGTCATTTGTTGTCACCTTCCTCTCCGCCTGCGATGGTCTTCATGATTTCAGCCTGATTCAGCTGATCTCCGGAAAGCTCACCGACTTTATAGCCATCTCTTAATACTTCCATACGGGAGCAGGTACGAAGCATTTCCTCGATCTCAGAGGAGATAAAGGTGACTGCCTTTCCCTGATCTGCCAGATCCAGAACCAGTTTCTGGATTTCCGTCTTGGTTCCGATATCTATGCCTCGTGTAGGCTCATCCAAAATCAGATATTCCGGATTGGTCAGGAGCCAGCGGGCAATAATGACCTTCTGCTGATTGCCTCCGGACAGGCTCTTGATCGGTGTCTCCCGGTCTGCTGTCTTGATATCTAAAAGATCAATGAATTTATCTGCTGCATCTTCCATTTCCTTCCGGCTCATAAGATGGAACATTCCCTTCTTGGCCTGAAGTGCAATGATAATATTTTCCCGGACCGACAGCTCGTCGATGATGCCATCCTTCTTCCGATCCTCCGGGAGATAAGCCATGCCAAGATGCATAGCATCCAGCGGTTTATTGATCTTAACCTCCTTGCCATCTACTTTCAGCTTGCCCTGGTCTGCCTTGTCCGCACCATAGATGCAGCGAACCATCTCCGACCGGCCGGAACCGAGGAGGCCTGTAAGACCGATGACTTCTCCTTTATGAATGGTTAAATCGAAAGGATGAATGGTTCCGCTGTGACCCAGGTCATCCGCCTCAATGACAGCCGGTCCTTCCGTATCAACATGGCCTTCATGACCACTCTTAATATCTGCCAGGTCATCCAGATTTTTCCCAAGCATTTTTGCAACCAGCTGCACACGGGGAAGTTCGGATGCCTTATATTCACCTACCAGTTCGCCATTTCGTAAAACGGTAATTCGGTCGCAGACTGCATAGACCTGTTCCAGGAAATGAGTTACGAAAATGATACCGACTTCCTTGTCTCTTAACATCCGCATGAGACGGAAAAGCTTCTCCACTTCCTCATCATCCAAGGAGGATGTCGGCTCATCCAGTATCAGAACTTTACACTGCATATCGACTGCTCTTGCGATCGCTATCATCTGTTGAACGGCAAGGGAGCAGTCTCCCAGCATCTGATCCGGATCTGCGTCAATCTCCAGTTCTCTGAGAAGGTCCGCAGAACGTTTCTTCACCTCTTTCCAGTCGATCAATCTGCCCTTTCTCGGTTCCCTGCCGATAAAGAGGTTTTCTTTCACCGTCAGATTGGGGCAGAGATTGACTTCCTGATATACCGTTGAGATCCCGTTTTTCTGAGCCTCCTCCGGACTATGATTGACAATATTCTGACCATCCATCACAATGCTTCCTTCTTCCAGGTCATAGACACCGGTCAGGACCTTGATCAGGGTGGATTTCCCTGCGCCGTTCTCCCCCATCAGAGCATGGATCTCACCTTTTCGTAAGGTAAAATCCACATTGGAAAGTGACTTAACGCCTGGGAAAGTCTTGGTGATATTTCGCATTTCCAGGACCACATCCCTATCCATGTTAACTCCTTTCTATTCATGAAAATGGCGTGAGGATCGCTGGTTTACTTCCAACGAAGATCCTCACGCCATCCAACTTCACTCTAAGTCATATTTCTTTATTACATCTTTTTTGAAACGGATCGATCAGTAAGATCTGCTGCTTACAACATCGTCAGTAACAACCGTGATCTGGTAATCCTTGGCATCTCCGCTCTCGCCTGCTGCCTTAACACTCTTAACGGTATCGTCATGAGCGAAAATGGACTCGTCGATGAACTGAGACTTCTCAACCTTCTTACCTGCCTGCAGATTCTTAATGATTTCATCCAGTTTCGGTCCATACAGAGGATTGCACTCGGTGTCCAGAACGATCTTGCCGTCCTTAACATCGGTCAGACCTGCCTTGGTAGAGTCGAAGGACATAACCATGACATCGCCGCCCTTTAAGTTGGTGCCGACTTTCTTTCCGGCAGCTTCAAGTGCATCAATTGCACCAAAGGCCTCATTATCGTTCTCGCAATATACAACATTGAAGTCACTGTTCTGCTTTAAGATGGACTCCATAACTTCCTGACCTTTTGCCTGAGTAAACTCACCGGTCTGCTGAGCTACCAGTTTCCATCCGTTTGCCTTGACTGCATCATTCAGGCCTTCGGTACGGCCAATCTGTGCAGAAGCACCGATGGTTCCCTGAATATCTACGATCTTGATGTCACTCTGGGCAACTCCCTGAGCATCTGCATACTGTTTCAGCCAGTCACAGGCTTTATTACCTTCTGCCTTGAAGTCCGAACCGATCCTCATGGTATAGAGGCTGTCATCAGAAACATCAACCATACGGTCTACGACAATGACAGGAATACCGGCATCCTTTGCTTCCTTTAATACGGTATCCCATCCGGTCTCTGTAACAGGGTCCAGAACAATGTAGTCAACATCCTGCTGAATGAAGTTACGAATTGCTGTGATCTGATTTTCCTGCTTCTGCTGGGCATCATCGAAGATCAGCTTGTAACCGTTTTTCGAAGTGAAGGTATCCTTGACCGACTTCGTGCAGGCGGTTCGCCAGTCAGATTCTGCTCCAACCTGTGCAAATCCGACAGTAACCTCACCACCGGATTTCTTGGCATCTGACTTACCGGAATCCGACTTCTTATTGTTTCCACCGCTTGTAGCGCTTCCGCAACCGGCCAGAACTCCCATTGCCATGACACCTGCAAGTAACAGACTCAAACATTTCTTCTTCATCTAAAAACCCCCTTTTTCTTTGTCGGATACCGCTCCCGGTATCCTGTTTCTATGACTTAGATGAATTCCTTTTGACAATGATAATTATAGGAAAAGTGTATGAATACAGATACAGAATTGCTTTCGATTTTCGTGTGAATTTTTTCCAGGCTTTCGCAAAAAGCCCTCTCTGTTGTCAAATCCTTTCCTGAAAGTGGAATGTTTTTCTGAAAAAGTAGAATATTTTTACAATATCTTCTACCTATGGAAATGAAATAATATTTTCCTTCCACGGGAAAAGAAAAAAGGGGCTCCTCAGAGCCCCTGATGATCCATTTCCTTTGGGATAAGAAGTCTTACCTCCGTCCCGAGATTCGGAAGTGACCGAACCGTAAAACTCATATTCTCGCCATAATAGAGTTTTAAGCGTGCCGCTACATTTGCGACGCCGAATCCGCCATGTCCGTGGTGTCCGATTTCCGGATCCCCGGTCAGAATTTTCTGTCGAAAAGCATCCAGTTCATCCTTTTCCATGCCCCTTCCATTATCCTGAATGACAAAAAGCATATCGTTATCCCTGGAGCTTCCGGTGACCCGGATAAAGCCCTTGCTTCTCCGATTTCGAATACCGTGATAGATGGCATTTTCAACCAATGGCTGCAAGGTCATTTTTACAATCTTCAAGTTTTCGATCTGTGGATCGATCCGGATCTCATAATCCATAATGTCCTGAAAACGCATATGCTGGATAGCCAGATAACTTTCAATATGTTTCTTTTCATCTGCTACAGGAATGACATCCAGGCCATTTGACAGAGAAACGCGGAAGAAATCCGACAGATACGACAGGATCTGCACCGCTTCTTCCTTTTCACCCGCCTCCGTCAGCCAGACAATGGTATCCAATGTATTATAGAGAAAGTGGGGGTTGATCTCAGCGGTCAGAAGCTTTAGTTCCAGGGACTGCTTCTCTTTCTGCTCCCTGGCTTCACAGGCGATCAGATGTTGGATCTCTCCTCCCATATGGTTGAAGCGGTTAGCCAGGACATCCAGTTCATTTCCATTATCCGTTCGAAGAGTCGTCAGGAAATTCCCTTTGGCAATGCTTTCGGTTGCCTTGCACATCTCATCGATCGGTCGAATGACTCTTTTTGATATATAACGGGAGAGGGCGATATTGAGAAAGACCATGGCAATCAATATGGTCAGCATGATCCGAAGGAAAAGCTGAACATGCCTTGCCACCTGTTGCCGGAGGATCTCTATCTGTGAAGCCTCTTTATAAATATATTCCTGGATGGAATTCTGGATCAGGCTTGTCAGGATCGTGATGTCCATGTTAAACATCTTGATATTGCTGTCATAATGACCGCCCTGGTCTACATTTTTCAAAACATCTGCGACTCTGTTCTCCAGTGTTTTCAACAGGCTCAGGGTGGAATCCAGATCTCTCTCGATCTCCGTATTCTCGTTTCGGTCCTTCAGCTTCTCGAACTTATTCCTCATGTTCTCGATCTGACGGTAGGGATTGCTGTCGCCGAGTTCCGCGCGGACGGTATTGTCCGTCCAATGGATGGATCCGACAATGATCTGATACATGACTTCATCCATCTCTTTCTTGAAACTCAGATTATAGCCATTTGCCATGGTGATATTCTGAACGATACTGTCATACTGACGATAGAAATTGAAGAGACTGGCCAGAGTCACCGCCAGGAGGATCATCATTGGAAGGAGGATCCCCCAGATATTCACAAGGATCTGGTTTTGAATACTTGCACTTTTTGTCTTATTCATCCTCGCCCCGGACCTGCTTTCTGTATTCCTTTGGCGTCATATGCGTTGACTTTTTAAAGATAGAGCTGAAGTAGTGCGGGTCTTTATAACCGACTGCTTCTGCAATATCCGTAATTTTCATCGAAGTTGCAGACAATTTCTGCCTGGCTGCTTCCATTCGTCGGTCCGTCAAATACTCACTAAAACCCTGCCCCATCTCTTTTGCAAAGACAGTGGAAAAATGTGCGGCTGACATATCGGCTACAAGCGCTGCCTGGTTCAGGCTGATATCCTCCGAATAATGTTCCCGGATATAGGCACAGGCTTTCAGAATCTGCGGAGAAATACGGCCAACGCCGCTCTGATCACGGCCTTGAAGGATCCTTTTTATGAACTCCCGCAGGTATGCCTTGCCGGAATCCAGACTTTCCTCAAACTTCCTTCCTGCCTCTTCTAAAGACCCCAGGATCTGTTCTCTCTGCTCTTTATCGAAATGAATCCTGGACAAATACTTATTCCCGGCCAGATAAATGTCAGAACACACATACTGGCGGAAAAAGAGTGACTGCAAATTATTCCTGCCAAGTGCAGTCAGATATTCGTCTATGAAAGAATCAATGCCATTCACATCTCCGCTGGCAAAGAAATCCAGAAGAATCGACTGTCCGGAAGCTTTCGGATCAACTTCACCAACATCGATCCTGGTTTCCTCGCCGGAAAGAGACGCCGGACTTCTCCCTTGGTCGTTTCGGTCTTCCTGCTTTTCTCCCCTTTTAGTCCCTTCGCTCTGCACTCTGTCCCCGGAACCGGAATCCTGCATCCGTTGTGACAGATGACGTACCAGCTCCTCGGTTGCCTGTTCTTCCTTTATCGCATCGGATGCTTTATGCAATGCATCCAGAAGCTGATGGGCCGTCACAGGTTTCAGGAGATATTCCGTAACGCCAAGATCGATTGCCTGTTTCGCATAATCAAATTCATTAAAACCGGATAAGATCAGGATCTTTATGTGAGGAAGTTCTTTCTTCACACGCCTTGACAATTCCAGGCCATCCATAAAAGGCATCCGGATATCCGTGATCAGGATATCCGGTCTCTTCTCCAGGATCTCTGGCAAAGCCATTTCTCCATCGCCGGCATTCCCCAGAAGCTGGAAGCCTTCCTCTTCCCAGGAAATGCTCCGAACGATCCCTTGCCGGATTATGGACTCATCCTCCACGAGATAAACTGTAATCACAACAACCCCCCTGTAGCAGTCTTCTTATATAGCAAATGATGCCATGAAAATTCGATTTCATGGCATCCATTATTCTATAATAAGATGTTGTCGAGGTCAAAAGCCCTTCGAATCATTTACTCCATTCCCCCAAATTCGTAACCCTCATCGATAATGGCCTGGCGGACGGCATCCTCAGAAACCGGGCCGGTTGTTTCGATGACCGCGATATTCTTCTCATGATCTGCGCTTGCGCTCGACACATTGTCCAGAGCCTCGAGGGCCTTCTTTACATGGTTCTCACAGTTATGGCACATCATTCCGTTTACTTTAATGGTCTTTGTCATGGTACGATTCTCCTTTTCTTTGTTTTCCGTATTTCTATTTTCTATTTCTTGATTGTCTGTTTTTCTCTTATCTGTTTTTCCCTTATCTGTTTCTCTATGTTCCGGCTTTTCCGTTTGTTCCACTTTTTTCTCATCCCCGCTTTCATCCGCTTTATGGACATGGAAGAGATTGATCCGAAGGGCATTCATGCAGACGGTGAAACTGGACAAAGCCATAGCTGCAGCACCCCACATGGGATTCATATTGACTCCCCAGTGTGCATAGAGACCTGCGGCAACAGGAATCAGTATAATATTATAGGCAAAAGCCCAAAAGAGGTTTTCATGAATGTTCCGTAGGGTTGCACGGGACAGACGGATGGCAGCAGAGGCATCCGTCAGTTTGGAATTCATAAGGACGATATCCGCAGAATCGATTGCGACATCCGTTCCGGCTCCGATCGCGATACCGACATCTGAGCGCATGAGAGCCGGTGCATCGTTGATTCCATCACCGACCATAGCCACTCTGCCTTCCTTCTGGAGGTCCCGAATGGCTGCTTCTTTTCCTTCCGGAAGGACACCTGCAATGACACGATCTACGCCGGCTTCCCGTCCGATCGCATGAGCGGTTTTCTCATTATCACCGGTGATCATTACGACCTTGATGCCCATCTTCTGCATTTCCTTCACAGCCCTTGCAGAATCTTCTTTGATAACGTCTGCTACCGCGATAAGTCCCAGGATCTCTTGCCCGCGGGCAAAGAAGAGAGGGGTCTTCCCCTGGGAAGAAAGTTCATCTGCCTCTTTCTGTAAGGAAGCAGGAACATGAGTCAGGCTCTGAAGGAAACTTCCGGAACCGCCATAGAGTGTTTCTCCGTCCAGGACTCCTGTCAGACCATGTCCGGACAGGGCCTTGAAATCAGAAAGCGGAGATTTCGGAATATCGCGCTGTTCTGCCACTTCTACTACTGCCCGGGCCAGGGGATGTTCGGATTTCTGCTCCAAAGCGAAAGCTATGGTCAGAAGTTCTGTCTCAGTGATCCCCTCTGCAGGAATAATGTCCGTCACATGCGGCTGTCCCATGGTCATCGTTCCGGTTTTATCCAGCGCCACGGTTTTTAGTGTTCCGGCATTCTCCAAAGCCTCGCTGGTCTTAAAGAGGATCCCGTTTCTGGCTCCGACTCCATTTCCGACCATGATAGCGACCGGGGTTGCAAGACCCAGAGCACAAGGACAGGAGACAACGAGAACGGCGATGGCCTTCTCTACGGCAAAGGCCGGGCCTTTGCCTAAGATCAGCCAGATGATTCCTACGATCAGGGCAATGGCCATGACAGTCGGAACGAAAACAGAGGATACCCGGTCTGCAACTCGGGCAATCGGGGCCTTGGTTGCTGCTGCATCACTTACCATCTGAATGATCTGGGCAAAAGCGGTATCCCTGCCGATTCTTGTGGCCCTGGCTTTGAAATAGCCGGACCGGTTGATCGTTGCAGCGCTGACCCTGTCATCCACTCCTTTATCGACCGGAATCGACTCCCCGGTCAGGGCAGATTCGTCGATGGCACTCTGCCCTTCGACAATGACGCCGTCCACCGGCACAGCAGAACCCGGCTTTACGATGAAGATATCTCCGCATTTCACTTCATCGATACCGACCTCAACTTCCTTACCGTCACGTTCCAGGACCGCAGTCTTCGGTGCCATCTTGACCAGGTTCTTCAAGGCATCCGTTGTCCTCCCCTTGGAATAGGACTCCAGCGTCTTTCCAACCGTGATCAGAGCCGGAATCATGGCTGCAGATTCGAAGTAGAGCTGATTATGGTAAAGTGGCATGAGGTCTATATTTGCCGCTCCTTTTGTCACCATCCATGTCATACGGAATAAAATGTAGAGCGACCATGCGAAGGAGACGGAGGAGCCAAGAGCTACCAAGGCATCCATATTCGGCGCTCTGTGGGCCAGGGAACGGAAACCGGAAATGAAGAAGTCCCGGTTGATGTACATAACGATCAAGGCGATCAGCATCTGGAGGATGGACAGGCCGATGTGGTTATGCTCAAGGAAGGGAAAAACCGGCCAGCCCAGCATGTTATGTCCCATGGTGAAATACATAAGAATGACAAGGAATCCGACCGAAAGTTTCAGCCGCCGGAGAAGTTTCGGCGTCTGCCGATCCTTCAGGGCATCCTCCTCTGCCGCAATGGTCTTCGAGATGGAAGCGGTGTTGTCAGCCTTCGATGCCTCACCGCCATTCTCCCGAAATACTTCCTCTTTCGGCTTTGCGCCATAGCCGGCATCCTCTACGGCCTTCATGATTTCTTCATCGGATGCCTGGCCCTCCACAGCCATACTGTTGGTCAGAAGCGATACCGACACGCTCTTGACATCCGGTAATTTCTGAACTGCCTTCTCCACATGAGCCTGGCAGGCGGCGCAGCTCATACCGCTTACAATATATTGCTTCATTTATTTCTCCTGTATCAAATCTTACATCTCCAATAATATTTCATCCATTTCTGCAGTTTCCTTCTCTGGAAATTACTTCATCCATTTCTGCAGTTTCTCTCTCCGAAAATCACTTCATCCATTTCTGCAGTTTCTTTCTCCGAAAATTACTTCATCAGTTTCTGCAGAACCTTACAGAGTTCATCAACGGTTTCTTCTTTCCCTTCCTTGATATCTCTGGTCACGCAGCCCTTGATGTGTTCCTGCAGGAGGACCTTATTGAAACTGTTTAAGGCGCTGGTCACTGCCGAGACCTGGATCAGAATATCCGGACAATAGAGGTCATTTTCAACCATCTTCTCGATTCCGCGGATCTGACCCTCTGCCTTCTTCAGCCGGGTCAGAAGTGCTTTCTTGGTCTCGTCCGGTCGATTGGTGTGGCGGCAGCAGGAAGGGATCGTCGCCGTCTTATTGTTATTT
Organism: Porcibacter vitabionis; assembly: GCF_046263795.1. Classification (NCBI taxonomy): domain Bacteria; kingdom Bacillati; phylum Bacillota; class Clostridia; order Lachnospirales; family Lachnospiraceae; genus Porcibacter; species Porcibacter vitabionis. Next base: position 145,869 of record NZ_JBJYZD010000005.1, on the reverse strand, counting down.
ACTTCCATTGAAACACTCTCCTGTTCATTGGTGTAAATTGGATCTTTCATACCCCTGTGGGGTATCTTATGATTGGATAATATACCCTATGGGGGTATCTGTCAAGAGGCTGGCCTAAATTTCCTTGTAACAACATCCTGTGGCAAATGCTCTGGTCCGGCTTTCTCTTATGTTTTTTCTTCTATGCGTTTTCTTCTATGCGTTTTCTTCTATGCGTTTTCTTCTATGATTTTATGATTTTCCTGCTGCCTTTCTCCTCACAACATTAAAAAAGCTCCCGCAAAGCTTTCGAACTTTGCGAGAGGACTCTTGAAAATTGATATGACAAAAAGCAGCGAGATTTCTAATACAGCATTGCAAAGAAGCTTGCTCCGATCACCGTGATCAGGCCGTTCACAACAATGGCGAGAGAAGCCATGGCTCCTTCGATGTCACCGATCTCCATTGCCTTGGAGGTTCCGATCGCATGGGATGCTGCGCCAATGGCCAGTCCCTTTGCAACCGGGTCTGTGATTCGAAAGAGCTTACAAATAGAGACCGCGATCACATTTCCGAAAATGCCGGTCACAATAATGACTGCTACAGAAATCGTCACTACACCGCCAAGTTCACTGGATACGCCCATGCCGATCGCCGTTGTGATCGATTTTGGAAGCAATGTTACATAATGCTTATGAGAAAGTTTGAAGAGAACAGACATAGCAAGGACGGATCCCATGGAAGTCAGAGACCCAGCAAGAAGGCCAACAACAATGCCGACCCAGTTTCGTTTCAGCCGCTCCAGGTGGAGATAGAGGGGGATGGCCAGGCTGACCGTGGCCGGAGTCAGGAGATAGGACAGGTATTTGGCACTCTTATTGTAATCTTCATAGTTGATATGGAAAATACTTAGAACCGCCATAACGAATATAATGGAGATGAGAAGCGGATTACAAATTGACAGACCTGTTTTATTGCGAATCAGAACGCCAATCCAATAGCCGATTATACTGATCACGACACCGAAAGTAGCTGATATTGCAACTACATCACTGATATTTTCCATAATAATAGATACCTTTCAAACTGCGACGATAACAGAAAGCCACTTGCTTTACTCTTACGAAAGCTATTTCTTACGAAAACTATTTCTTCCGAAAGCTATTTCTTCCGAAGGCTATTTCTTCCGAAAGCTATTTCTTCTGAAAATGGTCTCTCCTCCAGCGCCTGTCACGAATCACCTGTTTCTTGATTTTCAAGCGAATCCTTCGGTCCAGAGGAATCATATTTCTCTCATGTCGCTCCTTGGCCACCTCGGCGCTGATGATGGTATCGGTAGGGGAGGTCTGTCGTTTCCGAAGCCGCATGATAGACTGGGTGACCAGACCCGTCACAGCCATAACAAGAATGGTGGAACACAGGGTGATCACAAGCATCGGAATCACTACCGGCTTCAGGTCGCCCCAGGCCTTCAGAAGCCCTACGGCAGCCGGAATAAACATAAGCGGCATGATTTCGATCAGAAATTCTGCGGTATCCTTCACGTCTTCAATATGCAGCACATGTGTACAGAGGAGAAGCAACATCAGAACCAATCCATAGATACTGCCCGGGATCGGAAGCGGCAGATAATGATGCAGAAACTCTCCCACACAGGTCACGATCAGGATAATACCGAATTGTTTCATGTATTTCATAGCAGCAGTCCTCTCACAAAATACATACTTTCATGTTAAATCTAAGTATAAGTCCCATCCCTTAAACTGTCTATGGATTCTGCTCTTAAGTTGCAAATCTCCCTGCACAAGGCAGTCTTTTTTGCTAAAATGTAGATCACAAAAACATATATCGTTTCTGATATTTCTTTTGCAGGATCAGATACGGCGCATTGCCTTTGCAGGTCCGGATACAGCGCATTTCTTTTGCGGGACTGGAGATGGCGCATTCCTTTTGCAGGATCAGATTCCGATCCGCTTGTCTTATATTGTCGTATATTGAAGGAGAATTTTGATGAAGAAACTATTTCAAAAAATGAAAAACCGGAAATACAGCCAGATCTCCTGGTATATTGTCTGGACCATCGTCATTTCCTACATCATCTTAGAAATCCTGGGCCATCTCGGTCTGATCGGTGGTGCCATTTCCTCCAGTCTGTCCTGGATGAATATCCTCTTTAAACCTCTGATCCTCGGCTTTGCCCTGGCTTATCTCCTCTATCCTCTGGACAACTTCTTCGAGAAACAGTTTCAGAAAATTCCTTTCTTCAAGAAAAAAGGCACCCGGTCCAGGCCGGCCGCAGTTGCCCTGACTGGCATCCTGATCCTTCTTGGAATCACTCTGGTGCTTTTTCTCATCGTTTCCGCCGTGACCCGCGACCTCTCCACAGCCAAGGACAGTAACTTTGCAACCTTTATCACAGGAATTAGTGATTCCGTCAACAGTCTTTATAAGAATCTGACCAGCTTCCTGAATAATCTGAATGTCTCATCCGATGCATTGGAGCAGTATCTCAAACCCTTGAAAAATACCATTCTGCATTATGCCGGCAATCTAACGCAAAGTGCCAGCAGTTTTCTGACCAGCCTGCCATCGACTCTCTCCAGCCTGCTTTTCGCCATCATTTTCGCGATTTACTTCCAGTTGGACGGGGAAGGCCTGAAGCGTTACTGGGGCAGCGCCTTTAAGGCCATGCTTCCGAAAAAGTCCTGGGGACACATTCATTCCTTCTTACAAAATGCAGACCATGTCTTTTCCGGATATATCCGTGGCCAGCTTGTGGATGCTATCTTCATGGCCTCTGTGGTCAGCATCGCCCTTTCTCTGATTGGCCTTCCATATTCACTCCTGATCGGCATTCTGACCGGACTCGGCAACCTGATTCCCTATGTCGGACCCTTTGTTGCCTATACTTCGATCATTCTGGTCAGCTTATTAAACTGGAATGCCGAAAAATTGATTGTCTCCTTGATCGTGATCTTCATTATTCAGACCATTGACGGCAATATCATCAATCCGAAATTCCTGTCCAACGCCATAGAAATTCATCCACTTCTTGTTATTGCCTCTCTGATCATCGGAGGTAAAGTCGGCGGATTCCTTGGCATGATCCTGGCTGTCCCTTGCGGTGCCCTTGTTAAACTTTATTTTGAAAAGTTCATCCATTATCTGCATGAGAAAAGAAACATTGATGAGGATTCACTTCTGTCCCCGGATGTATCGAAAGACAAAGTAAAATCTTCCGATTCATAAAATTTACGATTTTTTCAAAAAAGTATTTGACATAGGAATCCGAATTTGTTACTATAACATGGTCGCGAGTGAGTGACAAGCAAAGCACAGAAACGTGCAAAGAGCGGAAGTGTCGGAATTGGCAGACGAGCAAGACTAAGGATCTTGTGGCAGCAATGTCGTGTGGGTTCAAGTCCCATCTTCCGCACTCTGCAGAAGTGGCGGAATTGGCAGACGCGCAGGCTTCAGGTGCCTGTGGCAGCAATGTCGTGTGGGTTCAAGTCCCATCTTCTGCATGAATGTGAAGCGTATCGGTTGATACGCTTTTTTCTTTACCATTTATCATATTTCTGATCCTTTGTCCTGTTTTTTGTTCTGTTCCTTTGTTCTGTTTCTTTTGCGTGATCTAAGATGCTTGATCCTATGTTCTGTCGTTTTGCCTATCTGCAGCTACAAAGATGCACTGAGCGTTCCTTTTCATGATCAATAATTCGATATATGAATTCTTTTTGAAATCATGCGTATTGCGCGCCGGAAAAATGGTCTTTTTCAGCCCTAAAATTCGATATATGAAATCTTTCAAATTTCATGCTATAAAATTGCCCTAAAAACACGCATAATTTTCAAAAGATTTTATATATCGAATTTTCATATCTAAAATCCACCTGATAATCCTAAAAAACACGCATGATTTTCAAAAGATTTCATATATCGAATTTTCATATCTAAAATCCACCCCTTGGCCACGAAAGCGAGAAAAAAACAGCCATTGTCAAAGACAATGACTGTTTTTAAAGGCACAAGCAATTCATTTCTGCCCGCCTTAGCTCCACCGATACCTCGCTTCGCAAATATCTTGCATCTTGCTCCACCAATACCTTGCTTCACAAATATCTTATATCTTGCTCCACCGATACCGTACTTCGCAAATATCTTGTGTCTTGCTCCACCGATACCTCGCTTCACAGATACTTCTCATAGATACTTCTCTTCGAAGTCCTGCACCGGCATGGGCTTGTCATAGTAATAGCCCTGTATGAAGCTTACATTCATACCCTTCAAAGCATGGGTCTGCTTTTCTGTCTCAACTCCTTCGACAACAACAGAAGCCTGTTTTACATTTGCAAGATTCGATACTGTCTTAACAAAGGCATCCGAATAGGTATCCTCTCCGATATGATCAATAAAAGTCTTATCGATCTTGATTGCGTCCAAAGGCAGCTCTCTCAGGCAGTTCAAGGAAGAATAACCTGTTCCGAAATCATCCAGGGCAACCCTTGCCCCAAGCTCTTTGATCCGGTCTAAGACTCCAATCACATTCTTATAGTCATGGATTGCTATGCCCTCCGTCACCTCAAGAACCAGATTTCCGGGATTCAAGCCAGTTTCTTTCAAAGCCTCTTCAATGGTATCCACAATGTCCTTCTGGACGATCTGCACCATAGAGAGGTTTACATTTACCCGGTAATCCGGATGGCCGAAGTCATTCCAATGGCGGCAGGTCCGACAGGCCTCAAAGAGAACATGCTTTCCAATCGGTACGATCAGACCCAGATACTCGGAAAGAGAGATAAAGTCTCCCGGCATAACAAAGCCCAGTTCCTTCGATCTCCAGCGAACCAGAGCCTCTGCTCCGCTGCAGGGATGGTCTTCTCTTGTAATATCCACCAGAGGCTGATAATAGACTTCAAATTCCTTGCAGCCATTGTCCACAGCCTCTCGAAGCGCCTTTTCCAGATCCAGTCTGCGGACGCCGTTGCCAGCTCCGTCCTCCGTATAAGGGCGGCAGCAGCCCTTTCCCTCCTGTTTTGCCCTCTGCAGGGCGACATCTGCATGGCGAAGCAAGGTGGCAAGATCCTGTCCGTCCTTCGGATAGCGGACAAGTCCCATACTGCAGGTGCAGTAATACTTTTTGTTTCGAAGAATCCAGGGTTTCTTGAATTCCTGCAGAACCTGCTCACAGACATCTTCCACACTTCTATGACTGCTGTGCGGGATCATAATGCCAAATTCGTCTCCGCCGGTCCGATAGACGCTTGCCTCGCTTCCGACCGTCCGAACCAGGTCCTCTGCCGCTTTCTGCAGAAGGAGATCTCCATCCTTATGGCCCAGGCTCTCATTGATATTCTTGAAATCATCGAGATCAACGAAAATATAGGCCCCGCCGTTTCCGTTCTCCAGAGCCGACCGATCCAGTTCCTTTTGAAAGTCATTTTCGCAGCACTTCCGATTCTTCAAGCCGGTCAGACTATCCGTATAGATCTGATGCTCGATCCTCTCCTGATAATGCTTCATTCCGGTGACATCATAGATCGTTACCAGACGGACTCTTCGCCCGTCGACCCAGTGGATCTCAGACAAACTGACATCATACCACTTCCGGCTCCTTGTAGCTTCGAAGGTATAATTCTGTCCGGTCTCTTCCATAGGGCGGAAGAGCTGTCCCTCCAACAATCTCCTGTCATCCTCATTTGCCAGAGCCAGCTGAAAGGCCTTATTGGTATAGAGGACATGGTTTCTGGCCGGATCAATAACCTCTACGCCACAGCCGGTATGTTCCAGAATCGCATTCAAGGTCTTATAAGAACCGGCCAGAGAATGCGTCGTGATCTTACGGATCAGAATGGTCTGGCAAACCTGCCGTACTTCATTCAGATATTGAATTTCATCCTGTTTCCAGAAATGGGGCTCATTCGATGCAAACTGCAGATAGAGTTCCGTCTTCTTCTCGATCGTAATCGGATAGAAAATCGCAGCCTTGATCCCGCAGCGTTCGAAATATGCCCGAAAGCGGTCCGGCAGCATGGAATCCGAAGAAATGGTATAGCTTCTTCCGTTGAAAAAAGGATACTCTGACAAAGAAGAGCTCTTGATCACATCCCGGATGCCGGATTCTTCGGCATATTCGGAAACGATAGTGATATTGTTTTCATCTGCCTGAAAAAGCGCAGCCTCTGACAGATGCAAAGTCTTCGCCGCCAGGAAAATGATCTGATCCGCCGCCTTATGGAAATCCTGTTCTCTCTCCATGAGATTCAGCATCTGATTCAGGGAAGTATTCTGCTCCAGGAGAGCCCTGGTTTTCTCGCTCTCCTCTCTGACATTGGAAAGTTCCTGAGAGATATTCCCGGTTTCCGAAATAGCCGATGTACACAGATCCCAGGAGGAGAGGAGCAGTCTCTCACATTGCTCGATCTCTGTCTCGTCGGTCAGTCGGACTCCGGCCCCGGCGAGAACAGGATCATGGACCGTCCGGTCAAAGCCGAGCAATACAACGACAAAGATCAGTTCTCCCTTCCCATCTCTTACAGCAAGCCCGGAAAGGAATCTCGGCGATTCCGCCTGTCCCCGGAGCACATCTTCCAGGCCGGAGCCAGGGAAACGATTCAGAAATTCCCTGATCTTATCCTCCGGAAAATAAATTTTAATCAGCTCCTGCTCTTTTTCGGGCAGCTTGTCATCCTGACAATATGCCCTCTGAAATTCTTCATTCTGGTAAGCATAGCACCGATAGTAAACCTGACAGGCACTGGCAATGTCATCCATGAGCCGGTTACCCTTCAGGTAAAAAATATTTCGTATTTTCTCTGCTGTCCCACTCATCTAGCTTATCTCTTCTCTATGATGTAAATATTCTGTCTGCGCCTCAGTTCCATGGTCCTTACCAGTTTCAATTCCGGATGGAGACGGATCTGCTTTTGAATCTGTCCTTCCTCTTTGGATAAGAGGAACAATATAGACCGGTCTGTCGTGATCCGGATACATTGATCAAAAAAACTCCGGTAGAAGCTATCCTTCTCTTCTGCCGTTTTCCCATAAAGATCCGGACATTCTGTGATCACTTCATCAAAGAGGTAATCATGTCGGAAATCGAAGAAGTCACGGTTAATAAAATTGATTCGAACTCCTGCCTTTTCGGCATTCTCCCGTCCTTCCCGGATGGCCTGGCCAAAAGTATCCGTGCCATAGATCTCTCTGGCAGAGAGGGCCTTGTCCCGCTCAATCAAAAGGGTCCCGACACCGCAGAAGGGATCTATGATCTGTGCCCTCTCTCCAAGATATGGTCGAATCATTTCCACCGCTTCCGCTGCCTTGATCGGAGCAGTAGAGGAAGCCTCCGAGTGAATACGATATGAAAATCTCTGATCAAACGGACGATCCGTCGCATTCAAACGTAAGAAAGGGGCAAAGCTTCCATCCCTTTTCTTAATCAGGATCAGAGTGAACTCATAATTTCCGGGGAGATTCCGAAGTCTGCCATGGGAAGTCTCCTCAAGTTCATATCCTGCCCTTTTGATCCGCCCTTCGACCTGGTCTTCCGGATCCTTGCTTCGAATCTCCAGACGAAAAGAATATGGATCTCTTCTCTTCTCCCCATCGTCAGATCCCCGGAGGACAAGTAAGTCATCCAAGAGAGAAAGCAATGCAGTGGAAGACGGGATCTCCCCTATTCTGTCCATTGTCAGGACAAAATTTTTCTTGACCGGGATCAGAAACCAGGCTTCTTTGTAATAACGAATCTTTTCCAGAAGCCTTTCATCCGACAGACGGACTCGAACACCACTGGCTGTCTCTCGTGCATTTCCGCCCAGATCCCGGACCAGGTTCGGCCGCAGGGCCTTTTCCGCCAGAAAGAGCATTTCATAAGACTTACGAAATTGTCGAAAGCTGTGCACGGAGCCTTCATAGAAAGAAAGGATGGACTCCAGAGCCCTCCTCTCCTCACGAATATGCTTTCGGTCTTCTTCCTTCCAGTCCTCTTCTGTGATCCATGTCAGGCGGTCGCGAAGGTCGGAAAGATAAGGTCTGCAATCACAAGCCGAAAGAGCCTTTAAATAAGCTGCACGAACATATAAGGTTTCTTCTTTGGAGTAAGCAGAAAAAAGTTCCCTGCTGATTGTTTCCTTTTGATCGCACTGGTTTTTCTGAAGAAGCTCTGCAAGAAGCAGCGCCGCATTTTTCCTGGTTTTCGCATCCGAATCCTTAAGGAAAGGAGGAAAGAGATCAATGCGGTCCAAAAGCAGAGCATAAGAGTCCCTTATTTCTTCTTCCGTTTCTTCCACCAGAAGATTCTTCTGTATCAGATGATCTCGTTTGGAAATCAGATCGAATAAAAGGGATCTGAGCTCACTCAGATCCTTTCTGTGGCTTCCTTCAGAAGAAAGGCCATCCAGAATGTTATTGAAAAGATTATGATTCTCCATACACTCCCAATCCACAGACAAATCCAGCACAACACTATATGAATTGTATCATATAACGCAAGGCGGCAATACGAAAAATATACGAAAGAAACTAAAACAACAATGAAGCTAAAATCATAGCTGCTAAGGGCTATCGATCAGACAGGCAGCACGATTATACAAAAATATACAAGGATCCGGGTCCGGAAACATACCCCCCGTCAGTCCATGTATTCCAATTTATAATATCATAGATAGCCTTTCGCAAAAGTTTAATTCCGATCCATATTTTGGTATATTCGAAACTCTTTGTCAATTTTTGTTTTCCAATTTTCATACAAGTCTCTGCCAGACTCGGAACACTTATGACGCAATTTTCGAACAGTTTCAAAAGCTTATAGAAAAAGTGCACTAATTTAGGCGGAAAAATTTGTATATTTTGTTTGATTGCACATTGTCCAATATTTTTAACATGCTATAATATAGTTGACTTGAGAAATACATCCCCCCTTTAAGTATTCCAAGTCACTTCCCCTTTATATATTTTAACCCCCTTTCAGCGGCAGTTCACCCCCCTTTCGAACTGCCGCTAAACTTTTGCCCATTTGTCAAGACTCGCTCGCGAGTCTTGCGCGCCGGATTCGGGTCTGCTTCAGCAGACAAATTCCTGTCCGAATCCGTGCGCATCCTCGCGGAGCGTTTAACTCAGTCGGAGCTTGTACTCCGACTGAGTTAAAAAAGAAAAAGCGGCCGCGATCCCGACAAATCCTGCACTCTTGCAGAATTTGTCATGGATCATAGCCGTTTCTTTGTCTTTCTTGTTTTTCGAATCAGCGAATCAGCGAATCAGCGAATCAGACTTCAGACTTCAGACTTCAAACTTCAAATTGAAAAAAAAGCATTCTTATCATTGGTCTATATTTCATTGGTCTATATTTCTCTGAAATAGACTTACGCTTCCGGATTTTCTCCGTCTTCCTTCTCTGTCACCTGAATATGAAGCTCATTCAGCTGCTGCTCGGTCACAAAGCCTGGTGCTCCCATCATGACATCCTGGGCATTCTTATTCATGGGGAAAGGAATGATCTCACGAATCGAATCCTCACCAGCCAGCAGCATAACCATACGGTCAATTCCGGGAGCGATGCCTGCATGTGGCGGTGCTCCGTAACAGAAAGCATTGTACATAGCCGGGAATTTCTTCTTCACATCCTCTTCGCCGAGACGTACCATCTCGAAAGCCTTGACCATGATCTCCGGATCATGATTTCGGACAGCTCCGGAGGAAAGTTCAATGCCGTTGACCACCAGATCGTACTGGTCAGCCATAATGCTCAAGGGATCGATCTCGCCACGCTCTGCCTTTTCCAGAGTCTCTAAGCCGCCTTTGGGCATAGAGAAGGGATTGTGGCAGAATTCCAGCTCGCCGGACTCTTCTCCGATCTCATACATCGGGAAGTCTACGATCCAGCAGAAGGCATACTGTTCCTTGTCCATATGACCCGGAACGGCTGCGCCGAAGGTCTTTATGACAACGCCGGCCGTCTTCTGGGCCTGGGTCTTCTTGCCTGCGGACAGAAGAACCAGGGTATCCTTTTCGAGGCCGAGTGCGGAGACGATCTCGTCCTTCTTGTCTTTTACAAACTTGGCGATACCACCGACGATCTCGCCGTTTTCATCCAGACGGAACCAGTAAGGCTTGGAGCCTGCCTGGACCCCGACCTCCTCGACATGCTTGTCGATGAACTTCCGGCTCTCATGGAAATTGTTGACCTTGACTGCTTTAATCACAGCACCCTCTTCATCGAAGGGACCGAAACCCAGACCGGACAGAAGATCTGTTGCATCCACTGCCTCGAGATCAATGCGGAGGTCCGGCTTATCGGAGCCGTACTTCTCCAGAGCCGTGAGATAGGGAATCCGGGTGAAAGGAGCACTGGAAGCACGGTCGTAGGTTCCGAATTTTGCAAAAACCGGAGGAAGGACATCTTCCAGAACGGCAAATACATCTTCCTGACTTGCAAATGCCATCTCCATATCCAATTGATAGAACTCTCCCGGTGAACGGTCGCCACGGGCATCCTCATCCCGGAAACAGGGAGCGATCTGGAAATAGCGGTCGAAGCCTGCTGTCATCAGAAGCTGCTTGAACTGCTGGGGAGCCTGGGGCAGAGCGTAGAACTTGCCCGGGTGCTTTCTGGACGGAACCAGATAATCTCTCGCTCCTTCCGGAGAAGATGCAGTAAGGATCGGGGTGGTGATCTCCATAAATCCATGGTCCGTCATGGCATCCCGAAGGGCCTTGATCACCTGGGAACGAAGGATGATATTCTTCTTCAATTCCGGATTTCTGAGGTCCAGATAGCGATACTTGAGACGGATGGACTCATCTGCCTCTCTGGACCGGTTGATCTCGAAGGGCAGCTCCTTGTAACGGCACTTACCGAGGACCTCGACCTTGGTCGGCACAACTTCAATGTCACCGGTCTTTTGCTTCGGGTTCTTGGAACTTCTCTCACGGACAGTTCCCTCTACGGCAATGGTGGATTCCTTGTTGATCTCCTTAAAGGTCTTCACCATCTCTTCGCTGTCTGCAGTGATCTGGGTCGTTCCATAGAAATCACGGATGACAATAAATGCCAGATTCGAGCCGACTTCACGCATATTTTCCAGCCAGCCTGCCAGACGAACGGACTTCCCGGCATCCGAGAGCCGAAGCTCGCCACAGGTGTGGGTACGCGACTGCATCATATTTTCTCCTTTTCTGTCTTTTTCTAACAATAATAATCGATGTTTCGGTCTAAATTTCGACCAGTTCCATAAAAAGCTGTCTCAATGAAAGGAAATCAGCGGTTGAAGAATTCCTCAATGTCTGCATATCCTTCCTTGGCCAGCTGCTCCTTCTGGAACTTGGCATTCTTCATACGGCGAACGACAAGGACGGTCTTCCCCTTCTTTCGCTCTTCACTGGCCTTCAGCATGACACTTACCAGCTTCTCTGCCGGATAATTCTTTTCGACGAGATAAGCGATCTTTGTCGGCCGATTGGGAATCTGGAAGTCATGCTCCATGAGAAGGAGAATGATCCGCTCGAAGCCGATGGAGAAACCGCAGGCCGGGACATCATGTCCTGCAAAACGGCCGACCATGTGATCGTAACGTCCGCCGCCACCGCAGCTTCCGCCGAATTCCGGGATCGCAATCTCGAAAATGGTTCCGGTATAATAGCCCATTCCTCTGACCAGAGTCGGATCGAAGACCAGTTTAAACTCCGCCTCCTTGGCCTCATTCACTGCGGTCTCAATTTCCTCAAGAGATGTGGCAACAGCCGGATCCAAAAAACCGGAAAGCTTATCCGAAAGGATAGCACAACCCTCTCGAACAGAGCTTACGCCCTGCAATTCCCGGAAGAGGGCCACATATTTATCGACAGATTCTGCAGCAAACTTTTCTTTCAGTTCGTTCGTCACACCATCGAGGCCGATCTTATCCATCTTGTCAAGGATAATGAAGACCTCTTCGGTATCTGCATCCTGAAAGCCGGCATAGCTTGCCATGGCCTTTAAGATCCTCCGCTCATTGATTCGGATCTCGAAATTTTTGAAACCGATCCGGCCCAGCGTTGTCGTCGTTGCCAGGATCAGCTCGATCTCAGCCAGGTTACTGGGCTCGCCGAGAATGTCAATATCACACTGGGTAAACTGACGATAGCGGCCACGCTGGGGTCTGTCTGCCCGCCATACATTTCCAATCTGAAGTGCCTTAAAAGGAGAAGGCAGATCATTGGCGTTGTTGGCATAGAAACGGGACAGGGGCAGAGTCAGATCATAGCGCATGCCATAATCCACGATATCCGCCTCCGTCTGTGCTTCTGCGACATGGAGCTTCTCGCCCCGCTTCAATACCTTGAAGATCAGCTTTTCATTCTCACCGCCCTGATTGCTCTGAAGATTCGCGATATTCTCCATGCAGGGGGTCTCAATCGGGGTAAAGCCGAAACTCCGATAGGTCTCCTTGATGATATTGGTCACATAGTCACGGATCTCCATCTCCCGCGGCAGGATTTCCTTCATCCCGTTGACGGGTTTCTTCGATAATGTTGATGCCATAATTACTCCATCTATTCCGCCGGTTCATATGAAACAGATCATATAAAACCTTCCAGTAGAAACTCTTTGAAAATCATCGTTCCGGACTGTTTTGCCGGATCGGTTCTAAAACACATAAGCTTTACTATTATAGGACAGAAAAGGCTGTTTCTGCAAGTGGGCAGACGCCATAAAAAATCCCTCGGAAAACTGCATCGTTATTGCAGTCTTCCGAGGGGAAAAGGTTCTTCGTCTGTATCAGTCCACTTTGATCTCGTGAACCCAGCCTTCCGGAGCCTGGATTCGTCCCATCTGTACACCGGTCAGGGTATCATAGAGCTTCATCAAAGTCGGTCCCATCTCCTCCATGCCGGACTTGATGTTGATGACTTTTCCGTGGTCATTGATCCTGCCGACCGGGGAGATTACAGCTGCGGTACCGCAAAGTCCCATCTCATCGAATTCGCCGCTTTCCACTTCCGTGAGAAGGATCTCTCTCTGCTCTACCTTCATGCCCAGATAGTTCTCTGCCAGATAGCAGATCGAGCGGCGGGTGATGGAAGGAAGAATGGAGTCGGACTTCGGTGTCACCAGAGTCTTTCCCTGATCCTTGATAAAGATGATATTGGCGCCGCCGGTCTCTTCAATCTTGGTACGGGTTGCAGGATCGAGATACATATTCTCATTGAAGCCTTGCCGATGCGCTTCCATGATGGGATAGAGAGACATGGCATAATTTAATCCTGCCTTGATTCCGCCGGTTCCATGAGGAGCTGCACGGTCGTAATCCGGGATCCGGACCTCCACCGGCTTCATCCCGCCCTTGAAATATGGACCAACCGGAGTAACCAGAATCCGGAACATATACTCATCTGCAGGTTTTACACCGATGACCGGATTATAACCGAACATATAAGGGCGGATATAAAGCGTAGCACCGGATCCATAAGGAGGAACCCAGGCTGCATTGGCCTTGACCACTTCTTCCACGGCTTCTACAAAACGGTCAACCGGAAATGGAGGCATTTCCAGACGAAGGCAGCTGTCATGCATCCTCTGTGCGTTTAAGTCCGGACGGAAGCAGACGATCTTGCCATCTTCTGTCGTATAGGCCTTCAGGCCTTCAAAACAGGACTGGGAATACTGAAGGACACCGGCACATTCATTCATGGTAACCGTATGATCCTTAGTGAGCTTTCCCTCATCCCATTTGCCATCTTTGTACATGGAGACATAGCTGTAATCCGTCTCCCGGTAATTGAAATCCAAACTGCCCCAGTCAATCTCTTTCTTTTCCATTGCTTTCCTCCTAATCAATTGCACGTATCCAAACACAGAGCCTGTCCTGATGAGTTCTAAGCAAGGATCGGGAGATCTCTGTTTGTGTACTGGTGAATGAAATTCAATCTATGTTTGAATTGATTTCATTTATTATACTACAATGAAATCCTGGTGATGTACTAAATTCTGCACAATCGAAAATCTTTCTGTCACCTCATCCGACCAGGAATCGGTCCATTGCCTCTTCTTTTCTCCGGATCATTTCATCGATCCGTTCAATGTAAGTCGGGATATCCCGGACATTTTCGGTTCGCTTTACATTTCGGCCGCTGTCTGAAACATATTTCGAAGCGGTACCGGCGCCCAGGGCAAGGATCGTTTCCTTCTCTTCCATGATCAAAATGTTATAGATTCCGGCCTTTCCGGGCCTGGCAAAGCCGATATTCTCCAGATTCCCGATCATATGCTTCTGCCGGTAGAGATAATAGGGCAAAAGGCCCATATCCGCCGCACTCTGCATGGCCATCTGCATCAAAGCATCCGAATTCTCCATGGCATAATTCTGATAGGCTTCCCATTCTTTATTCAAGCGGGACTTGGCCTTGATGGCCAGGGAATGGATGGTCAGATTGTCCGGTCCAAGCGCCTTCACCTGATCCAGTGTCTCTTTCACATCCTCTGTCGTCTCTCCGGGCAAGCCCAGGATCAGATCCATATTGATATCCGAAAAGCCCTCTTCCCGGGCCATCTGATAAGCCGTCACGAGCTGGGCTCTTGTATGATGGCGGCCGATCAGCTTCAGGGTCTTGTCATGCATGGTTTGGGGATTGATGGAGATCCGGCTGACTCCATGTGCCTTCATGACGCGAAGCTTATCCCGGTCAATGGAGTCCGGCCTTCCGGCCTCCACGGTAAATTCCCGGACCGGCATGGGAAGTTCCCGGTCAATGGCAGACAGAAGCAGATCCAGCTCCTCAGAAGACAGGCTGGTCGGCGTCCCGCCTCCAATATAGACCGTATCGAGTCTTTTTCCTTTCTCCCGGATCATATTTGCCACGGCATGAATTTCTTTTATGAGTGCGGCGAGATAAGAATCCACCTGACCCTCGAAAGAAGCTCTGGCATAGGAAGGGAAGCTGCAATAAAGGCAGGTGGTCGGGCAGAAAGGAATTCCGATATATATACTTACCCCATGCTCTGTATCAATGGATGACAGGATCTCATGCTCCCGGTGAGCGATCTCTTCCGAGATCCGGATCTTCTCCTCCGAAGTCTTATAGGCTTCCTTCATGAAGTTTTCGATCTCTGCATCCGACTTCCCCTCTTCGATCATCCGAAGCGGTACCTTGGTCGGCCGGATCCCGGTCAGAGTCCCCCAGGGAAGACTTCTTCCCGTAAGATCCGACAGGAGGTCATAGACAGCCCGTTTCAACAGATTCTTCATTTCCGGCCGGACCAAAGCATCATGGGCAGGATCCAAGGGCCAGTCCACAGGATATGGTATGCCCTTCTGCAAAGCTTTCCCCTCTGCCGGGATCCAGTCCAGAAGCACTTTTCCTGTCTGATAGGTGATCTTCAGTCTGGTCACAGGGGAAAGATCTTCTGAAACTTCCGTTTCTTTCTTATTCCCCGCAGTTTCCCCTGTATTCTGGTCCTTCTTCTCCGTATCTCTTTTAATTCTTATTCTTCGTTTCCGGCTCTGGTAAGGCAGATGATCCACCTCATCGTCCGGCACATCGTAGACCGTTTCTAATTCTTCGCGCGGAAAAAAGGCCTGAACCAGGCCATAGACGTCATATTCAAAATCTGCATGGTTAAAAACAAGTTCAATCATAGTGATAACTTACCCATCACATAAGGTACATATTCGACGCTTCTTCCTGGCGGATATCCGTTTCCGGCCCATGCCCCGGCAGGACCAGGGTCTGCTCCGGCAGAATCAGCACCTTCTCACGAAGGGCCCGGACCAGATCCGCCATACTGCCCTTGACCCCGTCGGTCCGGCCGATCGATCCACAGAAAAGCGAATCGCCCGAGAATAAGATCTTCTCCTGGGGAAAATAATAGCAGGCGCCGCCCGGCGTATGTCCGGGCGTTGAGATACAGCGGAAATAGAAGGATTTGAGGGTCACGTCCTCCCCATCCTTTAAGAAGATATCCGCCTGATAGGTTTTTTTCTGCCCGCCGAGTGGCAGGGACATATTGATTGCCGGGTTCTCTAAGGTTTCCTTTTCCTTCTCGGAAATATAGACCGGAGCCGGAAATTCACTTTTAAGATCCGAAAGTCCGTCGATGTGATCCCAATGGGCATGGGTCAAAAGATAGGCTATGACAGAAAGTCCTTTTTTCCGGATTTCCCGCGCAATCCGGTCTGCTTCTGCGCCCGGATCGATCACAATGGCTTCTTTGGTCTTCGGATCCGACAGGATATAACAATTGGTCTGAATCGGTCCTACGATCATTTGCTCTATTTCTTTTTGCATGGCTTCTTTCTATCACCCCGTTGCACGCTGAATATCGATCACGCTGTCGACCTGACGGATCCGGGCAATCATCTGGGAAAGTTCCTGCCGGGTCTTGATTGCAAACTTTAATTCAATGGTTGCAACATTGGCCTTGGAGATCCGGGTATTGATATATTGAATATCGATATCCTGCTCCGTAAAGATCCGGGAGAGATCCACCAAAAGGCCGGTCCTGTTGTTGGCGTAGACACGAAGGGTAACATCAAAGGTCTCATCGGTCTTATTATCCAAAACCGCTTCTTCCCATTCGCAGTCAATGAGTCTGGTCTTTTCGATCTCCGGAATATTCATGACATTGACACAGTCCGTCCGGTGGATCGTGATACCACGTCCCCTGGTGATATAGCCGATGATCTCATCTCCGGGCACCGGATTACAGCACTTACTGAAATGCACCGGAAGATCCGGCATGCCCTTGATCCGGACACCATTGGTCGAATGCTTCCTTTCTCTGGGAGGCGCCGGTTTCTGCACAGCGCCCTCGCCGGAAGATGCATCTCCTTCGGTCTGGTTTATATTTCGTAAGACATCCTCATCCGTCTGAACCAGAGGATGATCCTTCTCGTACTCCTGCAGCATCCGTGTAATAACGCGGTTTTCCGTCAGGCCTCCGTGGCCGACTGTGGCAAGGAGGGCATCCCAGTCATGGAAACCGAAACGGCGGAGGACCACCTCCCGGTAGGGACCGATATCCAGCTTACTCCAGTCAATGTTCTTTTCGTGGGCCTTATTCATCAGAAGTTCCCGGCC
The DNA here is from genome assembly GCF_046263795.1 of Porcibacter vitabionis. NCBI lineage: Bacteria > Bacillati > Bacillota > Clostridia > Lachnospirales > Lachnospiraceae > Porcibacter > Porcibacter vitabionis. The sequence goes on along the minus strand of NZ_JBJYZD010000005.1, from coordinate 128,835 downwards.
ATGCTGGATATTCTCCGTCTTCTCCTGGGCGCGGAACCACTGGTTGATTTTGTTCTTGGCCTGGGTGGAATGGACGACTTTGAGCCAGTCAGTCGAAGGGCCCTTCGAATTCTGCGAAGTCAGGACTTCGATCCGGTCACCGTTTTTGATCTCATAATCCAGGGGCACCAGACGCCCGTTGACTTTGGCGCCGACCATACGGTTTCCGACCGCCGAATGAATCGCATAAGCGAAGTCGATGGTGGTGGAACCCTTAGGCAGATTCTTGACGTCGCCCGACGGCGTGAAACAGAAGACCGTATCCGAGAAGAGGTTCAGATCGCTTTTCAGAAGGCTCATGAACTCACGGTTATCGGACATGTCCTGCTGCCATTCCAGAATCTGGCGAAGCCAGGACAACTTGGCTTCTTCGCTGTTGATGGACGAGCCCTCGCCGGATTCCTTGTATTTCCAGTGGGCAGCAATACCGTATTCACTGGTTCGATGCATCTCATAGGTCCGGATCTGAACTTCGAAAGGCTGGCCGTCCGGTCCGATGACTGTCGTATGCAGTGACTGGTACATATTGGGCTTTGGCATTGCGATATAGTCCTTGAAACGCCCCGGGATCGGTGTGTATTTCTCATGGATCACACCCAGAGCCGCATAGCAGTCCCGAATATCATTGACAATGATCCTTACCGCAAAGAGGTCGTAGATCTGATCCAGCGTCTTATGCTGGTTCTTCATCTTCTTATAGATACTGAAGATGTGCTTGGCACGGCCGACAATGGTCGCACTGATCCCGCCGGCAGAAACGGCTTCCTTGACTTCCTCGATCAGCTTCTCGATATAGCCTTCCCGCTCGGACCAGCGCAGATCGATCTCATGCACCAGCTCCTGATAGGCGGTCGGTTCCAGATATTTTAGTGACAGATCATCGAGCTCGACCTTGATCTTACTGATGCCGAGGCGCTGAGCCAATGGAGCGTAGATCTCCTGGGTCTCCCGCGATTTCTCGATCTGTTTCTCCGGCCGCATATACTGAAGGGTCCGCATATTATGCAGGCGATCGGCAAGCTTGATCAGAATGACACGGATATCCTTTGCCATGGCAAGGAACATCTTCCGGAGATTTTCTGCCTGTACTTCGACCTTGTCCTTGTCATAGTCCAGCTGACCGAGTTTTGTGACACCATCAACCAGAAGGGCGACTTCAGAGGAAAACTCTCTCGTTACATCTTCGATCGTGACCGGCGTATCCTCAACCACATCGTGCAAAAGACCGGCAACAATGGTCTCCTTATCCAGCTCCAGATCCGAAAGGATCAAAGCGACACTTAAGGGATGGATAATATAGGGCTCGCCGGACTTTCTCTTCTGTGCTCCATGGGCCTTCTGAGCGAAGTGATAAGCCTTCTCGATCATGGAAATATCTGTGTTCGGATGGTACATGCGGACGCGGTGGATCAGGCGGTGATAGATCTCTTCCGGTTCCTCGAAATCCTCTGTAGAAATGATCCCCCTATGGTCCGTGGAGATCTTCATCTTCAGATTCTTCAACTGGTCCGGCTCGCTATTCACTGCCGCTTCTTCCAGCCTGGCCTTGGCCTTCTCCGCTTTTTCCAGAGCAGACTTGGACTTAACCTGTTTTATGACTTTTGTATCGATATCTGCCATAGGAATCCTGCCTTTCTTGCTCTGGGGAGTCGGATGATAGGACTGTCAAAACGTTTGACATTCCTCATTGATTGGTATCCATTAAGTTTAGTTCAAAAACCAAAGCTTGACAAGACTCTGTATGGCTATAAAGGAAGCCCTCTCCTTCCAGGATTTTGATCGATGCAAGATTCCCCGGCCGGACCCTGGCGATCACATGCTTTAGATCCAAAAGATCCTCATTGACATGATCTCTTACGAAAGACAAAACCGAGCGGACCGCTTCCCTGCCATAGCCCCTGTGAAAAAGATGCGGAGCGATCTGATAGCCCAGTTCCACGGTGTCTCCCGAAAGTCCGGGCTTGCTTTCGATCCCGGCCCGCCCGATCAAAGCGCCGGTCTGTCTGTCCGTCACAGCCCAGAGGCCATAGCCATAGATCCCATATACTTGAGAAATATAGACCGACAGTTCTTTTTCTGCTTCTTCAAAAGAAGGCAAAGGATCGATGAAAGTGGTCATCCCGGGCTCGCTATACATTTGAAACAAAGGCGAAAGATCCTCGGGACAAAGCTCGCGGAGGATGAGCCGGGGGCTTTCCGCCATCCGCATGGGGATGCCTGACTGTCTGCAATAGGCCAAAAGGAGCAGGTCATCGGGAGGAACAAGGAACTGCCCATCTTCAGAGGATTCTTTCTCTTTCTTATTTTGCTTTTGCTCAGAAGAAGGCAGCCTGCCATCAGAAAAATCAGGGCCCTCCGGCTGCCAGATCACAGGGCAATCGGTCAAACGTATATCATCCGTTTCTACGCCAAGAAGCGGGAGATTGGATCTCCTCGCCTGATCAACTTCCTCCTGGGTCCGGCAGATCCGGACCTTGGTCCGATAGGATCGGCTTTGCAGCAAGTCCTCCCAGATGCGGTTCCAGTCCTTTGGGCTCTTGTCAATGCCCATTTGAATGTGGTGCATTCCCTGTCCTCTCCTTAACTTTCCTGACCTGCTTTGCCTCTCATTTTCCTTCCTTGTCCCGTTCGCGGAAGCGCTTGAGCCGGTCCCGGATCTCTTTTTCCTTGCCGAGGTCTCCGGGCTCATAAAAACATCTTCCCAGCATGGAATCCGGCAGATATTGCTGGCTGACATAATGCTCAGGGAAATCGTGAGGATAGAGATAGCCCAAGCCATGACCCAACTTTGCCGACCCCTTGTAATGCGAATCCCTTAAGTGGGCCGGCACCGGATCGGTATAAGAATTCTTTACGGCCGACATGGCCTGATCGATGGCATTGATCGTCGAATTGGACTTTGGTGCAGTAGCAATATATTCCGCAGCTTCTGCCAGAATGATCCTGGCCTCCGGCATGCCGATACGTTCCACCGCAGAAGCTGCCGCCTCTGCCACAACAAGGGCCATGGGATCTGCCATGCCGACATCTTCCGCCGCATGGATCATGATCCGACGGGCGATAAATTTCACATCTTCTCCTGCATAGAGCATGCGGGCAAGATAATAAACCGCTGCATCCGGATCCGATCCCCGCATCGATTTGATGAAGGCAGAGATCGTATCATAATGATTGTCCCCATCCCGGTCATAACGGACCACTCGCTTTTGAATGCATTCACTGATGACTTCCAGGGTCAGGTGGATTTTCCCGTCTTTTGATGGTTCTGTTGTCATTACGCCAAGTTCCAGGGCATTCAAAGCTCGACGGGCATCCCCGTTTGCGGTATCCGCAAGGAAATCCTCCGCCTTGGGATCGATCACGGGCTGATAAACTGCTAAGCCACGCTCCCGGTCATGTAAGGCTCGTTCGATCAAGGTCTTTATTTCCTCATCGGACAGGGTGTGCAGTTCGAAGATCAAGGACCTGGAGATCAGGGCTCCATTGACTTCGAAATAGGGATTCTCCGTTGTCGCCCCGATCAGGGTGATGGTTCCATCCTCCACAAAGGGCAAAAGATAATCCTGCTGGGACTTGTTAAAGCGATGGATCTCATCGATAAAAAGGATGGTCTTCTTCCCCTGGGTCCGGAAACGCTCTTTGGCCGCTTCCACGACCTCCTGCATATCCTTCTTCCCGGCTGTCGTCGCATTGATGGCCTCAAAAGCTGCCTTTGTCGTATGGGCAATGACCTGAGCCAGAGTGGTTTTCCCTGTTCCGGGAGGTCCGTAGAAAATGACGGAGGTCAGCTTGTCAGCCTGAATCGCCCGGTAAAGCATCTTGCCTTTTCCGATGATATCCTGTTGGCCCACGACTTCATCCAATGTCTGCGGCCGCATACGGGAAGCCAGAGGAGACTCCTTCTCTGCTTCGTTTTGTCTCATATAATCAAAAAGATCCATAGACCATTTTCAGTCCTTTCCTGATAAAAAAACGCGATTGACGAGACTCCTTCTATGACCATAAGAAGTATTTACGGACGATTCTTCGATGTCTCACTGCCCTATTATAATCGTTTGCATTTTCAGCACGCAAGATTATAAGCCAGAACTCACCAAAGGAGTATTCAAAAAAAGTGCAAAAAAAGGCCCTGCAGACTTTTTAAAGTCTGCAGGGCCTTTCCACTTACTCCTCTACATTTCCGCTCAGGACCACGCGTCCTTTCAGGTCTCCATTTTCGACATATATCTCAATGGTGTCGCCCATGCCGATATCATCGCCAAGAATAATTCTGGCTGCAATGGTCTCAACATGCTTCTGCAGATATCGTTTCAGAGGTCGTGCGCCATATACCGGATCGTAGCCACGATCGATCACCATCTGTTTTGCTTCTTCTGTGAGCTCTATCCGGATCTGACGATCCGACAGACGTTCATTCAATTTCTGAAGCTCGAGATCTACAATATGACCGATATTATCCTTGGTCAGAGGCTTGAACATGATGATCTCATCCAGACGGTTCAAAAATTCCGGACGGAAGTGGTTCCGAAGTTCCTGTCTTACAGCATCCTTTGCGCTTTCCGTGATCTCTCCGTTCTCGCTTATGCCCTGGAGAAGCTCCGAGGCGCCAAGGTTTGACGTCATGATAATAATGGTATTCTTAAAGTCCACGGTACGACCCTGGGAGTCGGTGATCCGGCCGTCATCCAGGACCTGAAGCAGGATGTTGAAGACATCCGGATGGGCCTTTTCCACCTCATCAAAGAGGACAACGGAATAGGGTTTTCTCCGAACAGCCTCTGTCAGCTGGCCGCCTTCATCGTATCCCACATATCCGGGAGGCGCTCCGATCAGACGGGAGACAGAATACTTCTCCATATACTCCGACATATCGATCCGGACCATGTTATTCTCATCATCGAAGAGAGCTTCCGCCAGGGATTTGGCGAGCTCCGTCTTACCGACACCGGTAGGTCCCAGGAAGAGGAAGGAACCAATCGGTCTCGAAGGATCCTTGATACCGGCCCGGGAACGTATGATGGATTCTGTGACAAGCTTTACCGCTTCGTCCTGTCCGACCACTCTCTTATGGAGTTCATCATCCAGATGAAGGGTTTTATTCCGCTCGGTCTCATTCAGCTTGCTGACCGGGATACCGGTCCAGCGGGATACGATGGCTGCGATCTCATCGGAATCCACGCTGTCATGAACCAGCTTCAGATCATCGTTCTGGACCTTCTTCTCTTCGGCTTCCAGTTCTTTCTCCAGAGAAGGCAGTTCGCCGTAACGAAGCTCGGCCAGACGGTTCAGATCACCCTTCCGCTCGGCAAGTTCCATCTGCTTATGGACATCTGCAATCTGATCCCGGAGTTTGGCCGGACGATTGACGGCATTCTTCTCATTTTCCCATTGCGCATTGAGAACTTTCAGACGGTCTTCATTTTCCGCAAGCTCTTTCTTGACACTCTCCAGTCTCTCCTTGGAAAGCTGGTCCGTCTCCTTCTCCAGAGACATCTTATCCAATTTCAGCTGGATATTCTTATGCTCCAGATCATCGATCTCTTCCGGCTTGGATTCCTGCTCGGTCTTGATCTGGGCGCAAGCCTCATCAATCAAGTCAATGGCCTTATCCGGAAGGAAACGGTCGGAAATATAACGATGGGAAAGCTCGGCTGCCGCAATCAGGGCATTATCCGTGATCCGGACACCGTGATAGGTCTGATAATTCTCACGCAGACCACGAAGGATTGTGATGGTCTCACTCACAGATGGCTCATCCACAAGCACTCTCTGGAAACGACGTTCCAAAGCAGCATCCTTCTCAATGTATTCCCGGTATTCATTCAAAGTAGTAGCACCGATACAATGGAGCTCGCCTCTGGCCAGCATGGGCTTCAAGAGGTTTCCGGCATCCATGGAGCCTTCGGTCTTGCCGGCACCGACAATCAGATGCAGTTCATCGATGAAGAGGATGATCCGGCCCTCACTCTTTTTGACTTCATTCAGAACAGCCTTCAGACGTTCCTCAAATTCGCCCCGGTACTTGGCACCTGCAATCAGGGAACCCATATCCAGGGAGAAAATGGTCTTATCCTTCAGATTGTCCGGCACATCACCGGAGACAATTCTCTGGGCCAGGCCCTCAACGACTGCGGTTTTACCGACACCAGGCTCACCGATCAGAACCGGGTTATTCTTGGTTTTCCGGGATAGAATCCGGATCACATTCCGGATCTCTTCATCCCGTCCGATGATGGGATCCAGCTTCTGGTCTCTGGCTTTCTCAACCAGATCTTCGCCGTATTTCTTCAGAGAATCATAGGTCTCTTCCGGATTATCACTTGTGACATTCTGATTTCCCCGAACCGACTGCAGAGCCTTTAGAAAGCGCTCTCTTGTAATGCCGAATTCACGGAATTTCTGCTTCATGGAAGTGCTCGGATGAGCCAGCATGGACAGGAAGAGATGCTCGACCGAGACATACTCATCTCCCATTCGCTTGGCTTCATCTTCTCCGTGCATCAGGGCTTCATTCAGGTCATTGCTGATATAGACCTGAACATTGGACCCCTGCACCTTGGGCAGGTTCTGTACCATGGATGTAATATCATTGGTAAAATAGGTCAGGTCAATTTCCATTTTTTGAATCAGTTTCGGGATCAGGCCGTCCTCCTGATTCAAAAGTGCCAGAAGCAGGTGTTCCTGGTTGATCTCCTGGTTGCCATAATCCATGGCAAGCTTCTGAGCGTCCTGAATGGCTTCACCGGACTTCTTTGTAAAACGGTCTATATTCATCTCTCCACCTCCTTTTGGCTGGAATTATTTTTTTTCATTTTATTCATCATAATCATTCTATTCCAAATCATATGCAGGTCATAGGAATCGTACAAATAATTCTGTGCCAGTCAATTCTGTTCCGATCGCGTGCATCCTGTACAATTCGTTTCTACGCATATCATATGAATCACACATTAATCTATGCTGCTTATTGCCATTTCTATGAAAGGAACCGGACCAATTCCGGTTCCGGAAATTCTGGTCATATTATCATCCGGACGAATCCCGATTTTGAAAATTCAGATGAAAGGATCGGAAACGAATCCTGATTTTTGAATCCTGATTTTCGAACCCCGATTTTCGAGAATTCAAATCATAGAACCCGGGTCAGATTCTGTTCTGATTTTCAAAAAATTAGGTAAGAACAGCCCGGGTAGGAATTCCTGCCCGGGCTGCTTCTCTCGGAAGGTCAAAGAAGATTATCCTTCGATCATAATTGTCTTCTTGTTTTCAATCGGTTTCTTCTGCTCCGGATCCGGCAGAGTGATAAGAAGCATACCGTCTTCAAACTTAGCGTGAACATCATCTTCGGTGATGTTGTCACCTACGTAGAAGGAACGCTCAACAGCACCGGTGTAACGTTCCTTGCGAACGATCTTGCCGTCCTTATCCTTCTCATCCTTATTGTCATTGTGAGCTGCGCGGATGTTCAGATATCCGTTCTCAAGAGACAGCTGAACGTCGTCTTTCTTGAATCCCGGAAGCTCCATCTCGAGCTCATAATTACCGTCCTTCTGCTTTACATCGGTCCTCATCATACCATTGTTGTTTGTGAAAGCCGGTGATCTAAACCAGTTGTCATTAAAGAAATCATCCATCAGATCTTCACCGAAAATACTAGGCATGTACATCATAATTACTTACCTCCTTAAACATCTAATGTCTGTTAAAATTAACTTCCTTGTTTTCCGGGCAGCCGCTCCAAGCACTTCCTGTGGAGCTTTCCTCTTCCTTTCGAACAACTATGTTATAGCACGTTTATTAGCACTCGTCAATAGTGAGTGCTAATATTTTTTGAAAAATTTTTTATTTTTTCAAAATGTAGACCAAACAGACAGATGGATGCCCAAAGAATTCTTTTGACTACTGTAGAAAATCCCTTCCTTCGTAAGGCCGGCCAGGCCAAACAAAAGGCAGGGATCATATCTTATCAAATCACATAAAACCAAGTCTCATCCTGGTCCAGATCGGTCTTCTCGATCTGGCCGCCGCCCTGGCCCTTCTTATACTGCAATTCCTGGTTTTTGATAGTGACTCTGGTACCTGCAGGAATGGAACTCGTAATGAAGGCATTGGATCCGATTACAGAATTGGCTCCGATCACGGTCTCACCACCCAGGATCGAGGCTCCGGAATAAATCGTCACATGGTCTTCAATGGTCGGATGCCGCTTGTGGCCGCGAAGCTTCTGGCCACCGCTCGTGGAGAGTGCTCCCAGGGTAACGCCCTGGTATACCTTTACATGCTCGCCGATCGTGGTCGTAGAGCCGACAACAATGCCGGTGCCGTGATCGATAAAGAAATACTTGCCGATCGTTGCACCCGGATGGATATCAATTCCGGTCCGGGAATGGGCGTACTCGGTCATCATACGGGGGATCAGAGGCACATCCAGTAAGAAGAGCTCATGAGCGATCCGGTTGACCGTGATGGCCAGAAGACCCGGATAAGAAAGGACGATCTCATCCTTATTCAAGGCTGCGGGATCTCCTTCCAGGGTTGCTTCCAGATCCGTATCCAGATACTCCCGGATCTTCGGGATCTGGCTCATGAATTTCATAGTGATCTCGGCTGCTTCTTTCTCGACCAGGGGCTGGCAGACATAGGCATCCGGATTTTCTCCCTCTTTCTGGTAACGAAGAACAATACCGATCTGTTTATTCAGATTGTAGATCACATCCTCGATCCAGACGGTCAGATTGGAGTCCAGATTATAGGATTTGAAGACATTGTCCCTGTAATAGCCCGGATAGAGAATGCGGAGCAATTTCTTTAAGATCTCACGGACCGCACGCTGGTCCGGCTGACTGTAGACCGTCATCTTATCGATATCACGGCCCTTCTGATAGTCTTTTAAAATAGAAGTCACCAGTTCATGTACTTTTTCCTGGCTCTGTGATTCTTCCATGAATGAATGTTTGATCATTCCGGGCAATCCTCCTTTTACTGTGCTGCCGGTGTCAGTTTCTGAGCCCTTCTGGCTGCCTTTCTGGACAAACTGGAATCCGGGAAGAGCTCATTGATCCGATTGTAAGCATTGATTGCTTCCTGGGTATTCTGATTCTTCTCATAAGCCTCACCCAAGCGGTAAAGCGCATCTCCGTCCTTATACTTCTCATCCATAGAAGTTACCGTTGTAAGCTGTGTGATGGCATCCTGATATTTCTCAGAATTATAAGCTTCGATGCCGGCATTATAAGCATCTTCCAAAGTCTTTGCATTGACTGCGGCATTGACCGAATCATAGACCGCCTGTCCCTGGGACTGTAAGAGGTCCCGGTTCACACTGGAAAGAAGCTGGCCTGCAGTCGCAAGGTCATTGGAGGCCACTGCATTATTGGCCTGGATCAGCTGTTCATAAGATGTTACGACATCGCTTTTTCCGGTGTATTTCTCGAGCTCTGCCTGAAGATCTGATACCTGCTTTTGAAGCTGACTGATCGAAGAGCTGCTCTTAGTTGCCTTCTCATTAGCGGTCACCAGGGTCTTCGATGCATCGTTTTTCACCTGCTGACGGATAGAAGGGACAATCAGGAAGGCACAGACTAAGAGACCGATCACAAAGCCGACGGCGATATTCATAAGAGCCGACCAGCGGCTGTCCGCCAAATTGCCGAAAAAGGCCATGATGCCGGACCCGCCTCTGATCCCGGCTTCTTTTCTCTTCTTTTTCTTTCGTTTCTCTGCACCATCCGAAAGCTCTCTTTTGATTTCATTTCGATAGGCCTGGATCCGAGGATTTCGGCTGTCTCTCTTCTCTAATTCCTTTAAGACGGCATCCGCTTCTTCATAATCTTCATTATGGATCAGGATCAGAGCCAGAAGGAGACTCGCATCCATGATCTCCGGATTGTCGGAAATGACCCGGCGAAGCTGGAGTCTGGCCAGATCCAAGGCTCCCTCCTGGCAGTATTTCAGCGCCTGGTTATATTTCACAACACCTGAATTCAAACGGCTGATCTCACCACGGCTCTGAATGTCTCTCAGATAGTCATCCGCCAGATTATCCTCCTTCTGGAGGTTCTTCGAAATGACCCATTCGGAGATCGCAAGGACAACATCGCCTCTTTCATAGAGACAGAGGCCCAGAAGATTTCGGGCATCGGTCTCATATTTATTATAAGAAAGCGATTCTTTCAGACTCGAGATCGCGCCGGACAAATCATGGGCCTTAGCCTTCTCCAGACCTTCATTATATAATTGATTGGAAATTGCCAGGATCTCCCGATAGATCCCGAGATCTGCTCCGCAGCGGGGGCAGTTTCTCTCGTTTCCCATGAGTTCCTGGCCGCAGTAATAACATGTCTCTGTCATCAGCTTCGATTCCTCTTCGTAAGATCCTTGTTTTTGCCTTGTTCACGACGTTCTTTCAGGATATCAATAAGATCTGTCAGCTCTGTCTTATGAATGGCATCCTCTGCAGCGGACACCTCCGTTTTCGGCTGGTATTTCGTCAACTCTTTATCGAAGTCAATCATCCGCGTTTTCTCCTTTTCTTGAATAATGTGATCTCACCCCTTCAATTCCGAAAGTCTCTTCTCGACATCCGAAAGCATCTTCTCGTATTTCGCAAGTTTTTCCTTTTCTTCCTGCACCTTGGCTTCCGGAGCCTTGGAAAGGAAGCGTTCATTACTCAGCATACCATGAGACCGCTTCAGCTCGCCCTGCAGTCTCTTCTCTTCCTTCTCCAGCCTTGCCTTCTCTTTCTCGAAATCGACGAGATCCGACAAAGGCATGAAGGCTGTCGCATCCGGGATGACAACAGAGACCGCATCCTCAGCGATTCCCGCCTGATCGGCCTGTACATGGATTGCACTCGCCATTGCCATCGTCTGATAGGTCGGCACCAGATCCCGGAAAACAGATCTTGCCTCTTCCTTTTCGGAGACAATATAGACCTCGGCCTTACGGCTTGGCGGAACATTCATTTCGGTACGCACATTTCGAAGGGCCTTGATGAGATCCATGAGACGAGACATGGCTTCTTCTGCCTCTCCATTCTTCCGGTCTGGTCTATATTTCGGCCAGGAGGAAATCATGATTGATTCTTCCTCAGGATGGAGGGTACAGAAGATCTCTTCGGTGATAAATGGCATGTAAGGATGCAGAAGTTTCAAGGCATCCGTAAGTACCGAAGACAGGGTCCAGAGGGCCGCATTGCGGGAGGATCTGGCCTTTTCCTTCTCTTCCTCTGACAGACCCTCGGAGGCTGCTTTCTCCTCGGTCATCCAGATTCTTGGCTTTACAAACTCGATGTACCAGTCGCAGAACTCATCCCAGATGAAATCATAGACCTTCTGTACGGCGATGCCGAGCTCGAACTTATCCATGTTCTCAGTCACTTCGCGGGCAACGTCATTGACGCGGGAGAGGATCCACTTGTCGCTGGTCTCGAATTCCGAATCCTCAGGCTCATGGAGGCCGCCCTCTGCCGTATCCAGGTTCATAAGGATAAAGCGGGAAGCGTTCCAGACCTTATTGGCGAAGTTTCTGGAATTTTCAACACGTTCCCAGTAGAAGCGCATGTCATTTCCGGGTGCGTTTCCTGTGATCAAGGTCAAACGAAGGGCGTCCGCGCCGTATTTATCAATGACTTCCAGAGGATCGATACCGTTACCCAGCGACTTACTCATTTTCCGTCCCTGATCATCGCGGACCAGGCCATGGAAAAGGACCGTATGGAAAGGCGCCTTGCCCATGTTTTCATAGCCGGAGAAGATCATCCGGATGACCCAGAAGAAGATGATGTCATAACCGGTAACCAGGACATCATTGGGATAGAAATAATCAAGCTCCGGTGTATGGTCCGGCCAGCCCAGGGTCGAGAAAGGCCAGAGTGCAGAGGAGAACCAGGTGTCCAATGTATCCGGATCCTGATGGAAATGGCTGCCGCCGCACTTGGGGCAGACCTTGGGCATCTCCTCTGCCACGACCGTTTCTCCGCAGTCATCGCAGTAATATGCCGGGATCCTGTGGCCCCACCAAAGCTGACGGGAAATACACCAGTCACGGATATTGTCCGTCCAGTTGAAGTAAGTCTTCTCCATCCGCTTGGGAAGAAGCTGAATGTCTCCATTCCGGACTCCTTCGATGGCCGGCTTGATAAGCTCCGACATGTTGACAAACCACTGGTCCTTGACCATAGGTTCGACTGTTGTACCACAGCGGTCATGAGTTCCTACATTATGCGTCAGATCCTCGATGGAAACCAGAAGGCCCATCTCGTCCAGTTCCTTTACAATGGCTTTCCGGGCCTCATAACGATCCATGCCCTGATATTTTCCGCCATTCTCATTGATGGTCGCATCATCATTTAAAATATTGATGATAGGGAGATCATGACGCTTTCCGACTTCGAAGTCGTTCGGATCATGGGCCGGTGTGATCTTTACAACACCGGTTCCTTCTTCCATATCGGCATGTTCATCTCCGACAATGGGAATCGGGCGGTTCACGATGGGAAGCATGGCCTTCTTTCCGATCAGATCCTTATAACGGGGATCCTCGGGATTCACTGCAAGTGCCGTATCACCCAGCATGGTCTCCGGACGTGTCGTTGCAAATTCCAGGAAACGGGTCTTCGAAACGCTTCCGTCATCCTCGATCAGAGGATATTTAATATGCCAGAAATGACTGGCCTGCTCCTTATATTCCACCTCGGCATCAGAAATGGAAGTCTTACAGACCGGACACCAGTTGACGATCCTATGGCCCTTATAGATCCATCCCTTCTTATACATATTAATGAAGACCTGCTTTACCGCCTTGGAACAGCCTTCATCCATGGTGAACCGCTCTCTCTGCCAGTCTGCAGAAGAGCCCATTTTCTTCAGCTGTTTAATGATCCGGCCGCCATACTCTTTCCGCCAGTCCCAGCATTTCTCCAGGAAGCCTTCCCGGCCCAGATCATGCTTATCGATGCCCTGTTCCTTCAAAGCCTTGATGACTTTGACCTCGGTCGCGATGGAAGCATGGTCGGTACCCGGCTGCCAGAGGACATTATAACCCTCCATTCTCTTGTAACGTGCCAGGATATCCTGCATGGTATTATCCAAGGCATGACCCATATGAAGCTGGCCTGTGATATTGGGAGGCGGCATCATAATAGTGAAGGGTTTCTTCTTCGGATCTACCTCTGCGTGGAAATAGCCATTGGCTTCCCACTTCTGATAGAGGCGATCTTCGATCTGTTTGGGATCGTAGGTTTTCTCTAATTCCTTTGACATGTGTTGACTCCTTTTGTGATGTAACAAAAAACCCTGTGCCTTGACCGCACGGGTCTTAGGACACAGGGCGAATATTATCAATGTACTCGCGGTACCACCTGTTCTGCTGCTCATCTTATCCCTTACGGGGACGAGGCGGGATTTCCTATTCCGGTTTGGCTTGCCAAGACCGTTTTCTCAGAGATCCGGCTCCGAAGCTACCTTCCCTCCGTTCGTAAACAGACACCTCTCAGCCGGTGAGTGTCCTCTCTTATTAGAATCGTTACGGAAGTACTCCTCTTCATCGTCGCCTTTAGATTAGTATTTTAGGCGGTTCCATTGGCTTTGTCAATGGATCTTGCCTCGATTCGCTTCCGGATTTTTCTAAGGTCACTTCTTTTGATCTTCTGACCGTTTACGGTCCTGCCTCCATGTGCTGCCCGACAAGCCTCAGAGCAAGATCCTCCACAGGCACCCCCGCAGGAAGGAATGCCCATTTTTTTATCCCGGATGATCTCACTTAATGCAAGTACAAAACATACAGAAATGATGGCTATGAGAATTATATTTGCTAACATAGGAAACCTCCTTAACGGTGCTCTTACGTATTTTGATCATGAATTTTGTCTTCCTGTTTGAATGTTAGCATTATCTAACTATAATTTCAAGTGATTTACCATTTACCAAAAAGCTTTCACAAAAAAGCTAAAACTTCTTCACACTTTTATCACAGCTGTCGACTATACTCATTTTCAGAAGTTGAGAAAAGCCCTGAAGCATCAGAGTTCCGGGGATAAAAAACAAGATATAGCGATATATCAGAAAGGAAGTCCAATATGAGTTTATATGAGCACGGATTTGACGAAACATCAGACCAGGGAACCAATGGCACCAATGCAAATTACAGTGATGGTTTCGGCGACAGCAGCATGAATGCCGGAAGTACCGGAAATGGCAATGCCAACAATAACTGGAATCAGGCAGACCAGGCCGGGGAACAATCGTCCTGGCAGCAGTCATCTGACCAGTCTTGGCAGAATACAAACAGCCAGTCTTCTGACCAGACTTGGCAGAACACAAACACTCAAAATGCTAACCAGAATGCCGGCGAGAATTCCTATGGCTATAACAATGGAAATAATGGAGCGCCTTTCGGACAATATCAGAGTAAAGCCGAGTACAAAAAGGCCAGGAAGATGAATCGGAAAGCCCGCCGGGCCGCTGCAAGACAGGCTCGGAAGAATAAGCCAGTCAAGCATCCGACCGGCCGGAAATTCGGTATGGCAATTGCCCTGGGTCTTGTTTTCGGTGTCGTTGCATCTTTTACCTTCGGCGGAACCAACTATCTGACCCGGAGAGCGACAGGGGATAAGGCGGACACGACAGCAACCCTTACGACGAATAAGGGCAAGATCCAGTCCACCTCCACCTCTTCTGCTACAACAGTCACAGATGTTTCCGATATTGTTTCAAATGTAATGCCTTCCATCGTTCAGGTTACCAATATTTCCATTCAGGATTACCAGAGCTTCTTCGGCATGAACCAGCAGAAACAGGTTGAATCAGCCGGATCCGGAATCATTATCAGCGAAGACAATGATTATCTCTACATTGCAACCAACAACCATGTTGTCAGCAACACCCAGTCTCTTACCATTACTTTCAACGATAATCAGGCCGTTTCCGGTGAGGTACAGGGTACTGCGGAAAGTTCGGATCTAGCTGTCATCAAGGTTAAATTAAGTGATATCCCGTCTTCTACCCGGAACAATATCAAGATTGCCACCCTTGGATCTTCGGATGATCTGACCGTTGGTGAGTCTGCAATTGTCATCGGTAATGCCTTAGGGTATGGCCAGTCCGTAACGACCGGTGTCATCAGCGCCTTGAATCGAGAAGTCAGCCTGCAGGATGAGAGCGGCAACACCATTAAAAACAAGCTGATTCAGACCGATGCAGCTGTTAACCCCGGTAACTCCGGCGGTGCAATGCTCAATATGAAGGGCGAAGTCATTGGTATCGTATCCGCCAAATATTCCGATACGGAAGTAGAAGGCATGGGTTATGCGATCCCGATCAGCTCTGCTTCTACGATCATTGATAAGCTGATGAAGGGCGAAAGTATCACAGACAGCGCAAGTAAAAGCGATACGAAGAACTATGGTTACTCAGAAAAGACGGCAACGGTAACTCTGGGCAGCGAAAAGAACCTTCAGATCTACTGCATGGATATTACCAGTGATCAGTCTTCGCAATATCAGGTACCGGCAGGCATTCTGGTGTCTCAGATCATAAAGGATGGTGCAGCCGATAAGGCTGGTATGGAAGCCGGAGATATCATCACAAAGATCGGTGATAAGTCCGTTTCCACGACACAAGAATTAAAGAATATTCTGTCTGAAAAGAAGGCCGGAGAGAAGGTTGAAATTACCTATTTAAGAAAAGCCGACAGCACAAGCTCCGGAAATTCCGGAAGCTCCGGAAACTCCGGAAACTCCGGAAGCTCTGGAAACTCTAACAGCCGCGGAAACAGTTTCTTCGACTTCTTCGGCTATTGATCTTTAGCAATCGAAATCCATTTTAGGGCGGGTGAAAAAATTCTTTTTTTCACCCGCCCTTTCTTTCTCTTTCCGCCTTTCCTGTGATACAATAAAGAAAATCATGGACTTTTTGGGACGGATCTTACAAAGGAGGCAAAAGGCAGAATGAAGAAGAAAATTGTGATTGCTCTCGGACATGATGCGCTGGGAACGACGCTTCCCGAGCAGAAAGAGGCAACGAAACGAACAGCCAAGGCTGTGGCAGAATACATTCAGCAGGATTATGAAGTTGTGATCACCCATTCCAACGGACCTCAGGTCGGCATGATCCATGCTGCTATGACAGAACTGCACCGGAAAGATCCTTCCTTTACACGTACCCCGATGAGTGTCTGCTCCGCTATGAGCCAGGGTTATATCGGTTACGACCTGCAGAATGCCATCCGGGCGGAGCTCATTTCCCGTGGCATCTATAAGACCGTCGCGACAGTTCTTACCCAGGTGACCGTAGATCCTTATGATGAAGCCTTCTATCGTCCGTCCAAGGTCATCGGCGGCACCATGTCCAAAGAAGAAGCCAAAGAAGAAGACAAACGTGGCAATCATGTAGTGGAAACGAAGACCGGCTGGCAGAGAATTGTTGCAACGCCGAAGCCGATCTCCATCGTAGAGATCGATGCCATCCGTGCCTTAATGAATGCAGACCAGATTGTCATTGCGGCAGGCGGTGGCGGAATTCCGGTCCTGGAGCAGGAAAATCAGTTAAAAGGCGCATCGGCTGTTGTCGAGAAGGATACTGCAGCCGGACTTCTGGCTCGTGAGGTGGATGCAGATCTTCTGGTCATCCTCACCGGCGTCGGCAAAGTCTGCCTGAATTTCGGGAAAACCGATGAGAAGCCTTTGGACTATATTTCCGTATCCGACCTGAAACGCTATATCGAAGAGGGTCAGTTTGAAGAGGGCACCATGCTTCCGAAGATGGAAGCCGCCATTGACTTCATTGGAGATTCCGCGATCCGTAAGGTATTGATCACAAAACTGGATCCGAATGGCTCTGCTTTCGGCGGCCAGAATGGAACTATGATTGGAAAGTAAACTTTAAAGGAGAATCAGATGAAAAACAATTATCGTCGTAAAACAAAGATTATCTGTACACTGGGACCTGCTTCCGATTCCGAGGAGAAAATGGAAGAGCTGATCAAATCCGGCATGAATATTGCCCGTTTCAACTTCTCCCATGGAGATCATGAGGAGCAGGAAGGCCGTCTGAACCGGCTGAAGAAGGTCAGAGAGCGTCTCGGCGCACCGATTGCAGCCATGCTCGATACCAAGGGACCGGAAATTCGTCTGAAGACCTTCAAAGATGGCGCTGTGGATTTGGAAGAGGGTCAGAAATTCACTCTGACCGCCCGCGAAGTCGAGGGTACTTCTTCCATTGTTTCCATTTCCTACAAGGAACTGCCGCGCGACGTCAAGGCCGATGACCATATCCTGATCGATGACGGACTGATTGAGCTTGTCATTGACAGTGTTGTTGGCGATGACATCAATTGTACCGTTTTAAATGGCGGTCATGTCTCCGATAAAAAGGGCGTTAATGTTCCAAATGTAGACCTCAGTATGCCTTATATTTCCCCCAAGGATCGGTCCGATCTCGTCTTCGGCTGTGAACAGGGCTTTGATTTCATTTCGGCTTCCTTCACCAGAACCGCAAATGACATCAATGATATTCGACAGGTCCTGAGCGAGCACGGCGGACAGAATATCAAGATCATCGCTAAGATCGAGAACAACCAGGGAATCAACAATATCGACTCTATCATTGATGCGGCAGACGGCATCATGGTAGCCCGCGGCGATATGGGTGTTGAGATTCCTATGGAGGAGGTACCTTCCCTCCAGAAAATGATTATTAAGAAGACTTATATGAAGGGCAAAGTCGTTATCACTGCTACCCAGATGCTGGATTCCATGATCCATCATCCGCGGCCAACCAGAGCCGAGGTTACTGATGTTGCTAATGCGGTTTATGACGGGACTTCTGCCATCATGCTTTCCGGCGAATCCGCCATGGGCGACTATCCGGTAGAGGCTGTCCGGGCTATGGACCGGATTGCCCGGCGGACCGAGCAGGATATCAACTATCTCAACCGTCAGCACCGCTATGAGAGAAGTGAGCACCAGACCGTCACCGATGCGGTTTCTCATTCTGCCTGCCTCATGGCTGGAGATCTGAGTGCTGCTGCAATCCTGACTGTCACCATGAGCGGTCGTACCGCAAGAATGGTTGCCAAGTATCGTCCTTTAAGCCCGATCATTGCAGGCTGTACCGAGGAACAGGTTTGGCGTCAGCTGAACATGAACTGGGGTGTCACACCGGTTTTGATTGAAAAGCAAGATGATGAGAACGAGCTCTTCCAGGTTGCCATCAGACGGGCCAAGGAAGAGAGACTGGTTCAGGCCGGGGATATTGTCATTGTAACGGCCGGTGTTCCTCTGGGCGTCAGCGGAACTACCAACGTCATCCGGGAAATGACGGTGAGATGACCGCCCCGAAGCAATTAACGTAATACAAATTACTTTCCAAATTTACGATAGTCCAAACGACCAGATCCGAGGCAATTATCGTAATACAAAGCAAAATAGAAAAATCCGATAGTGAAAGCTTGAATTCACTATCGGATTTCTTGATTTCAGCTTGTATTACGATAAATCAGGAAGTTTCCAAGGGCACTGCTATCGTAATTTTAAAATTCCCTCAATATTACGATAAATCGCCCCATCTCCAAGACACCAGCTATCGTAATTTTGAAACTTCGATACAGCCCATATAATGGTGTAAATTCGAAAACTAAATAAAAAAAGAGCCAAGGCTCCACCTTTCAGTTAAAATGAAGTTACCACACAACACTTAAGAAAGGATGAAAACTATGGCTCAACTCAATATTACACTGAATCAGGAGGAAATTCTACAGCTTCTTTCAAAAGATCATGATCAGGCGTTCCGCGAGCTGCTTCGGAAGTCACCGTCTGCGCAGACGTTGAGATTGGTGTATTTGTGATTAATAGCAATAATGCTATAAGCAAAACCACATTTCTTCGAATTTTTTTGTTTTTCATACATTTATCTCCATCCTAGCATCCGGTAAACCTGCCGATGTAATCCTTACACTTGCTTTTTCCTGATTCAGGCGAACTGCCAATAGTGCCTGTCCATGAAATGTTGTTGAACTACTTGTACAGTATGCTTCTTCTCCAGAAGGGGCACCACTTCCAAAAGCCTCTATCTTTGCCCCTGTGACCACTGCATTCAATATGAGATCAGAATGACGGTTGATCGTACCGGCTTCATCCACAACCGATACCTTGATCAGCACCAGATGCTTCTCATTCACTGTCACTTTTTCCATTTTCAATGCCGCCGGTCTTCCAGCCGTAATAATACAAAAGCGCCCGGTTTCTGAGCTTTCTTCATAGGAAATTGCTGTCAGCGTCCCTGGTTCATATGGAATCTTATAAGAAGCAAGAAAATGATTATCTTTGCCACAAGGCTTTCTTCCCAGAGAATTTCCATTCAGCAAAAGTTCTACCTCGCTTGAGGCGCTGTAAACATCTACTTCTGCTAATTTTCCTTCTTTGGATGGCCACGTCCAGTCTGATTCACAATCGCGCCACATCCAGGCAGTCATCGATGGCTGTTCTCCCGAATGGTCCATATTTCCTACCGTAATATAAGGCTCCCTTCGTAAACCATATACAATTTCGCGATAATAACTAATCGGCCGCCTGCTTCCAATTAAATCAATATCTCCTATGTAAGCCAATCGTTCCGGATATACACTGCTAAAGTTCTCTGTTCCATCATAATGATATATTCCTACTCCAGCTTCTCCGATATAGTCATAACCCGCCCATGTGAAATCACCAATCACATGTGGACAACGCATTACCGTCTTCCAAAGGCTCTCGATTTGTCCCGGGTAAGTTTCTGTGCCAAGTACAGCCTTTGTCGGATTGATACTTTGTTCTAGTTCATACCGATCCGACAGATAATTCAAGCCAACCACATCTGTACTCTGCTCACAAAGCTGCAATGCCTCAGTCACCAGTGGATGCGTAGCAAAAAACTTTCCCTTTTCTCCAGACATCAGGCTCATGAATTGATTCATCGCACTAATACTGTTTTCCTGCCCACTATTCCTATCGCTATTCTCAAAATGTTCAGAAACATCTGAAAGAATCTTTTTCAGCCGATAACCTGCACAATTTAGCCCATTGAGAGCATTTGTGGTAAAGCGTGTATCATCTAATTCTCGAAACTTTTCACATAAATGACGGCAGATTCGTTCTCCCTGCACTGTCCCGGCTTCCCCGATTTCATTTCCTACACTGTATAAAACAACACATGGATGGTTATAATCCTTCTCCACCATATGACGGATCCACAGATCTGATTCAGATAGAAACACATCTGCCACATCAAATGGATTTTTATGTCTGGTCCAGACATCGCAAAGTTCATCCATAACCAGCATCCCAAGTCGGTCACAGGCGAGAAGCATTTCTTCACTCATTGGATGGTGTGCCGAGCGAATAGCATTAAATCCCGCCTCTTTAAGACGTCGACAACGATAGAATTCAGCTTCGTAAAAAGTCTCCGCTCCAATGATACCGTTATCGTGATGAATACATGCTCCCCGGAGTTTGATCTGATGTCCATTTAAAACAAAACCACGAACCGGGTCAATGGATACTGTACGAATTCCGAAGGGAAAACTTACTTCGTCCAATCCAGGAAGAGCAATTCTTATCGTATAGAGAAATGGATGTTCCGGATCCCACAACACAGGATGTTCTACCGGAACTATCATGGATAAAACTTCCTTTCCCGAATCTGGCGAATCTATTTTCTGGACAAAATGGCTGACTGTTTGGCCTTCTTTTACTATATCTATTTCACAAGAATAGTCTCTTGGGCTTTGAACGGTGATAGGTATACGAAATGAAAGCAAAGCTATCTCTGAAGAAAGGCTTTGCACTTTTACCTTAACTTCACTATTTTCAATATAAACATTCCCTCCTGTTAGAAGGTAAACATTTCGGTAAATACCACTTCCTGTATACCATCTGCTATCCGGTTGCAGACTATTGTCAACCTCAACCCGAAGAATATTCTCCTTTCTAAGGCAAGCACTCACATCCACATCAAAACCATCATAACCATAGCGATGTTCTGCCATCAGAAGATCATTACAATACACTCTCGTTCTGCCATAGACTCCATCAAAATGAATCTGGACATGAGGATAATCGGCTGTAAAATATCTGGAATAAATATACTTTCCACCAGGATAGAAGCCGCTTTCTGCACCTGATGGGCATTTCGGATCGCGTTTTTCCCGTATCATGGCATCATAAGGAATGGTAACCGGAATTGAATGATCTCCTCCTGCAAAGGATCGGAACGCAGACTTTCCATCGTCTTTTTCAAATTTCCAATCAGTAAGTAGCTCTGTTTTCTTCATCTTGCCTGTCTCTCCCTGTCAATCTTCTGATTTGCTTTTTCTACTCTCATGAAGGCAAGAAGAATCGTAATTACAATACCGAGAATTACCGGGAAGGTAATATAGAGATTAAAGATCATATGCAAAGCAGATTCCGTCTGAACTGTTGCTTTTCCGGCAAATCCTGCAGCATTCATCAACCAGCCGACTGCAGCTGTTCCAAGTCCACCGCCAACTTTAACACCCACGGAGGAGCAGGAGAACATCATTCCTTCAATGTGTTCGCCTTTCGTACGATAGGTATACCCACTGATTTCTGCGATAAGTGCATTGAGTGTTCCGGTCAGAGGCCCTGCAAAGACACCTTTGATAAACATAAAGATCAGCATAAGTGTAATATTTTTACGACTAGAAGCAGCAATCAATAAAATGCCGAAGAGATCACTAATCAGATATCCCCAGAAGTCAACCTTCTGCATGCTCCCAAGTTTAGATACCAGGATCGGTGTGATCACAAGTGCGATAATAACCGGGAACATCTTCATCATAGAGAAGAGGCCAAGTAAAGATTCCTTGCCAAGGATATATTTCATAAAGAAGACTGCAGATCCTGTTGTCAGATTTGCCATGAAATAATTGACAATGTAGATCACGAGAATCCCAAGAAAATACTTGTTGGTCAGTAACAGCTTTGCTGATTTCAGGAAGTTATGCTTTTCATTCTTCGAAGTTTCTTCTCTTGCTTCAGGATTTTCCTCTTCCGGTATTTCATGTACGCCCAGACAGCTGAAAGTATTCACTACAAGGCCAATGATTGCACAGATCAGGGCGACCTTCTGCCATCCTGATGCACCACCTCCAAAAGACTTCACTGCTGTAGGTACCAAAAAACCCATTACAATATTTGTAGCAACAGCAAACATAAACCGAATAGAACCAAGCTGCACTCTTTCATTTTTATTACGCGTAATCAATGCAGACAAAGCAGAATATGCAATACCGTTAGCTGTGTAAAAAATAGCATTCAATGATGTGTAAAAAGCGAAGAAATATGCATACTGTGCGGCAGGTGCCCAGCCAGCTGGAACAGAAAATAGGAGCACAAGGCAAAGCGACACACCAATCTGTGCATATAACATCCAAGGTCTTGCCTTTCCGAGTTTAGAATGGGTCCGGTCAATAAGATTTCCAAATATCATATCCGTGATTCCATCCAACACCTTGGAAATTAGCATCAATGTGCCGATGATTCCTGTGTTCATGCCCATCGTATTGGATAGATACAAGAGAACAAAACTGGAAACCAGCCCATAACTTGCATTTGATGCCAGATCTCCGGAACCATATGCCAACTTCTGATACCATTTTAAATACTTTTTTTCTTCATTTCCTTCCATTTCATCCACCTCTTTTAATTACCCCTTTCTACAAGCTTCGTCATAATTCCAATGAATCAGGAAATATGATGTAATGAATTGTGTACATTGTATAAATCTTTGAATTGTGTAACAATGACAGAAACGGAAATACAAGGTCATGAATTCTTATCATATTCGTGAAGGAAATATCTATGTCTGAAGAAAAAAACAATCGTTATCTGATAGAGCAGATCATCCGGACACATGTAGCCGGCAAAGAGAGCGAAAACTATATTGAGATTCTCTCGCCCGTGCAATTTACACAGGAAACTTGTCTCATAGGATCAAACGGAAATATCTTTGTGAATTTTTTACTGGCATCTCCTTCTCATCTGTTCACCCATTTCTTCCGAAGTGAACAGGAAATTCGAACATTTAACGGGCGCTCTCCCCATCATCATGATTTTTATGAACTTCTGATTGTACTGGATGGAGAAGTTCATCAGGAAATCGAACACTCTGAATTTACTTTTCGAAAAGGCAGTTGCTGTCTTATGAATCGAAACATTTCCCATAAGGAGATGTTTTACAGTCCAGCCAAGATTCTTTTTATTGGTCTTTCCAAAGCCTTAGTACAGCAGCTTTCGGAAGCAGAACAGAATTGTTTTTCTCCAAAGGAAGAACTTCCCGGAAAGAATCCTCTTCTTAGCTTTATGATAGAAAATAGCCATAAAACAAATGGAAAAGAATACTTGGACTTCATGCCTACTATGACCAATGATAATTGGATGGAAGTGCTCGATCCGCTTTGTCTGAATTTTATGAATATCATTCAACATCCATTCCCTGGAAGTACATTGATCCTGGAAGGTCTTTTATTGCAATTAATGGCATATATTGGGGATAATTCACATTTTCATATGTCTAAGATTCAAGTAAAATCAGCACCTGACTATCTGCTTTACTGCCATATCTGTCGCCTCATGGAGGAAACCAATGGCCGAATTTCACGTGCAGAACTCGAAAAGACACTTCATTACTCAGGCAATTATTTAAATACCATCATGAAAAAATATTCCGGAACAAACCTTTCCAACTTCGGTATATCAATCTGTATGAAGAAGGCAGCCGATCTCCTGGCTTCCACAGACCTCCCCATTGCAGAGATCATGACCTATCTGCAATTCACCAATACAACACAATTCTATAACTGTTTTCGTGCCGTCTATTGTCAAACCCCTGGTGCATATCGGAAAAATATAAAAACTAATACTCTTCATCCGGGAAATGACGGTGAGATGACCGCCCCGAGGCAATTATCGTAATACAAAGCAAAATAGAAAAATCCGATAGTGAAAGCTTGAATTCACTATCGGATTTCTTGATGTCAGCCTGTATTACGATAAATCAGGAAGTTTCCGAGGGCATTACTATCGTAATTTTAAAATTCACTCTGTATTACGATAAATCGCCCCATCTCCAAGACACCAGCTATCGTAATTTTAGAATTCCCTCTGTATTACGATAAATCGCCCCCAAGGCAAGATTTTCACGCCAGCCCGCTATAGCCCATCAGATATTCATCGACTTCCTTGGCGCACTGGCGGCCTTCGACAATACCCCAGACGACCAGAGACTGGCCCCGGTGCATGTCACCTGCCGTAAAGACGCCGGGGACATTTGTTGCATACTTTCCCTCTTCCGTCTCTACAACATTTCTGGCGGTAAGCTTGATGCCGAAGTCCCTGGGTGCCAGATCTTCTGCGCCGACAAAGCCAGCTGCAATTAAAAGCAGGTCGCAGGGATAGGTCTTCTCCGTACCCTCGACTTCCACCATCTTTCTGTTTTCAAACTTCACCTTTACTGTAGTAACGGATTTCAGATCGCCATTTTTCCTGGTCTCGACGGACTTCACGGTCGTCTCATAGACTCTCGGATCCTTGCCGAAGAGGGAAATGGCTTCTTCCTGGCCATAGTCCGTTTTCAAGGTCTTGGGCCACTCCGGCCAGGGATTGTCGCTCGTTCTTTCAACCGGCGGCTCCGGCATCATTTCCAGTTGGAGCACACTCTTGGCCCCCTGGCGGATGGCAGTTGCAAGGCAGTCATTTCCCGTATCACCGCCGCCTACGATAATTACATTCTTACCATAGGCAAACTTCTTTCCGGCATCTTTGCCTGGTTTACATTGGCCGGCATTGGCCCGGCCTCCGGTCACCTTTCCTTCCAGCAGATCCCGGGTTGCCTGGGTCAGAAAATCAACTGCATAGTAGACTCCGCCGATTTTCTCCGGATCTGCCGCAGGAAGACTTCTTGCTTTCTTGGCACCGCAAGCCAAAATGACCGCATCAAATTCCTTTAAGAGATCTTTTGCCTTCATGTCCGATCCGACGTTGACTCCGGTCCGGAAAGTCACACCCTCTTCTTCCATCAGCTTCCTCCGGCGCTCGATCACATCTTTTGGAAGCTTCATATTAGGAATGCCATACATCAGAAGGCCGCCGACCCGGTCTTCCCGCTCAAAAACCGTGACATTGTGGCCTCTCCGGTTGAGGCGGTCCGCTGCTGCAAGACCCGCAGGACCGGCACCAACGACAGCGATCTTCTTATCAGAACGAACCTCCGGGATCCGGGGTTTGAGGTAGCCCTTTTCAAATGCCGTTTCTATAATATAGAGCTCGTTGTCACGAATAGTGACCGGATCTCCATGTTCCCCTTCCGTGCAGGCTTTCTCACAGAGAGCCGGGCAGACACGGCCGGTAAATTCCGGAAAGCTGTTCGTCTTCTGCAAACGGGAGTAGGCATATGCCGGCTGTCCCTGATAGATCCCATCATTCCACTCCGGAATCAGATTGTGAAGCGGACATCCGGTCACCATGCCATGAAGTTTCATTGCTGACTGGCAGAGGGGAACGCCGCAATTCATGCAGCGTGCGCCCTGCTCTCTCCTGTCTTCTTCACTGATTGCCTCGTGGAAATATTCATAATTTTCGATCCGCTGTTTCGGCGGAATATCTGTATTTGCCTCTCTTCTGTATTCCAGAAAACCCGTTGGCTTGCCCATACGCCCTCCTGTATTCTAAGCTTTTTTCTTTTTCTCTTCCGAAGTTTTTATCAAGTCTTCACCCTTGCGCCTGCATGGCTGCAAAGGCTTCCTTAACTGCATTCTCATGAGAAATGCCCTGCTCCTCAAAATGGGAGATTGAGACAACCATCTTATGATAATCGTTCGGAACGATCTTCTTAAAGTAAGGGAGATACTCCTCAAACTCATCCATGATCTTCTGTGCCAGGGTCGAACCGGTTGCCTTGATATAGTCGCTGATAATATTCCGAAGTTCTGCCACGTCATACTTCTCCGTGACCTCCGTCATGAAGACCATATCCTTATTCAGCTTTCGATAGACATCATGATTCATATCCAGGACATAGGCGATACCGCCGGACATTCCGGCTGCCAGATTCTTTCCGGTCGGGCCGAGGATGACAGCCCGTCCTCCGGTCATATATTCCAGGCCATGATCGCCGCATCCTTCTGCAACCGCAGTCGCACCGGAATTTCGAACCAAAAACCTTTCACCCGCAACACCGTTGAAATAAGCGGTTCCGCTGGTTGCTCCATAGAGGGCTACATTTCCGACAATAATATTCTTCGAAGGGTCAAATCCTGCATGATCCGGCGGTGTGATAACGATCTTACCACCGGACAGGCCCTTACCGACACCGTCATTGGCATCACCCTTTAAGGTCAAGGTCACGCCATGTGGCAGGAAGGCGCCGAAGGACTGGCCGCCTGCGCCGGTGCAGTGGATCGTAAAGGTATCGTCTTTGACTTCCTGCTCTCCGAAGCGGCGGGTGACTTCCGAACCAAAAATGGTTCCGACGGTCCGGTCGGTCCCCTTGACCGTGATCGAGATCTCCTTCTTTTCGCCCTTTTCCAGGCTTTCCTTCATGGCCGGCAGGATCTGGCTCTCATCAACGGTCTTTTCCAAATGAAAATCGTAGACCTTATCCGGATTGAAATGCGATTCTTCTTTCCCGGCGTAGGTCTGATCCAGAATGCCGGAAAGCTGTACCGTTTCGGCCCGCTTTGTGATCTGATGATCCTTGGTTCTCAGGCAATCCGTCCTTCCAACCATTTCCGATACGGTCCGAAAGCCCAGCATTGCCATGATCTCCCGAAGTTCCTGTGCCACAAAGCACATATAGTTAATGACATGCTCGGGCTTTCCCTGGAAGCGCTTCCGAAGTTCCGGATTCTGCGTTGCAATACCCTGAGGGCAGGTATCCTTGGAGCAGACCCGCATCATAGAGCAGCCCAGGGTCACCAGGGGAGCAGTAGCGAAACCGAATTCTTCGGCACCAAGCAAAGCTGCAATCGCCACATCCCGGCCGGTCATAAGCTTGGAGTCGGTTTCCAGAACCACACGATCTCTCAAGCCATTCTCCATCAGAGCCTGCTGGGCCTCTGCCACACCGAGTTCCCAGGGAAGTCCGGCATGATGGATGGAGGAATAGGGAGCCGCGCCGGTGCCTCCGTCATAACCGGAGATCAGGATCACCTGAGCGCCTGCCTTGGCAACACCACAGGCGATGGTTCCGACGCCGGCTTCGGAAACCAGCTTAACGGAGATCCGCGCCTTGGGATTAGCATTCTTTAAGTCATAGATCAATTCCGCCAGATCCTCAATGGAATAGATATCATGATGAGGCGGAGGAGATACCAGAGAAACGCCGGGCGTTGAGAACCTGGCCTTGGCGACATCCAGATTGACCTTTCTTCCGGGCAGGTTCCCGCCTTCGCCGGGCTTTGCACCCTGAGCCATCTTGATCTGGATCTCATCGCCGGACACCAGATAAGCCTCGGTCACACCGAAACGTCCGGATGCGACCTGCTTGATCCTGGAATTGGTCTTGGTCCCGAAACGAGCGGAGTCCTCACCGCCCTCACCGGTATTGGACCGGCCGCCCAATGTGTTCATTGCCAGAGCCAGTGTCTCATGGGCTTCCGGAGAAATGGCTCCATAGGACATGGCGGCAACCTGGAAACGCTTGACGATGGATTCAATGGGCTCGACCTCTTCGATCGGAACCGGCTTCTGAACCGGATGGAAAGCCATAAGCCCCCTGAGCGTATGCGGCTTATCATCATCCACCAGGCTGGAGTAATCCTTGAATACCTTATAATCTCTCTTCCGGACAGCCTGCTGAAGAGTCACAATGGTTTCCGGACGATACATATGATCTTCTGCGCCTGCACCGGAGCGAAGTCTGTGGAAGCCGACCGAATCCAGGGTCGTATCCTCGGACAGACCCATGGGATCAAAGGCATGG
The DNA here is from genome assembly GCF_046263795.1 of Porcibacter vitabionis. Lineage (NCBI taxonomy): Bacteria > Bacillati > Bacillota > Clostridia > Lachnospirales > Lachnospiraceae > Porcibacter > Porcibacter vitabionis. The sequence goes on along the minus strand of NZ_JBJYZD010000005.1, from coordinate 100,822 downwards.
TTATGGCGATAGGTGACAGAAGCTGCAATGTCATCGAGTCCGATACCGCCGACCCGGCTGACCGTTCCGGTAAAGTACTTGTCAATAATTTCTTTCGAGAGACCGATGGCCTCGAAGATCCTTGCCGACTGATAGGACTGAAGAGTCGAAATTCCCATCTTGGCCGCCGTCTTTACGATGCCCTTTAAGATTGCCATATTATAGTCTTCAATGGCCGTATGATAATCCTTATCCAGGATGCCGAGATCAATGAGTTCGGAAATGCATTCCTGAGCCAGATAAGGATAAATCGCCCGGGCTCCGAAGCCTAAGAGGCAGGCAAACTGGTGGACATCTCTCGGCTCTCCGCTTTCCAGGATCAGAGATACCTGGGTCCTCTTCTTGGTCGCAACCAGATGCTGCTCGACGGAAGAAACCGCCAGAAGAGACGGAATCGGTACATGGTTCTCATCGATCGCACGGTCCGAAAGAATAATGATGTTATATCCCCGCTCGAAAGCCCGGTCAACCGATACATTGAGCTGATCCAGCGCCCTCTCCAGAGAAGTATTCTTATAGTAGACGATCGGCAGCGTCGTGGTCTTAAAGCCCGGCTGATCCAGAGAGCGGATCTTCATGATATCAACACCGGACAGGATGGGGTTATTGACCTCTAAGACTCTGCAATTCTGTCCCTTCTCCTGAAGGAGATTACCGTCGGATCCAATGTAGACCGTCGTGTCCGTAACGATCTTCTCACGAAGAGAGTCGATCGGAGGGTTGGTCACCTGAGCAAAAAGCTGCTTAAAGTAATTGAAGAGCGGCTGATGCTTCTCAGAGAGAACAGCCAGAGGTACATCATGACCCATGGACATGGTCGGCTCGACGCCGGTCTTTGCCATGGTCAGAATCTCGTCATTTACTTCCTCATAGGTATAGCCGAAGACTTTATAGAGACGGTCCCGCATGGACTGGTCATAGGTCGGAATTTTCTTATTGGGGATCTTCAGATTCTCAAGATGCAGAAGGTTCATATCCAGCCACTCGCCGTAAGGCTTCTTGCCGGAATAATAAGCCTTGACCTCTTCATCCGGGATCATCCGCTTCTTCTTGGTATCAATGAGAAGGATCCGGCCCGGCATGAGGCGGGACTTCTCGACGATATGCTCAGCCGGAATATCCAGGACACCAACTTCGGACGCCAGGATCAGTCGCTTGTCATCCGTCACATAGTAGCGGGAAGGACGAAGGCCGTTCCGGTCCAGAGAAGCGCCGACAATATCGCCATCCGAGAAGAGGATGGCTGCCGGTCCGTCCCAGGGCTCCATCATGGTTGCATAATAATGATAAAAGTCCTTCCTCTCCTGGGGCATGAAATCATTCTTCTTCCAAGGCTCCGGAATGGTGGACATCACAGCCAGAGGCAGGTCCATACCATTCATATAGAGGAATTCCAGGGTATTATCCAGCATAGCGGAATCGGATCCGTTCCGGTTGACCACCGGGCAGATCTTATCCATCTCATCTTCGAGGACCGGCGACTCCATGGTCTCTTCCCGCGCCAGCATACGGTCTATATTTCCTCGGATGGTATTGATCTCACCGTTATGGGCGATCAGGCGGTAAGGATGGGCCTTCTCCCAGCTGGGCGTCGTATTGGTCGAGAAACGGGAGTGAACGATGGCGATCGCACTCTCATAGTCCTCGTCATCTAAGTCCGGATAGAAGAGGCGGAGCTGGCCGACCAGAAACATTCCCTTATAGACAATGGTCCGGGAAGAAAGGGAGCAGACATAGGTCCCGTCCGCGCTCTGCTCGAACTCACGCCGGGTGACATAGAGTTTCCGGTCGAAAGCGATGTCCCTCTCGATGTCTTCCGGTCTCCTGACGAAGCCCTGGCAAATGTAGGGCATGCTGTCAATGGCAACCTGGCCGAGAATGCCCGGATTCGTAGGTACATCCCTCCAGCCCAGGAATTCCATACCGTTCTTCTCGGCAATGACCTGGAACATTCTCTGCATCATCTGACGCTTCATCCGATCCTGAGGGAAGAAAAACATGCCAATGCCATAATCCCTGGCATGCCCAAGGTCAATGCCACGTTCCTTCATGATCTTCGAAAAGAACTTGTGGGAGATCTGGAGGAGGATTCCGACACCGTCGCCAACCTTGCCGCTGGCGTCTTTTCCGGCACGATGTTCCAGCCGTTCTACGATATGGAGTGCGTCATCGACCGTCCGGTGTTCCACCCGGCCGTCGATATTGACAACAGCTCCGATACCGCAGGCATCATGTTCTCTGTCATTGTAGAGAAGAGAAGGATTCTGATTCATGACTCGTCCTTTCTGTAAAAAAAGGCGCCTACCGACAGACCTCCTCTCGGAGACCGGTCGGCAGACGCCTTTGTCTGTACCTCTTGTATTGGATAAGAGTTTACATCCCCTGGGACCATCTGTCAAACAAAACTTTATTAAATTAACGTATCAAAATCAAATGCAAAATAAATTAAAGTAATTATACTTTGCAGCTAATAAAATTAAGGCCTTCTCTCTTTTACTTCCCGCTGTCCCCATAGTTCGAAAGGACTCTGGCAGACGGATCATTGACATCCTTCAAGCCTTCCCAGGTCCGGTTGGGCATCCAGAAATCCTTGACCATGGCCGACTGTCCCGGATAGTATTTCTCGAAAATCTCCCGATAGAGAAGGGATTCCTTGGTGAAAGGACGAGCATGATCATACTTCATCCGCTTTGCTTCATATTCTTCATCCGTATAGAAAGATTCCGCATAATCGGAAAGATCATCCTTCAGAGAATGACCGACCGCATCGGAAAAGGCGGCCTTCTCCCGCATGAGAATATCTTCCGGAATCAGATGATCCTCTTCAAAAGCATGACGCAGGAGATATTTTCCCTTATGATAGTGATTCCGTTTCTTCTCGGGATCGATCGACATGACATAACGAACGAAAGCCAGATCGCCGAAAGGAACCCGGGCTTCCAGGGAGTTTACACTGATACAGCGGTCTGCCCGAAGGACATCATACATATGAAGTTCCCGGATCCGCTTTACGGCTTCCTTCTGAAACTCCTCGGCACTCGGCGCAAAATCCGTATACTTATATCCGAAGAGCTCATCCGAGATCTCGCCTGTCAAAAGGACCCGGACATCGGTATTCTCATGGATCCACTTACAGCAGAGATACATACCGATCGAAGCCCTGATCGTCGTGATATCATAGGTCCCCAAAGCCTTAATGACAGGCTCCAGGGCATCCAGGACATCCTGGCGGCTGATAATGACTTCGTGATGGTTGGATCCGATATAATCTGCAACCTCTCTCGCATACTTCAGGTCGATCGCGTCGATATCCATGCCGATGGCAAAGGTCTCCAAGGGTTTCTTGGTCAGTCTGGCCGAAATACCGCAGACCAGAGAAGAATCCAGTCCTCCGGACAGGAGGAAGCCAAGGGGTGCATCCGCATCCATTCTCTTCTTCACCCCGGACACCAGTCGATCATGGATATTTCTGGAAATGGTCTCCATATCATCGTAAGACACCCGGCGGACTTCTGCCGGATCATAGTAGGTCACAAAGGCGCCGTCCTTATAATAGGATCCCGGAGGAAAAGGCATGATCTCGCCCTGACAAAGATCGACCAGCTCCTTGGGTTCCGAAGCAAAGACAATACAGCCGTCGCTGTCATATCCATAATAGAGTGGCCGGATCCCGATCGGATCCCGGGCAGCCACATAAGAATGGGTCGATGCATCATAGAGGACCAGAGCAAACTCTGCATCCAGTTCCCGGAACATATCGCATCCCAGTTCCCGATAAAGGGGAAGCAGGATCTCGCAATCCGATTCCGATACAAAACGATAACCTTCTCCCTCCAGCTTATCCTTCAAAGGACGGAAACCATAGATCTCGCCATTGCAGACCAGCATATCCTGATCCAGGGTAAAGGGCTGCATGCCGCTTGCCGTAAGGCCCATGATAGCCAGACGGTTAAAGCCCATAAGTCCGGCCTCATTCGAGAGGACCCGGCTGTCGTCCGGGCCTCTGGAAGTGGTTGTAAAAAGCGCCTCTTTAAAACGGGACGGATCCGCTTTGGGATTGGTCCATACTAAAATTGAACACATAAGATCCTCCTCATCTCAGAGAAAACATCATCTCTTCATAAGTCGGATAATTCAAGTAATCAGAAGGGATCTCAGCCTCTGCCGCATCAATGCAGGAACGAATGTCCGCCATATCCTGAAGGATCACATCATGATAGAACCTGGCCTTCTTCAGGCTGTCCTCTTCTTCCTCTGCTGTCCTGGTATCAGCGGCAAGCTTCTTTAAGCCGGTCCGGATCCCTTTGGCATCCTCGGAAAGTTCCTTGACGAGATCTGTCTCCATCTCGGTGTCGATATCTTCCGAAAGCTCTTTCTTGGCCAGAGCCTCCTCTGTAAGATCCGAACTATAAGAAACAAGGGCCGGTCTTACGTCTTTCTTTACCATATCCTGCATGGTCAGAGACTCGATGTGGATGGCCTTAGCATAGTTCTCCAGATTGATCTCATAACGAGCCTGGATCTCAGATGCGTTATAAATATGGAATCTCTCAAAGAGGTCTACATTTTTCTCTGCAATAAAGGCAGGCATAGCATCCGGCACACTCTTCAGGTTATAGAGGCCTCTTGCCTCGGCCTTCTCTACCCAGTCTTCTGCATAACCGTTTCCGTTGAAGAGAATCTTGTGATGCTCTTTCAGAAGTGCCTGCAGATGGGCCATGATAGCAGTCTCCAGCTCTTCCCTGGGCGTACCCTCAAGAGACTTGCGGATCTCGCGGAGAGAATCTGCAACTGCAGTATTTAAGATAATGGCGGGATCTGCGACGGAAACAGAAGAGCCCGGCATACGGAATTCGAACTTATTGCCGGTGAAGGCAAAAGGTGAAGTCCGGTTACGATCGGTCGTGTCCTTGGTCAGAGTCGGAAGGACTTTGGCTCCGATGTCCATCAGGGTGTGCTTGGCATCCTCAGGGGTCTTGCCCTTTTCAATGGCATCCAGAATCTGGGCCAGTTCATCGCCGACGAAGATCGATACAACAGCGGGAGGTGCTTCATTGGCGCCCAGACGGTGATCGTTTCCTGCGGTCGCAACACTGGCACGCATGAGATCAGCGTATTTATCTACAGCCGCAATAACAGCGACCAGGAATACCAGAAACTGTGTATTCTCTGCAGGTGTCGTGCCCGGTTCCAGAAGGTTTTCCCCGGTATCGGTACCCATGGACCAGTTGACATGCTTACCGGAACCATTGACGCCGTCGAATGGCTTCTCGTGAAGGAGGCAGGCCATGTTATGACGATCTGCAACCTTCTTCATGATCTCCATGGTCAGCTGGTTGTGATCTACCGCAATATTACTCATTTCAAAGACCGGAGCCAGCTCATGCTGAGCCGGTGCAACTTCGTTATGCTTGGTCTTTGCAGGGACGCCCAGCTTCCAGAGTTCCTGATCCAGGTCATGCATGAATTCGGAGACTCTCGGTTTCAGAACGCCGAAGTAATGATCCTCCATCTCCTGACCCTTGGGAGCCGGTGCTCCGAAAAGAGTCCGTCCGGTCAGAACCAGATCCTTACGGGACAGGTACATATCCTTGTCGATCAGGAAATATTCCTGCTCGGAGCCGATCGTCGTATCGACATGCTTTACATCTTCTTTTCCAAGAAAATGAAGCATATGCACAGCCTCATGATTCAGAGCGTCCATGGAGCGAAGCAGCGGAGTCTTCTTATCCAGCGATTCGCCGGTGTAAGAGCAGAAGGCTGTCGGAATATAGAGCGATCCGTCTTTTACAAAGGCAGGAGAAGAAGGATCCCATGCAGTATAGCCGCGGGCTTCAAAAGTAGCGCGAATACCGCCGGAAGGGAAACTGGAGGCATCCGGCTCGCCCTTGACCAGTTCCTTGCCGGAGAAATTCATAATGATATTGCCCTTATCGTCAGGATTGATGAAGCTGTCGTGCTTCTCTGCGGTAAGACCGGTCATGGGCTGGAACCAGTGGGTGAAGTGGGTGGCGCCCCGCTCGATAGCCCATTCCTTCATGGTGGCGGCAACCGTATTGGCAACGGTCAGTTCCAAAGTCGTTCCATTATCGATCGTTTTCCTTACTGCCTTATAAACATCCTTGGGAAGACGTTCCTTCATGACCTTATCATTGAAGACCATGCTTCCATAGATCTCCGGGACATTGATCTGTTCCATAACCTGCTCCTTCCTTAAGCTTCCTGCTGCGATTCCCAGCAGCCTGTACTTTGTTGTTTTGTTCTGAATGAAATACAAAAAAGGCGCCTTGGACACGGTATGCGTATCCAAAGCGCCTTTGCTTTGTTGTGGGAATTGTAGTTCAATCACCCCGGCCTTGTCAATGGTTTTTTTCATTTCATTTTCATAATTTACACAGGGGCGATTCCGGTGTATATTTATCTATATGTTTATCAATCGAAGACTACTGTCCGTCCTAACGCGTGAGCTGACAGACAGGACGAACTTAAGATCGAAAGACAAGAGTTGGCATTGTCGTCAGCGTAGCAGGGGTTTTTACCCCTTTTCGCTGACGGCATTTTCTTTTGAAAATGTTTTGTAAAAGAAAGGAAGAAAAATGATCAAGTACGTATTCGTAACAGGCGGCGTTGTCTCCGGCCTCGGCAAGGGCATCACGGCAGCCTCTCTGGGACGCCTCTTAAAGGCCCGGGGATATCGTGTCACCATGCAGAAATTCGATCCCTATATCAATGTAGACCCGGGTACCATGAATCCCATCCAGCATGGCGAGGTCTATGTCACGGATGACGGAACCGAAACTGACCTGGATCTGGGCCACTATGAGCGTTTCATCGACGAATCCCTTGATCACAATGCCAATGTCACCTCCGGCAAGATTTACTGGTCCGTTCTGAATAAAGAAAGACACGGAGACTACGGCGGAGGCACCGTTCAGGTCATTCCTCATATCACAAATGAAATCAAGTCCCGCTTCTACCGCAGCGATGACCCCAAGGAAGATCGGATCGCCATCATCGAAGTCGGCGGTACTGTCGGTGATATCGAGAGCCAGCCTTTCCTCGAAGCCATCCGCCAGTTCCAGCACGATATCGGACGGGAGAATGCCATCATGATCCATGTCACTCTCATCCCCTATCTCCGCGTCTCCCAGGAAATGAAGACCAAGCCGACGCAGATGTCCGTTAAGAAGTGTCTGGAGATCGGTATCCAGCCGGACATCCTGGTCTGCCGGACCGAATATCCTCTGCCTCAGTCCATGAAGGATAAGATCGCTCTCTTCTGTAATGTCCAAAGCGACCATGTAATTCAGAACCTGGATGCTCCGTCACTCTACAGTGTTCCTCTTCTTATGGAAAAGGAAAACCTGGCCGGCGCTGTCCTGGAATGCCTGAATCTCCCGAATCCGGAGCCGACCGGATTAAAAGAATGGGAAGAGATGGTCGACCGAGAACACCATCCCAAGCAGGAAACCGAGATCGCTATTGTAGGTAAATACATCACACTGCATGACGCTTATCTCTCGGTCGTAGAAGCCCTGGCCCATGGCGGCATTGCTACCCAGACCAAGGTCAAGATCCGCTGGGTGGATTCCGAAGAGGTGGAAAAAGAAGGTGCTGACAAGCTCTTAAAGGGTGTTTCCGGCATTCTGGTTCCGGGCGGTTTCGGAAATCGTGGCACCGAAGGCATGATCATCGCTGCAAGTTATGCCAGAGAAAAGAAGATTCCTTATCTCGGTATCTGTCTGGGCATGCAGATGGCAGTCGTTGCCTTTGCCAGAGATGTTCTGGGATATCATGATGCAAACTCCACGGAATTTGCTCCTGACACCCTGCATCCGGTCATTGACCTTATGGCATCGCAGAAAGATGTCACAGACCTTGGCGGAACCATGCGTCTGGGCGCATATCCCTGCATACTGGACAGTAATTCCCTCTCCATGAAGCTCTACGGCTCAAGAGAGATCTCCGAACGTCATCGTCACAGATATGAGTTCAATAATGATTACAGGGCCATCATGAATCAGAAGGGTCTTAAGACCGTCGGCCTCTCTCCGGATGAAAGGATCGTGGAGATGGTTGAGATCCAGGATCATCCTTTTTATATCGGGACCCAGGCCCATCCGGAATTTAAATCCAGACCCAATAAGGCCCACCCCCTCTTCCGCGGTCTGGTGCAGGCAGCTGTGGACTACCAGAATCAGTAGGCCTTGAGGGCTGAAACGCCTGATATCGAAACGAAAACAGGAAAAGAAAAAGGAAAAAGCTCCCAAGGGAAATCAGTAACAGGAGGCTGTCATGAGTTATTACACAAAAGAAGACATCTTACACATGATCGATGAAGAGGACGTCAAGTTCATACGCTTGCAGTTTGCAGACTTTTTCGGTGTCCTTCGGAATATTGCCGTGACCGGAGCCCAGATCAAAAAGGCATTGGACGGCAGCTGTTCCATTGACGGTTTTCATATCCGGGGTGCCAAGGCCTTAGGCTATCGGAACATCTATCTGATGCCGGATCTGGATACCTTCGCTATTCTGCCCTGGAGACCGCAGAACGGCAAAGTCGCCCGTTTCTTATGTGACCTTACGGATCGGGAGGGAAATCTCTTACCGGAAAGTCCCAGAACCATCCTCCGTCAGCAGTTGAAGCGTGCAGAAGAAAAGGGGCTCTACATTGAATTGAACCCGGAATGCGAATTCTTCCTCTTTGATACCGATGAAAACGGTCTTCCGACCAATCAGACAACGGAGCATGCCTATTATCTGGATATGGCGCCTCTGGACTCCGGAGAAAATGCCCGCCGGGATATCATTTTCGCTCTGGAGAATCTGGGATTTGAAATGGAATCTTCTCATCACGAAGATGCTCCTGCTCAACATGCGGTGTCTTTCCAGAAGGCGACCGGCATTCGGATGGCGGACCGGATCCTGACCTTAAGGAATACCGTCCGGACCATTGCCGTCCGTCATGGTTTCTATGCGACCTTCATGCCTAAGCCCCGGGCGGATCTGCCCGGTTCTGCCATGGCATTGAATGCATCCTGTCAGGACCTGACCAAAGACTGGTTTACGGATCCGAACGATGCTTATGGCTTAAGCGAAGACGGAAAGCATTTTATTGCAGGACTGCTCGCTCATATGCGTGGCGCCTGTGCCATTGCCAATCCCATTGTAAATTCCTATAAGCGTTCCATCTCCCGTTTCCATGATCCGAAAGGGATCTACTGGTCTCCTTCCGATTACCGGGCACTGGTTACGGTATCAAAAAATGAAAATGACCGGACGGTCATCGAATGGGAACTGCCGGATGGAGCAACCAATCCATATTTAAATATTGCATATCTCCTGGCAGCAGGACTGGAAGGAATCGAAAAGAAACTTCCTCTGCCTAAGCCGGACTGCCAGGGTCAGGCTCTGCCTGAAACTCTGATTGACGCTATAAAAGCCTTTTCTGAAGACGATTTCTTCCGACAGCTTTATGGTGATAACTACGCATCGGTCTACATTTCCGAAAAGAAAGCGGAATGGGATTCCTATGCAAAAGAAGTTACCGACTGGGAGATCCGGGAATACTTAGGCCGGATCTGATGGAAGAAGGAGAGCCATATTGAGTTTTATCCTATTGGCTTTTCCAAACGAAACGACATCTGAAAAGATTCGTACGCTTCTCCTTCGACATGGCTTCGAGGATGTCCGGATCGTCTCCGGCGGCAGTGAAGCCCTCCGGGAGATGTCCGAAGATAATACCGGGCTTCTGCTCTGTCCGGTTCGAATGAAGGATACCGATTATGTCCATGTCCTTCATCGCATGTCTTCCTTCTACGAAATGCTGCTTCTGGATTCCCCAAGGCACATAGCAGATCGTAAGGAAGAGGATGTCATGGCCCTGTCTGCGCCGATTCATTCCACGGATCTCATCGAGACCGTCGATATGATGCTGGGCGGGCTGGAATATGTCTATCGTCAGGAAAAGAAAAAAGAAAAGAGAAACAAGAAACCCAAGCCCCGATCTGCCGAAGACCAGAAGCTTCTGGACGAGGCCAAAATCCTTATTATGGAGAGAAACCATATGTCAGAGCCGGAGGCTTTCCGCTATCTGCAGAAGAACTCTATGGATATGGGACGGAGCCTGGTTGAGACGGCCCAGATGATCCTGGCTTTTCGCTAGCTTATCACAAGAAACTGCTGTGATGGGCCTGGGCTTTCGCCGGATTTATCACAAAAAGCCGCTATGATTGTCCTGGCTTTTCGCCGGTTATATGCAAGATCTAGCTGGTATGCCGGTGAGAAAAGTATTATAACTGAAAAAAGGAGGAATCCTCTATGGAATTTACAAAAATGCATGGCTGCGGCAATGACTATGTCTATGTCGACGTCACGAAGAATATGATCCCGGATCCGGAGGGAACAGCCCGCTTTGTCAGTGACCGCCATTTTGGCATCGGTTCGGACGGACTGATCCTGATTGCCGGGAGTAGCGTTGCAGATTTCCAGATGATCATGTATAACGCTGACGGTTCCCGCGGTAAGATGTGTGGAAATGGCATCCGCTGCGTCGGTAAATATGTCTATGACCATGGTATGACAAAGAAAACGACAATCACAGTCGAGACTCTGGCTGGAATTAAGACGCTTGTCATGACACCGGGGCCGGATGGAAAAATTGAAAAAGTCCGCGTCAATATGGGCGCTCCTGTTTTCGAGTCCAAGCTGGTACCGGTAACATTTGACGGTCCGCAAATGGTAAATCAGCCACTGACCGTACTTGGAAAAGAATATTTCGGCACAGCGGTTTCCATGGGCAATCCCCACTTTGTCATCTTCTGTAAAGAAGATGTCCGGGATCTGGATCTGGAAAAGATCGGTCCACATTTTGAAAAAAATCCCATCTTCCCGGAAGGCGTAAATACCGAGTTCGTGAATGTCCTGGATCGGACACATCTTCGTATGCGGGTCTGGGAAAGAGGTTCCGGCGAGACTCTGGCCTGCGGAACCGGTTCCTGTGCCATCCTGGCCGCTGCCGTGAAAAACGGCTTGGCAGACAGAACCTGCGACATCGAACTTTTGGGCGGCCATCTCCAGAATACCTGGGATGAAAAAGAAGATACCATCTATATGGAAGGCCCGGCTACGACGGTCTTTTCCGGTAATATTACCATCTGATATTTGAATCATTGCCATCTGATATCCGAATGATAGCCATCTGATATCTGAATGATTGCCATCTGATATCTGAATCATTGCCACCTGATATCCGAATAATTACCATCTGATGTCTGAAAAATTGAAGGAGGAAAACGATGTATAAAATCAATACCAACTACCAGAAGCTCCCCGGTAACTATCTCTTCAGCACCATTGCCAAAAAGGTAGCTGCCTATAAGGAAGCCAATCCCGATGCCGATCTGATCCGGCTCGGTATCGGCGATGTCACCCAGCCTCTGGTTCCAAAGGTTATTGAAGCGCTTCATAAATCGGTAGATGAAATGGGTCATGCCGAGACCTTCCACGGATATTCTCCGGATCTCGGCTATCCCTTCTTACGGGATATCCTGGTGGAGAAGGTCTACAAGCCCCTGAAAGCAGAGGTTTATTCCGATGAGATCTTCATTTCTGACGGTGCTAAATCCGATTCCGGAAATATTCAGGAACTCTTCAGCGTGGATAATATTATCGCTGTGACCGATCCTGTCTATCCGGTCTACATTGATTCCAATGTCATGGCAGGCCGTTGCGGAACTTATGACGAGGCCAGCGGCAAATGGTCGGATGTCGTCTACATGCCTTGTGTCAGAGAAAATGGCTTCGTTCCGGAATTTCCGAAACGGAAAATGGATATCATCTATCTCTGCAATCCCAATAACCCGACCGGAACAACCTTGAATAAGAAACAGCTCCAGGACTGGGTGGATTATGCCAACCGGGAGGGGGCTCTGATCATCTACGATGCCGCATACGAGTCCTATATCACTGAGGATGATGTGCCCCACTCCATCTATGAGTGTGAAGGAGCCAGAACCTGTGCCATTGAGATCCGCTCTTTCTCCAAGAATGCAGGCTTCACCGGTGTTCGTCTCGGCTTTACCGTAGTTCCCAAAGACCTGGTATCCAATGGTGCCAGCCTTCACGATATGTGGGCCAGAAGACATGGAACGAAATTCAACGGTGCGCCCTATATTGTTCAGAGAGCCGGCGAGGCCGTCTACTCCGATGAAGGACAGAAACAGGTCAAGGAAGAAGTGGCTTATTATATGCGAAATGCCCATACCATCAAAGCAGGCCTAGCTGACGCAGGCTTTGAGGTCTACGGTGGCATCAATGCACCCTATATCTGGCTGAAGACTCCGGAAAACATGACTTCCTGGGATTTCTTCGATTATCTCCTGGATAAGGCTCATGTTGTCGGCACACCGGGTGCAGGCTTCGGTCCGAGCGGAGAAGGTTATTTCCGCCTGACTGCCTTTGGTTCCTATGAGAATACCCTGGCTGCTTTGGAGAGGATCAAGAAAATCTGATGTCACAGAAATCGAAGGGTGCGTTTCTTACGACCTTTGGCGGGATCTGCTGGGGGTTGTCCGGCTCCATGGGCCAATTCCTTTTCACAAGAGAGGGTATGGACGCCCGCTGGCTGACCCCCATCCGCCTTTTTCTCGCAGGACTCATCCTTTTTATCTATTGTCTGATTCGTGAGAAAAGACTTCTTTTCGATATCGTAAAGCACAAGCGGACACTTCTTCTCCTGACCATCTATGGAATTCTGGGTGTGTCCTTCTGTCAGCTTACCTATTTCATGACCATTCAATATTCATCTGCCGGCCTTGCCACGATCATGCAGGACTTATCGCCCGTCATGATCCTGGTCCTGACCTGTTTCATCAATAAAAAGCGGCCAATGCTTGTCGAAGTTGCAAGCATTGGCCTGGCTTTTGTCGGGGTCCTTCTGATCATCACCCACGGTAATCTGCAGGAACTGGCTTTTCCGCCCATTGCAATCGTGACCGGAGTCCTCTGCGCAGCCTTTGTCTGCGTTTATAATCTGGCTGCGCCATTCCTCACAAAACGTTATCCTGTCACCGTCCTCCAGGCCTGGTCCTTTCTGGCCGGCGGCATTATTATCGGCCTTCTTACCGGTGGCTTCAAGATCCAATACCGACCAAGTATGGTTGGTCTCTTTGGAATTGTATTTGTAGTCATCGTAGGGAATATCCTGGCTTTCACTTCTTATATCAAAGGTGTCAGCCTGATCGGACCAAATCGTGGCATCCTTTACGGCTTTTCCGAACCAGTGACCGCTGCTTTGGTTTCCGCCTTGGTTTTCCATTCTCCCTTCGGTTTCTGGGATCTGGTCGGATTTGCCTGTATCTTTTTCATGCTCTTCTTGATCTCGAAGAAGAAGCCGGCCTAAGGATCGGCGATGTGATCGTCGATTTGATCGACAAAGAAGCCGGCATAAGGATCGGCGATTTAATTTTGCTTTTTTCTAATGTCAGATGCAAAGCATAAAAATCATGTGGGGTTTCATCTGGAAATTGTGGTTTCATTTGGAAAGGGCCAACTGGAAATAGCCGATTCTAGGCTGGTTCTAGGCCGTAAAATTCGATATACAGAATCTTTTTGAAATCATGCGTGTTTTCAACTGGAAAATAGCCGATTTTAGACTGTAAAATTCGATATACAAAATCTTTTTGAAATCATGCGTGTTTTCCATCCTAAAAGTACGCATGATTTTAAAAAGATCTCATATATCGAATATTCAGCTACAAAACCCGCCTCATTCAACCATAAAACACGCATGATTTTAAAAAGATCTCATATATCGAATATTCAGCTGGTGTGGGAGCAGGATCCACATTATTCCCAGAATCCACACTATTCCCAGAATCTGCATGTTCTGCTTCCACTTCATTCAAAGCAAGAAATTAAGCAGGATTTCAAGTAAGAAAACTTGGATTCTGCCGATCTGAAAGAGTCAGTGTCATTTCTTCCATCAAATAAGGAGACAACCAGGAGGCCTGATAGGCCTGAAGCTGAAGGGGTAGGTTTATGATCCGTGGATCCTCCGGTTTTTTCTCACTTCCCGGGCCCAAGCGAAATTCCTCTTGTCCCTTCTCCTCTCCCAGCTCATCCGGATGATAATGGAAATCCCCATGTGGATGATAAGGGACATCCCCCTGTGGATGATAAAGGGGATCCCCCAGAATCGGATGCCCAATCGAAGCCAGATGAACCCGGATCTGATGAGTCCGTCCCTGGTCAATCGTAATGGAAAGAAGGGTCCGCTTGCCAAGCGGATCCCTCTTTATGACCTTGCAATGGGTAACTGCCGTCTGCCCGTCTTCTCCGACTTCCCGGAGCATAAGGGACCCTGCTTTCCTCCGAAGCGGCCGATCGATCGTAAAGGTGTCCTCCGATATCAGGCCATCAGCCCAGGCTCGATAGGTCTTCTGATAGTCGCCCCGGGTCCGCTCCAAAGTCATGATCCCTGCTGCATCGGAATTCTTAGCAAACAAAACAATACCAGAGGTATCCCGATCCAGTCTCCCAACCGGATAGATCCTGCCCCGGTCCAGTCCCAAATGATCTGCCACCTGATTAGCCAGCGTATCTGCATAATGCCCCGGAGAAGGATGACAGACCACATGATCCTTTTTATTCAGGAAAATCAGATCAGAGTCTTCATAGAGGATCTCTAGAGGCGGCATCCCTGCCTGTGGTTTCATCCAGACCGACTCCCCGCCCCGGTCATATTCTCCAGGATCGGTCAATCGGATGGAAAGGATCTGTCCGGTCCGGACCCGTTCGGTCACGAAGGCATAATCCCCATCCAGAAGCACGCCCATTGGTCTTCTCTTGATCCGCCGAATGATCCGTTCTGACAGGTTAAGACTGGAGCGAAGAATCCAGTGAATGGTCAGGCCTTCTTCCTCTTTCCTGATATCCATGCGAAGATAACGGTGCCCCTCAATTTCACAAAACTCTCTCATAACATTTCCTGTCATCCGTTCGAAGATAACGGTGCCCCTCAATTCCACAAAACTGTCTCCTCACAGACTTCACTCCTGTCATGGATCTCACATCTTCCTCCCAACGAATCAAAGCAGCATTTTTTACTCCTGCATCTCCTCCGCTGTCGGATAACTGGGGATAGCCCCGGCTCTTGTCACACTCTTTCCGGCATAACGGCCCGAAAAATGCAGCATAGCATTCAAAGTCTCTTCGGAAAGCTCCGAAAGCTCCCCAGCTGTAAGGCAATGCTCACTCAACTGATAAAGGAAAGAGCCGATAAAAGCATCGCCTGCGCCGGTCGTATCAACAGCATGACTTTCGGTATATGTATCCCTTGCCTTGACCTTTCGGGTAAAAGCCCGCTGGCCATTCTTTCCCTCGGTATAGACAATTAATTTCAGGTCACTATATCTTTCAAAAAGCCAGCCCATGGCAGCCGGGACATCTTCCTTGCCGGTGATAAAGGACAGTTCCTCATCCGAGATCTTCACGAGATCCGCATAAGTCAGGAAAGAAAGTACGGCTTCATGGAGATCTTCGGAACTTTTCCACAAGTTGAAGCGGAGATTGGGATCAAAGGAGATCAGAAGTCCCTTCTGCTTCGCGATCAGAATGGCCCTTCGCGTCGCCTCCCGCATCGGGAAGTCGCCCAGATCCACCGAGCAGAAATGTAGACCAAAGCCGTCATCGAACCAGTCTTCGCCGATATTGGCCGGATCGTAGAGCATATCGGCTCCGGGTTTCCGATAGAAGCTGAACTCTCGTCCGCCGTCTTCTTTTAAAGCGACAAAAGCCAAAGATGTATTTGCTTCTTCTGTCCGAAGCACCTTGGAGTGATCGATCCCATACTCCTCCAGAAGATTTACGATCTTATCGCCAAAAGGATCATCGCCGACCTGGGTGATCAGGCTGGCCTCACCGCCCAGTTTCCGATAAGCTCCCAGAACATTGGCAGGTGCACCGCCCACATGAGGGCTGAAAGAGTTGACTTCCGAAATTCCACAGCCGGTCTCCGTCGGCGTCATATCAATCAGAGCTTCGCCAATCGCATATAAACGTTTCATATTGATTCCTCCTCACTCCGAAATATGGATCGTATCCTCGATCTCATAACATTCTACATCATAATCTTCTTCCAAAGAAAGGGAAACTCCCTCCAAGTCTTTCGGATAGAAACGACTGGTGAAGACAAGTTCTCCGTCATTTAAATAAAGCTCGATCATGCAGCGATCCATGACAAGGCGAAGATTCTCGAAGCCATTCGAAGCCGTAAGACGGCCCTTTCTCACATCTCTGCCATCGCCGGTGTCATTCAGAAAGCGAAGACTTGCCATACCGGTCTCGCCATCTACTTCAAAGCAGAAATCATCGTTGATCTTAAGATGGAGAGCAGGGCCTGCATTTTCCATTCTATCAGAAGATTCGGAAGATACTCCCACGCTCCTTCCCCGGTCATCACCAGAAAGAATTTCCTCCCTCGGAGGCTTCGCATCCATCTTGTCAGAAATCATTTCCTTCCTCGAAAGCTTCGCATCCATCTTGGCAGAGATCATAATATCCAGGCAAGTCGAATCCAAAAACTTGTGATCCTTATCCCAGGAAAGTTTCCTTCCGCGGGCCCGAGCGAGTTCCCTCACCGGCTGTGAATACAATCTTCCGTTTCGAAGGCTGAGTTCCCTCGGCAGAGTCATCGTATGCTGCCAGCCCTCCTCGATGGAGGGATGATTCCCATAAGGCACATCCGGCACACCGGCCCAGCCGATCAGGATCCGCCGGCCATCGGGTGTGGCGAAAGTCTGCGGGGCATAGAAATCAAAACCAAGATCCCATTCCCGGAAATACTCTTTCCGGATCTCCCTCCGAAGATTTTCATTACCGTCGTCATGAAAAAGGATCTTCTCTCCCTTCGCTTCCTCCCCCAAAAGCTTCTCATCCCTTCCTGCAGATAAGTCTTCCGACAGGAAAATATAGCCCGAATTGTAGATATTCTGAAAATGCCAGTCCCGGCTTTCCACTCCCTGAGGGCAGAAAGCTACCACTCTCTGACCATCTATTTCAAAATAATCCGGGCACTCCAGCATAAAGCCGAAATCATCCGGGAAAAATTCCCGCTCGATCTCCCAATGATCCCGGTCCTCAGATTTCATAAGAAGAAGACCGCCATGGGAATCCCTGCTTCTGGCACCTAAAAGCATGTGGTATCGTCCATTTTCAAAGAAGATCTTCGGATCTCTGACATGGCAGGACAGATCTGAGGGATAGTCCTTATTTTCCAAAAGAAGCTCTTTTTCGGAGAGGGAAAATCCATCTTTCGTTTTTACGCGGAGTACGTTATGGCCACGGCCCTCATTAATATAATCATAATTTCCGGGATGCTTTACATTTCCCGTATAATACAATTCCAGACCGTCCTCACCGATCCAGGCAGTTCCGGAATAGACCCCGTCCTTGTCCATGGGATGATCCGGATAAAGGGAAATGCCTTCAAAAGTAAAATGAACCAGATCCTCGGATGTATAATGGCCCCAGCATTTTCTGCCGCTTCCCAGCGGACTGTCCGGCGCATATTGGAAAAAGATATGATAGAGCCCCTGATAACAGACAGAACCATTGGGATCGTTCAGCCAACCTTTCGGAGGCTGGATGTGAAAATGCGGACGGTAACCTTTTCCTTTATCCATTCTAATCTCCTCTCGTGTTAAAAAATGGCAGCAAATGCTGCTGCCATTTTTCTTTATCTTTATCTTTGTCGATTTACTTCATATGGCTCTCCTGACGACTCCTTATCGGATTACGACCAGGAGCTTATCCCATCAGACAGTTCTCCTGACGACATCTTATCGGATCACGGCCAGGAGCTTATCCCATCAGGCAGTTCTCCTGACGGCTCCTTATCGGATTACGGCTAAAAGCTTATCGCCGGCTTTCACATCTGCGACATCTTCCACCAGGATTTCTGAGAAATCATCCGGATTGGAAATCAGGATCGGTGTGACCGTCTTATAGTTCTGACGGATGGCCTCCAGATCAAATTCCAGAAGAAGATCTCCCTTCTTCACCCTTTGACCTTCCGTGATATGGCTTGTGAAATGCTCACCGTTCAGTTCGACCGTATTTAAACCGACATGGATCAGTAATTCTGCGCCGTTATCACCGGTAATACCGATGGCATGCTTTGTTTCATATGCGACAGAGATCACACCATCAACCGGTGCATAAACCTTACCCTCAATGGGTTCAATTGCACATCCCTTGCCAAGAACACCACTGGCAAAGGTTTCATCCGGAACTTCACGAAGAGGCACGACCTTTCCGGCAAGAGGAGCAAGAACTTCCTTGTCATCAATCAGGGCCTTAACTTCCTTTTCCTCTTCTTCCACTTCCGGCTCTTCTTCCTTCTCATCCTGATAGATGACAAAGGAAACAGCAAAGGCTACAACAAAGGCAACCAGCATGGTCAGAGCGTAAGTCACGATCGTCTTCGTTGTGATCAAAAAGCCAAAGAGACCGGTAATACCATAAGCCGTTGCATAGGTTCCTGTGATGGCAGCAACGAATCCACCGGCTGCACCACCGATCAGACCTGCAATGAAAGGCTTCATGAAACGAACGTTAACACCGAAAATCGCCGGCTCTGTGATTCCAAGGAAAGCGGACATGGAAGCGGGGGCTGCCATGGACTTTATCTTCTTATCCTTGGTCTTAACAGCGACAGCCAGGGCTGCAGCACCTTGGGCTACATTTGCTGCGGTCGCGATCGGCATCCAGGTATTCATCGGAGGATTCAGAGAAACCATCTGAGCCTCGATCATGTTATACATATGATGGAGACCGGCAACAACCGTGATGGCATAGAGACCGCCGATCAGAATTCCGCCGACACCGAAAGGAAGACGGATCAGAGCCTGGGCTCCGTTTACGACCCAGCCCTCTACAACGGCGAAGACCGGTCCGATGATGGTCATAGTCAGATAACCGGTAACAAGGACAGTGACCAGAGGGGTAACAAAGAGATCCAGCATCGCCGGTACATGCTTATGAAGCCACTTTTCCAGTTTACTCATAAGAAGGATGGAAATGATGACCGGAATGACATGGCCCTGATAGCCGACCTGGTCAATCTTATAGAGGCCGAACCAGACACCCAAGTGGCCGATCTTGGAAGGATCCATGCCGGCAACCGACCAGGCATTGATGAGACTGGGATGGATCATAACGAAGCCGATAACTGCGGCGAGGTATACATTTCCGCCGAATTTCTTCGCAGCTGAAATCGCAATCAGAATCGGCAGCATGGAAAGTGCTGCACCTGCAAAGAGATTGATCAGCTGGAAGGTATCCGAATTCGAGAGAGACGGAATGGCACTGGACAGGCCGCCCAGGAGACCGTTTAAGAGTCCGGATGCGACGATGGCCGGAATGATCGGGATGAAAATATCGCCCAAGGTCTTGATCGCACGTAAGAACCAGTTCTGCTTCTCGGCAGCTGCTGCCTTGACATCATCCTTGGTACCGGCTTCTACGCCCGAAAGCGCTATGAATTCGTCGAAGACCTGATTTACGATTCCTGTTCCGTAAATGATCTGGAGCTGGCCGGATGCCTCGAAAACACCCTTTACCCCCTCATCGTTTTCAAGTTTCTTCTTGTTGACTTTGGAATTGTCGGCAATGACAAGCCGAAGTCTCGTTGCGCAATGTGCTGCGGATACGATATTTTCCTTGCCGCCGATATCCCGCAAGGCTTCCTCAGCCGCTTTTCTGTAATCCATATATCCCTCCTTATTACTGGTTGCTGTGAGAACTTTCATCTAGGGCTTTTGTGAAATCGTTCTCATGTTTTATAATGCAATTATATTATCTGAGACTTCTTTCGTAAATAGAACAAAACTCACGAAAATGAGTCTTCATTTTTGGAGGAATTGACTATGACAATTAATGAAATCGCCAAAATGGCCGGCGTTTCCAGGGCTACTGTCTCCCGGTATTTAAATGACGGATATGTAAGTGAAGAGAAAAAAGAGCGGATCCGCCATGTGATTGATGAGACCGGTTACACACCTTCTGCCTCTGCCAAGCTTCTTCGGGCCAACCGGACCAGGCTGATCGGTGTCATCATCCCGAAGATCAACTCCGATTCCATCAGCCGTATGGTATCCGGTATCTCCAGGTCTTTAAAGAAAAACGACTACCAGATGCTCCTGGCTGTGACCGAAAATCAGGAATTAGAGGAGATCCGCTACTTAAAAACCCTGAGCCAGAACCGGGTGGACGGCATGATCCTCTTCGGTACCATCTTTACTGAGGAGCATAAAAAGGTCCTGCAGGAGATCTCAACACCTGTGATCGTTCTCACACAGAGATTGGATGGATACACCTGCATCTATTCCGATGATTATCATGCTGCCCTGTCTCTCGGCCGTTTGATCGGAAA
Organism: Porcibacter vitabionis; assembly: GCF_046263795.1. NCBI lineage: Bacteria > Bacillati > Bacillota > Clostridia > Lachnospirales > Lachnospiraceae > Porcibacter > Porcibacter vitabionis. Next base: position 80,349 of record NZ_JBJYZD010000005.1, on the reverse strand, counting down.
GACCGCAAAGAATCCCGGCCTGATCACCGTTACCGAACGGGACATCGCCGTCGGTCATAATCGTAAAGCCGGCCTTCTTGACGGCTTGAAGGAACATGGCCTGTCTGTAGATCCTGACCATATCGAGGAATCTGCCTTCCGGATGGATGCCGGATATCTTGCAGCAGAACATCTGTTAAAGAAGGACCCTTCGATCGATACCCTTCTCTGTGCGACCGATACGATTGCTTCCGGCGCAGTCCGATACCTCCACGAACAGGGCATTTCCATTCCGGACCAGGTCCAGGTCACGGGTTTCGGTGACAGCTCGATTTCCAGGGCCATTACACCATCTCTTACAACCGTTCATTTCTATTATGAAGAGGCAGGCGAGAGAGCCTCGGAACTCCTCTTGGATGAAATCAATGCTGGCGGTCCCAAGGTCATTCGGGAGATCCAGCTGGCCTTTGATGTCATTGAAAGAGAGTCCAGCCGGAAAAAATGAAATAAATATGAAAGAAAACGAAAGCAAAACAATGAAAGAAATCGTAAACAAGCCCTTAAAAGAAGGCAGAAACAAACCCGGAAAACGCGAAATCGACATGCTGCATGGCGGTATTGTAAAAAAGCTCTGCCTGATTGCCATTCCCATCTGTCTATCCAGCATTCTGCAGCAGTTATTCAATGCTTCGGATACAGCGGTCGTAGGGAATTTTGCTTCCAGTCAGGCTATGGCAGCCGTAGGAGCCAACGCACCGGTCATCAATGTCCTGGTCACCTTCTTTAGCGGCCTCTCCATCGGCTCCAATGTCATGCTCGCGCATTTTATCGGAAAGGAAGCCCGGGACGAAGTCAATAAGGCACTGCATACTTCTTTTTCCGTCGCATTGATTTCCGGTCTTATCGTGCTCTGTCTGGGGCAGTTGATTGCAAAGCCGGTCTTACAGCTTCTTGGAACCCCTTCCGACATTATCCAAATGGCTGTCACCTATCTTCGCATCTATTTTCTCGGTATGCCCTTTCTCATGATCTACGATTTTGGAAGCTCCATTCTCCGTTCCATCGGAGATACCCGTCGGCCTCTCTTCTATCTGACCTGTTCCGGAATTCTGAATGTCTTCTTAAACCTCTTTTTCGTCATCGTCCTGCACCGGAACGCCGATGGGGTTGCCATTGCAACGACCATCAGCAACGGTCTCAGCGCCTTTCTGATTGTTCATGCTCTGACCCGGGAGGAAGGCATGCTTCATCTTGACCTGCACCATTTGACTCTCCGGCCGGCCTATCTAAAACGGATCCTCTGGATCGGCGGTCCCGCAGGCCTTCAGGGCATGATCTTCTCAATTTCCAACGTTGTCATCCAGGCGGCAATCAACAGTTTCGGTTCCGCCTGTGTTGCAGGCAATGCGGCCGCATTAAATTTTGAATATATCAGTTATTTCATGGTGAACGGATTCTCCCAGGCTGCCATGACCTTCATCAGCCAGAATTATGCAAAAGGGAGATATGACCGCTGCCGGAAGACAACTAGAATTGCCATGGCAACTGCCGTCATTTCCTGTGCTCTCGTGGCAACGACTTTCTTCCTCTTCCGCTATCCGCTCCTCCATATTTTCTCAAGCGATCCGAAAGTCATCCGTTTTGCTGTGATCCGCATGACATTCATCACGGTTTTAGAGCCTCTGACCGCCACCTATGAGATCACAGGCTCCAGCCTCCGGGGCATCGGCCACTCGCTGACCCCTGCCCTTCTGACCTTATTCGGAAGCTGTATCTTAAGGATCATTTATATCCATGCCAGATTCGGAAAATTCACCAGTTTCAGCCAGGTTGCTGTCATCTATCCCATTTCCTGGATCCTGACCGGAAGCATGGTCATTGGTCTATATTTCCTCATCACCGGACGGGAATACAGGAAAAAAGCAGGCTCTGCCAGCTGATGATCAAAGGGTCACCCCCTTGCTATTCCTCCACCAGCTGATAGTCAAAGTGTCAAATTTCTCTGCTCTTCCTCCACCAGCTGGTGATCAAAGGGTCACCCCCTTGCTATTCCTCCAGAAGAACCATCACATCCCAGTCACAAAGGTCAATCGGTGCATTCTTCTCATAGGTTCTATCATCCAAAAGGTTCCTGGCTTTTATATAGGGGCATCTCACTTTGAAGGTTCTCTGGCTGTAGTTCATGAGGAAATGGATCTTCTGGCCCCGGTCGTTTTGCACAGTGCGAAGGATCAGAGGGAAATCCAGGGTCTCTTCCTCCTCATGGCGGGCATCGATATCCGGGATCAGGTCTACGCCGGCCTTCTCACAGGCATTTAAGAGAGTCTCTTCCAGGATATCCTGATCACAGTTGCAGCCGATGTAATAACCATATCCCTTGCCAAAGTGCTTTCGAACGATGCCGGCGTACTTTCCCCAATAAGGATGATCGTAATAGACTGCTTTGACTCTGTCACTGTCCTCAGGGATCAGAAGTTCCTGCCAGATGGTGACCGGAAGTCCCTTCAGACGTGTACTGCCGGGCCGGGTGAATTCCTGATAATATAAGCCGAAGACATCGGTCATACCATAAGGCTGGAAATCAGCCCGAACCTTCACATTCTCATCTGTAAAGAAGGACTTAAAGGAAGAAACCAGGCAGCCTCCCTGATCGACAAAGTTTCTCAAGAGCCGGATGGTCTCGTCGCTGGCACAGTAGAGGGCCGGGGTCACAAGAACCCGGTAATGGTCTATATTTCCCGGCAGGGCGTGGACATCCAGGACATCACATTCAATGTTCTGCTCATAGAGGGCCTGATAATAAGCCATGACAAGATCATTGTAGGAAAGGGTCTCGGCCCCGGGCTGATCCGGCGCATCCCCGATCGGGAAATATTTCAGAGCTGTCAGGCTGTCATTGTCGACCAGGAGAGCAACCTGATTTTCCTTGTGGACGCCTGTAAGATATGGCGAAAGCCGTTTCATAGCCGAACCGATCTCTGCGCATTCCCGATAGATCCGGTTCTCCTGCATGTCGTGGGAGAGGACGCCCTTCCAATAGGTCTCAAAACTGTTATGAATGCTGTGCCAATGCCAGTACTCGACTCCTTTGGCCCCGCTGGCCAGATGGGACATGGCCTGAAGCTTGAGTTGACCGGGGAATGGCGTCCAATAGCGGAAAGCCTGTGCCTCGGTCTCCAGACAAATATAGGGCGCATTTTTCAGTGACCTCGTGCTGTCGCCTCCAAAAGCGATCTCCATACCGGTCAGATCATCCTGAGTGGGATGATAAATATCAACGCCTGCGATGGTCAGTGCCTCCGAAGCTTCCAGATGGTTGATCCCCGGCTGTACGCCCCAGGAATGACCGCCGGGGGCTTTGGCATCCTGTTTCCATTCGAAGTCCAGATTGTGGGTCACAAATTGATGTGGTTTCCTGTACTCGTCAATAATTGCTCTCTGCCAGAGGAGAAAATCAGAAGCCAGTTTTCTCTGAAAACGCTCAAACTCACAGGCGAGAGAACCATTGATGGTTCCCCGGACATCCGGCATATCGTCCCAGCTGCCGATGGAATTGCTCCAGTAAGCCAGGCCAAAAGCCTGATTCATGGCCTCGACCGTGCCGAATTTTTCCTTCAGATGTTCCACGAAAAGTTTCTGTACATTGGCGCCGGCTGTCCCATAATGCTTTGTCTCATTATCCAATTGAAAACCGATCACACAGTCATATTTCTCGACCACCGGCATCATGTGGCGGATCAGATCCTCTGCTGCCTTGCGATAAGTCGGATTCATGATATCCATGATCTGCCGACGTCCATAGAGTCCTCGCCCCTCAATCGTTGTTGCAAGGACATCCGGGTCCTTCTTTACAAGCCAAGCCGGAACCGCATAAGTCGGTGTTCCGACAATGACCTGCATTTCGTGCTTATCGGCTTCTTCCAAGGTATTTTCCAGGATTGAAAAATCATAAATGCCCTCTCTCGGCTCCCAGGTCGACCAGGTACTTTCTGCAATGCGGATCACATTCATCCCGGCCGCCTTCATCATAGAAAGATCCTGATCTGTCCGGTATTCCGGTTCATACTCAGGATAATAAGCAGCTCCGTACAATAATTCCTTCATGTTGATTGAACCCCCTTTTGACATGATATTGGCTTTTGAATTACTAGTGGCTTTTGAATTCCTGGTGACTTTCGAAGTCCTGGTGGCTTTGGGTATTCTTAAGCAAATCTATTATAACATTCTATGCCGCTGACTCGCCCAGATCTTTTTCGAGGAAATCCTTGGAAATTGCAAAATGATTTCCGGCAAAGTCAATAATCGTAATAGGAGTCATTTTTCAAAATTAAGATAGTGCAAGGGCTCTGAAGGGATCAATTTATCGTAATAGGAACTAAGTTTCAAAAATACGATAGGGCATTCTTGTTTTCCCTATCGTATTTCTGAAAGATGATTTGTGATATGATAAATGCCCCATTGAATGGTTCAGCAACTATCGTTATTTTGCAAAAAGACTTGTGTTACGATAAATTCCCCTAACGAGGATCCTGCCACTATCGTAATTTCAAGAACTGAATCCGATTATGATATTTGCATGCGCTTGGGAAAGGATTCTGGCTTGTCCTTGACCTGATTATTCGATATACAAAATCTTTTGAAAATCATGCGTGTTTCCTGGAACTTTCTTGCTTGTCCTGGGCCTGATTATTCGATATACAAAATCTTTTGAAAATCATGCGTGTTTTCCAGGCATTTTTATAGCATGAAATCCTAAAGATTTCATATATCGAATTTTTTGCCATAAAGTCGGCTCTTTCTGAGCCAAAAACACGCATCAAATCAAAAAAATGCATATATCGAATCTCGCAATAAAGCACTGATGCAAGGCTCAACATCCAGACTCAGAATTAAAGCACCGAAACAAGGCCCAACATCTCGACTCAGAATGAAAGCTCAGATGCAAGTCTCAACATCTAGCCTCAACATCCAGTCTCAGAATCAAGCCTCAGGCATCTGTCCATGAGAACGTCTCGAACCGTTCATTGCCCGGCTTTCGATGCAAAAATCCTGCGCCTTCCTCCTCGACTTTTGATATAATCGAAAAATGTGAGTAAGAGAAAACTTGAAACGGGCAGAAAGGATCTCCCATGCAGAATAAAAATTTTGATATCAACGAAAACGGCTATAGCATCCGCTGCAGAGCCTATTTTGGCAAAGACCTCCACCAAGCCAGGCAGATCGTAATCGCAACCTACGGCTTTGGTGGCAATAAAGAGAATCATGCGATCAGCACTTTCGCAGAGCGTCTGATCGGGAAATATAAGACCTTCGCTGTCGTAACCTTCGACTGGCCTTGCCACGGGCAGGATGCAAGGAAGAAACTGCTCCTGTCAGAATGCCTGGAATATCTAGATCTGGTCATCCAATATGTGAAAAAAGATATGGCTGCAGAGGAGATCTACAATTACTCCTCCAGTTTTGGCGCCTTCATTACTCTTGATTATCTGGCAAAAAAAGGCAATCCCTTCCATCGCATCGGTCTCCGCTGCCCTGCCATCAAGATGTATGATGCCCTGACCAAGAATCTTACCGAAGATGACTGGAACAAACTCCATAAGGGGAAAGAAATCCTTCAGGGCTTTGACCGGAAGATGAAGATCAGCAATGAGTTTCTGGAAGAAATGCAGACCGATGATGTAAGTAAGCAGGATTATCTGGACAATGCCGACTCTATCCTGATGATCCATGGAACAAAGGATGAGATGGTTCCAATCGAGGTCACCAGGAAATTCTCAGAAGACAATGTCATTGAACTCATCGAAGTAGAGGGAGCTGATCACCCCTTCTCCAACCCTAAGCATATGGATCTGGCGATACAGAAAATAATTTCTTTTTTCAAGCCGGACTGACTTCCTTTTTTTCCTCCTGCTCCCGGTCAAAGGCAATCAGCTTGGCAATGATCTCGTCACAGATCTCATCCGTCGACTTATGATCGGTAGCCACAACAACATCCGCTACAGCCAGATATTTCTCCCGCCTCTGATCCATCAGATCTTTAATATAATCGACATTCATATGATTATTGAGAATGGGCCTGGAAGTAGAATCCTTGACCCGGTCCAGAATGGTCATCGGCTCTGCCGTTAATAGAACAATTCTGCCATTCTTCTTCATGTGGTCTGCATTATCCGGTCGAAGGACAATGCCTCCGCCACAGGAGACAATTGCCTGTTTGATCTTCTGGAGTTCGATCAGGCAATTGGATTCCAGGTTTCGGAAATAGATTTCTCCATACTCTGAAAAGATCTCGGAAATTGTCATTCCCTGTTTCTTCTCGATCAGCTCGTCCATCTCGATCCGCTGCATTTCCAGCTTTCTTTCCAATTCCTTCGCAATAGTGGATTTACCGGCACCCATAAAGCCGATGAGAAAGACATTATAATCAAAAAGTGCTTTTGCCTGAACCCGACGGGAGTTTTTCATAATGTACTTAAAGACATCCAGTATTTCTTCCTCAAATGGATTATCCCTTAACTGCTCCTGAAGCTCCCTTGTCTGCTTGGCTTCCTGTTCCGGCTGCAGAATCGGGATTCCTGTTTTCTTTTTATAAGCAATGATGTCCTGGATCAATTTCATCCGATCTGCCAGAGCATTGATCAAACGAGTATCCACATCACGGACCTTATCTCGTGTCTCTTCCAGTTGATTCTTTTGACTCTCCTGATTTTCCTGGTTCTTTTCTTCTTCCATCATTACAACCTTTCCCTGGTCCTTACCACAATCAGAAAGCATCCCTTCCTGCCACTTTCAATTGTTCTTTCAGCTTATCGATAAGTAAGTTGCTATTTATTATAAATGATAGCTTTATTAACCGCAATGCTTTATTGCTTTTATGTGTAAAAGTCAATGAATAAAGACAGATGGCTTAGACCATATCGATCCAAGCCATCTGTCATTAAGAGGGTATTATGATAAAAACTGTCCCTTCAATCAGAGGGGATTATGATGAAAACTATCCCTTCAAGCCTCCAGCCTGAAGTCCGGACACAAAGTATTTTTGAAGAGTGATAAATATTGCGAACACGGGAATGAGGCTAATGATTGATAGGGCAAATACACTTCCCCACTCTGTGAATTGATGCTCTCCAAAGAATCCGGCAATTGCTATGGGCATTGTTCTCTTTTCATCCGTATCGATTACCGTTAATGCCCACTGGAATTCATCCCACGCTGTGAGGAAATTAAAGATGCTTACCGATGCAATTGCAGGTTTTGCTAATGGTACGATGACCTTGAAAAATACGGTGAAAACATTTCCCCCCTCAACGTAAACGGCCTCGTCATAATCAATCGGAATATTTTCAATATAGTTCATGATCATAAAAGTCGAAAACGGCATGACCCAGGCAACATAAAACGGGACAAGTCCCAAGTCCGAATTGGTAAGATGAAGATAATTTGCAAGTTGGAATTGCGTAATGATCATGGTAGTTCCCGGGATGATCATTGTTCCAATAACAAGTCCAATCAGAATTTTCCTACCGCGAAAGGAAAATCTTGCCAGACAAAATGCAAGTGCAGAAGCAATAAATGCGGCAATAACCACAGTAAGAATTGCAACAATAACACTGTTCCAGAAATTTCGAACAAATTTCGGTTCACTTAACACATTCTGAAAATTCTCCAAAGTCAATTGTCGAAGCTTTGGAAAAAAATGAGGCGGGAATTCGTACAGTGCACCATTGGGTTTTAGGGCTATACCAATCATGTAGATCATTGGCATCACTGAGAGAATTGCTCCAATAATCAAAAGAATGTAAATTATTATTGTTCTAATTTGTCTCTTTGTCATGCCCATCACCTATCCTTGGTTTTTCCCTTTCATAGCCTTAAATTGAATGATTGCTAACAATACCAATATCATAGCGATGATAAATGATAATGCTGACGCATAACCGTATTCACCCGTTCCAAACGCTTTGTAATACATCCAGGTCAAAACCATTTCCGTTTGATGCATTGGTTTGCCACCCGTAATCATTTTTACAGGTGTAAAAGTATTAAATCCTCCAATCGTCAGTACGATCAAAGCAAACATTATGGTTGATCGAATTTCAGGTAGAGTAATATAAACGAATTTTGCCAAGGGACCTGCTCCATCCATTTCAGCAGATTCATACTGTTCTTTCGATATACTCTGCAGTGCTGCAAGAAAAATAACCATATTCCATCCGATACCCTTCCAGATACCAAGAATGATCATTACCGCCATTGCACCTGCCCTACTATCAAGCCATGCAATATTATGGCTGGTAATATGAACAATATTAAAAAGGAAATAGTTTAACAATCCTTCTGTATTGAAAATATAACGAAATACCAGGGAAACGATCACCCATGAGGTAATCACCGGAGTATAGAAAAGAACTCGAAAGACAACACTAAACTTGGAGATGGAATTCACTAAAACTGCAACCAAAAGGCCAAGTATCATTTGGCCGGGAACTGTAAAAACGGTATATATCAATGTGTTCTCAAGTGAAATGATAAAAGTATGATCCTGTAGCACAGCATGATAGTTTTTTAATCCGCAAAATGGATGGCTGCCTACCGCATCAAATCCCCATTGAAAAAAGCTCATAAAAAACAGCTTTACTATGGGATAGATTGTGAACAGTAAGAAAACGATTAATCCCGGTATCAAAAGAGCCGCGACCTGTTTTTTGCTGTGTTTTACATTAATACGCATGCTGATCCCCTATGATGGGAGAGATATGGAATGTTATCTCTCCCATTGCTAATAACTAATTTTTTATTCCTGTAAAAGCTTATCGACCTTGGGCGCCAATTCATCCAACGTCTTCTGTGCATCAGCTCCGTCCTTTATAATAGAGGTCATTGCCGTAGTCATCTGGTTATCAATTTCGGTCCATTTAGCAACAGCCGGTCGAACCCCTGCTGTTTCAATAGCTTGTAAGAATGGTGCAAAATCAGAATTTTTTACAGTATCTGTATCAAGCGCTTCCTTATTCGCAGGAATCTGACCACATTCTGCCATAGCTACCTCGGCATCCTTACTGGTCATAAACTTCATAAATTCCCAAGCGCCCTTTTTATTACCATTTTGGAACATTCCAATGTCTTCACCGCCAAGGACCGATACCGATCCACCATTTCCTGCAGGCAATGCACATGTACCATATTTAAAGTCCGGATATGCTCCCTTCATTTCTGCAATTTTCCAGGGGCCTTCCACAATCATTGCATATCTTCCTGTGCCAAAGCCATCGGTCATTGGAATATCACCACTATTGAATCCCGTAAAGCTCTTATTTTTATAGAGATCAGCCAGTTTTTGCACAGCCTGAACGGTTTCCGCACTATTCAGATAACCAGATGCTTTTGTATAATTTTCATCTGTGATTTTTCCACCATAACTCCAAATATAAGGAAGCGTATTCCAACCGGCCAAAGCAGGCTCATCCAATCCCCAAACCTGTTGTCCGTTCGAATCTTTTCCTGACAATTTTGCTGCATCCTCATACATCTCATCCAGAGTCTTTGGTTCCTCTAAACCAGCTTTGTCAAAGACTTCTTTGTTATAAAACAGAATCTTTGAATTCGTATTGAGACCAATTGCGTAGTAATCGTCCCCGATTTTTGCAGTGTTCATAGAGTTCGACAGAAGAGAATCACTTACTTCCTGGAAGTCTGACATTTCTTTATTCAACGGCACCAGAATATTCATCTTCTGAAACTCAGGAACCCATGCAATATCAAGTCGTGCCACATCCGGAAGTTTTTTTGAATTCGCTCCAATCAAGATCTTATTATGAAGGTCCTCCCAACTATAGGAAACTGCCTTTACCTTATACTCAGGATGTTCCTTTTCAAATTCCGGAATCAGTTTTTCCTTTAACACCTTGCTTTCCTTAGATTCGGCACTATAATTGTGCCAGAATGTAATGGTGCTCTGACTGGATTTTCCAGCTTTCTTCCCGGCTGCTGACCCACAGCCTCCTAGCATGGTAACCAGCATCGTTGCTGATAATGCAACACCAAATACTCTTTTAAAATTCATACTGCACCCCTTCCTTCATTCTCCATACACCGATGGAATAAGCTTGCAGTTCAATATTGTTCTCTGGCATTTCGCCTGATGATTGATCTGCATTTTCCAATAAGACCTGTTCCCATTTGTCTAAATCAACTGGTAATTTTTTCTTTTCTTCACCTCCATTAATTACCACTAAAATACTTCTGTCCTTATAAATCCTGTAAAAGCCGATGGAATCTTTATCCGCAAATAGCGTTCTATAATCACCCCGCTCCAACTCTATATAGGATTTCCGAACTTCTATAAATTTCTGATACCATGACAAAAGATCCTGATTCTGTTCATCATGATTCCAAACCATACATCCTCGGCATAAGGGATCATTATCACCTGTCATTCCGATTTCGTCACCATAGTAAACCGCCGGACATCCGACAAATAACATTTGCAATGCAACTGCCAGTTTCAGTTTTCTGACGTCTCCTCCGCACTCAAACAGGAACCTTGGTGTATCGTGACTATCCAGTAAATTATACATTTGGGACATTTTTTCAAACGGATACAGCATCATCATATGATTGATACGATTGTTAAATTCTTCCGCAGAAATCTTTCCCTTTGCAAGCCAGTCAACCACTGCGTCTCTGAACACATAATTCATTGCACTGTCTAATCGGTTTCCACAAATCAACTGGTGTGCATCTCCCCAGGTCTCACCTAATAGGAAAGCATCAGGAAACTCCTTTTTTATTTCAAATGAAAAGCGTTCCCAAAACTGAGTCGGTATCTCATCAGCTACATCCAGCCGCCATCCATCTATTGAATACTCCTTGATCCAATACTTACCAACATCAATGAAATAATCTTGAGTCTCAGGATTCGCCAGATTTATTTTAGGCATCCATTTGTAATGACCGACACAGTCATACGACTGTTCATCGATAGTAACCGGGTATCTATGGATAAAAAACCAATCTTTGTACTTTGAATGATTTCCAAATTTCAATACATTCTGAAATGGTTTCCACTGCGTTCCACTATGATTAAACACTCCATCCAATATGACGCGAATTCCCAACTCATGCGCCTTGTTAACAAGTAACTTTAAGTCCGCATTCCTGCCAAAAGCCGGGTCAATCTTGTAATAGTCTGTAGTGTCGTATTTATGGTTCGATACCCCTTCAAAAATAGGATTAATATAGATACAATTAACGCCAAGCTCTTTTACATACGAAAGTTTTTCAATAATACCTGGCAGATCCCCTCCCATATAATTCAGACGTGTTGGCAGGTTTCCCCATGTATCAAGTTTTTCCGGTTTTCGAAGAGAAGCATCCGACTTTCGGAACCTGTCCGGAAAGATTTGGTAAAAAATCATCGATTGATTATTATCAGATATATCCAAACAATCGGATGGATTAGGCCACAAGAACTCATAAAATGATTGATCGGGTGGGTTGTCTTCGCTCTCAAAACCATTGGAAGACAGCCACGTTACTGTCTCATCCGAAAAATGAATTTCAAATCGGTATCTGACATATGCTGCTATGGGATCCAAGTGGATACGAGTTCGAAACTGGTCATGCAATCCATCCGAATAGACCCGATCCATTTCTTTTTTTTGCATATGTGCTCTATCCAGGTCATTTCTCGTCCAGTATTCGAGGAAAATATGCTTAACATCCCTCGTTCCTGCATTAATAAGAATCGTCAAATCAGTTCTGGAATTTGGATAGACAAAATCCCTGATCGGTCGAAATTCAATAGACGCCTTGTTCATTGTATTTCCTTCCCTTTTGCAGTAGAATCCCTCTCAATCACATCGGTCGAAATCAAGACCTGACGACTGTTATGATCCTTTTGATTGATTTGCTGAATCAGAATTTCTGCCGCCTGAAGTCCCTGTGCGTAAGTATCTACATTGATACAACTAATCGAAGGATTCATCAATTCTGTAACATCTGTGTTGTCAAAACAAAGGATTCCAAGTTGTTCAGGTATCTTGATCCCATGTTTTCTGGCTGTTTCAATAGCAGATACCGCGATTCTATCATTACTGCAAAGCACTGAAAGACTGCCATTTCCCTCGTTAAAATGATCAAGTATCGCCTTTTCAACTGATTGTTGATCTACAATATTCTGAACAACTTGATATCTGTCCTCACTAACAGCTTGTTCTTCCAATGTCTGAACAAAACCCTTCACTCTCTCTTTTTCAAACAGAGGATCTATTGAGCGCATCAAAAACAGGAAGTTCTCATACTCTTTTGAAAGCAAGTGTTCGGCAGCAATCCGTCCTGCCTGGATGTTATTAATATCAACCCAGCTGGATGTATCCATTTCATCATTCTTGCCAACAATAACAACAGGGAATTCCAGTTTTTCTAAATCTGCCAATAAAGGCTTACTAGCCAAATCTGCTGGTAGTACAATTCCATCCAGTTTTTTTCCATTAATCAACCGCAGGATAGATTCGCTCTTTTTTTTCGGCTTCGTTGCCGATACTATCATCAGACTGAAGTCTTTTTGTTGAGCTACTGTTTCTAAAGCAAATACGGTCTTGTTGAAGAATCGGTTTGAATATGCCTCTGGTTTTGTTGTATCTACCGCCAGCCCAATAACATGTGAACTGGCCTTAGCAAAGCTTCTGGCCAAATCATTTGGTACATAATTCAATTCCTTCATTGCCTGGTGAATACGTTCACTTGTTTCCGGAGAGATTACTCTTTTATTATTCAGAACTCTTGAAACTGTTGATGGAGAAACTCCAGCCAATTTTGCGACATCCTTTATTGTTGCTCCCATACTTCCCTTTCATGCAACCGTTTGCATATTTTTTAAAATATTAATGTTAGCAGCTCCTGCTAACATTTTTCAATAATATCCGATTTCCATATATTTTGAATTTGCATTAGCGGTTTTAAACAGTGCAACCGCTTGCATGATTTTGGTATAACATCTGAGACTTTGATTGTCAATGCATTTTTTAAATCTTGTGAATCATGCTGATAAATCCAGGTATTGTTTTGTGCACTATCACGGAAAAAGACCGGTTGAATGCAGCCAACTCGCTCCATCCAACCGGTCAGGCACATTGTTTTATCAGCTGGCATTATGAATCAGATTCAGGATGATATCCAGATCCTTTACATTCATCTGTCCCGGAGCAGAGACAGCGCCGACTGCACCGAATGTAGCCGCAGATCCGAAGACCTCACCCGAGAGGCGGGAGATCAGACCGGTACCTGCCATGGACATGGTGATGATGGGACGATCGGCATAATCATTTGCCATCGCTTCCGTTGCTTCCAAAAGAGTCAGAACATCCTTCTTATTCTTCGGCATCACAGCGATCTTCGGGATATCTGCGCCCAGATCCTGCATTTTCCGCAGACGATAGATCAGATCTTCCTTTGCCGGTGTCTTATCGAAGTCGTGATTGGAAGCAACAACTTTGACACCACATTTATGAGCGGTTTCGATGATATCCAGGACATAGGAATCTCCGGTAAAGGCTTCCACATCCACGAGATCTACAAGGCCGGTCATTGCAATTCTTTTATTCAGCTCAACATAGGCCTCCGGCTCGATTGCCTTCTCACCACCCTCTTTTGAGGTCCGGAAGGTGAAAAGGATCGGCTTGTCATCCCCCAGCGTATCGCGAAGGGACTTGGCGGTATCTTCCACTTCAGCAAAATTGAAAACACCGTCAAACCAGTCCACACGCCACTCAACAATGTCGTAACGATATTCGGAGAAAGACTCTGCAGCCTTTATGATATCCTCCTTTGTCTTTCCGACGATTGGAACAATGATCTTAGGAAGACCTTCGCCAATGACAACATTTCTTACCTGAACAGTATTCATAGTTTCCCTCTTTTTCTTCTGATAAAACCTTTCTTTCGGTCAAACCTTTCTTCCGGCAGTTTCAGCGCCATAATGATTCGGCCTGCCGGCACCTGCCCAGCCGATCATAAATCTGCCGGGAAATCTCTTGCATAACAAAAGCACCTTCTCTGCCGGGGCAATTCCTTTCCCGGCAAGGAAAGGTGTTTTTTGTGTCTGTCGGGGCAATCCCTTTCCCGGCAAGGGAAGGTGTTTTTTTCCTGTGATCAGATCATCTACTCTTCCTTGAAATAGAGTTGTTTCAGTTCCTCTACCGGCATTTCCTGACCGGTGTAGAGGCGGAAGGCTGCCTCGCCCTGCCAGAGCAGCATGCCTCTGCCATTGACCACTTTACAGCCATGTGCCTTGGCATCCCGTAACAGCTTGGTTTCCAGAGGATTATATACCGTATCTGCAACCACAAGGCCTTCGTGGAATACGGACATGTCCCTTACAACAGACTTGTCATCCATAGGTTTCATGCCAAGAATCGTTGCATTGATCAGAATATCGCTTTCCAGAATTTCCTTTTTGAAAGCAAGCTCATCTGCCAGATCCATAACTTTCACTTGGCAATCGGGCACTGCATCCATAATCTTCCTTGCGGTCTCTTCGATCCGCGGGAAGAATTTATCCTTAATATTGAAGATGGAAATCGCCTTTGCCCCATCCAAAGCAGACTGAACCTCAATCGCCGTTGCAGCTCCGCCACCGCCGACAATGGTGATCTTCTTCCCCTTCACTTCTACCCCGTGATCACGAAGATTGTTATTAAATCCGATGCCGTCTGTCATATGGCCGATCAGTTTTCCATTTTCATTGACAATGGTATTGGCAGCGCCAATGATCTCTGCTGCCTTCGAAAGTTCGTCGCAGCCTCTGGCTGCGGCAATCTTATCCGGCATAGTAACATTCATGCCACGCATATGGAAGGTCCGCATGGCCTGCAGGGCATCCGGGACCTGGTCTTCCTTGATGTCGAAGGCGACATAGACATAATCCAGTCCCAAGCGGTCAAAAGCGTAATTATACATAACCGGTGACAAGGAATGGCCAACCGGAGATCCGATCACGCAAAGCAGTCCCGTTGTGCCTGAAATTCTTTCTGTACCCATATTTCCCTCCAAATTCTACGAACGATAAGCCATACACCACTATATCATCATTTCGATCGAAACTGTTACTTTCGCACGTCTACTTGTGAAAGTTTCCATCATTATACCCCACTTTCTAATTATTGCCTATTCATTTTTTCAGAAATATAGACCTCGAAATATGATATAATTTTTTTAAATTTTGTTACGGGATAGGGAGAAGAAAATTATGGCTTCTAACGATAGGCATTACCACAATAACAGCGGGCAGGATATCGGCGGCTATCTCTTTTCTGCCGGTCAGGATATGCTGGATGCGGTGAACCGGGCCGTTCAGGAAGGAAATTATTCCGGCCTGGCGGAATCCCTGTCCGATCAGATCAATAAAGCAATCTATGGCGGAGAAAGGGGATTATCCGGAAAATTCTCCCGGAAATCATGGGATGATTCCCATACCTATCATTCAGATGGAAATTCCAATGCAAATCCTTCCTCCTATACGGCACCGGATGGTTTCACCTACGGGCAGACACCCAAAGGGACCTTCTCCTATTTTACCGTTCGTCCAGTCAGCTACAATTTCGGAAGCCGAAGGAGGATCGCCGGTATCCTCGGGGAAGTTTTTTTCGGATTTTTCTCCTTTTGCTTCGGACTTTCGCTGATCGGCTTTATTCTGGGTAACCGTATTGCGGCAAGTCTGGTTTCCATCTGCTTTCTCGTTTTCAACCTCTACATCTTCAGCCGCTTCCATAGGCTGAGGGAAGAAGGAAAGCGCTATGACAATCTGGTCGACAGTTACTTCCGTTATGGAAATATCCTGGGCAGCCGGGAATATTTCCGGATTCAGGACCTGGCCCAAAAGGTCAACGAGAATCCCCAGGAAACCCTGCAGAATCTGATCGACATGAAGAAATTCAACATGCTTCCCCAGGCATCCTTTGACATCCACTACACCACCATGCTTCTTACGGACCATGCCAGAATGCTCTATCAGAATGCCATGCAGGCGGAAGCAAAACGAAAAGAGGCCTCCGGCGAGACAGCCTTTTCAGACACTACTGCAGGCATGGGACAAACAGCCAAGCCTCAGTCTGATGTCGAAAAGATCCTCTTTGACGGCGACCAGTATTTAAAGAAGATCCGTACTGTCAACGACGAGATCCCCGATACCGAAGCGATGTCCGATAAGCTTTATCGTCTGGAAAATATCACCCGGTCTATATTTGCCTCTATTAAAAAGGATCCCGGCAAGGCCAAGGATCTCCGGCGGATCATGAATTACTATCTGCCGACAACGGAGAAGCTTCTGGATGCTTACCTGGATTTCTATCGAAGCCCGGTGGAATCCGACCAGAAGAAGCAGTCCATGGCTGAAATCGAACAGGCAATCGACACTGTCTGCGATGGTTTCGAGCGTTTCCTGGCCAAACTGACCGAGCAGGACATGATCGATATCTCTTCTGACATCAGTGTCATGAAACATATGATGGAACAGGACGGCATGATGGATTCGGAAATGAAGCGGAAGTAAACAAAAGATTGAGGAGGAATGTTATGAATGACACGTTAAAAGAGGAAACTTTTCACCCGACCTTAGCTTTCGGCGAAGAAAAGAAGGAAGATAATCTTCCGGCCCAGCCGAAGCCGGAAGTTCCGCAGGCTTTCGAAAAGGAGGCTGAGCTGTCCGACGCAGAACAGGCCCAGGTCGATGCCTTTGTCGAGAAGATCAATCTGACCGATTCGGCTGCCGTCATGTCCTACGGCATCAGCACCCAGAAGAATCTGGCGGACTTCTCCCAGAAAGCGATCGATGATGTCCGGACCAAGGACATGGGCGAAGTCGGAGATCTGTTGGCCGGCCTGGTAACAGAGCTTAAGAACTTCGATGTCGATGACAAGGAAAAGGGCATCGTTGCCTGGTTTAAAAAGAAGAAAAACTCTCTGGACGAGCTGAAAGCCCGTTACAGTAAGGTCGAGAGCAATGTAGATACAGTCAAGGAACAGTTGGAAGGCCATGAGCAAAAACTCTTAAAAGACTCCGCCGTCCTGGATAAGATGTATGATCTTAACCTGAATTACTATAAGGAACTGACCATGTACATCCTGGCCGGGAAAAAGAAGCTTGAGATCGTCCGTGCAGAGGATCTGCCGAAACTGCAGGCCAAGGCAGAAGAGTCCGGCCTGCCTGAAGATGCCCAGAAGGCTAAGGATCTGGCTGCCCAGTGCGAGCGTTTCGATAAGAAACTCTATGATCTCGAACTGACCCGCACCATCGCCATGCAGACGGCACCGCAGATCCGTCTCATCCAGAATTCCGACCTGCAGATGGCTGAGAAGATCCAGTCGACCATCGTCAATACCATTCCGCTCTGGAAGAATCAGATGGTCATCGCCATCGGCATGGAACACGCTTCACAGGCTGCCCGGGCAGAACGGGAAGTCAATGATATGACAAACGATCTCTTAAAGAAGAATGCGGATAAACTGCATCAGGTAACGGTTGAGACGGCCAAGGAAAATGAGCGCGGCATTGTCGATATCGAGACCTTACAGCACACCAATGAGACCTTGATCAGTGCCATGGATGAGATCATGACCATCCAAAAAGACGGCAAGGCCAAACGCCAGGCCGCAGAGCAGGAACTTTCCGGCATCGAAAAGGAGCTGCATGACAAACTTCTGGAGATATCCAGAGGCTGATTTTATGAGGGGGGACAAGATGGATTTTACAAACTATTTTCTAATGATCAATGAGAATGATCCGAAGGGGACGGAAAAAGCAGTCATCGCCTACACACTGGAGAAGACAGGGAATATGATCGACTGGGATTCGAAAACGATGACCGCCCGGATCCCCGCTGAGCATGGAAATATCAACCATGTCTGTCGGGTAGAGGATCAAAAGGGGCATTCTCTTTACATTAAGCAGGCAGGCCTTGAGACCCGGATCTCCAAGGATATGACGGCATCGGTCGACCGGAACCGCCAGGAATCGGAGATCCTTCAAATCGAAGAGAAACTGGCGCCCGGCATGGTGCCCCATATCTATTTCTATGATACCATCATGCATGCCTCAGGAATGGAAGACTGCAGCGATTTCCAAGTCATGCGGGATGCCATGCTGGAGCATAAGACTTTTCCTCTTTTCGCAGATCAGATCTCAACCTTTATGGTCAATACCCTGCTCTATACTTCGGACCTTGTCATGGACCACAGGGAAAAGAAAGAGCTGACAAGAAAATTTATCACGCCGGATCTCTGTGACATCACCGAAAAGCTCGTTCTGATGGAACCCTATCTCGGCGCCGAAAGAAATCATATCTTCGAGCCCAACCGGACCTTCGTTGAAAAAGAGCTCTATGAAGACCATGGTTTACATTTGGCGGCAGCCAAACTCAAATTCAACTTCATGACCAATGCCCAGGCTCTCCTGCACGGCGACCTCCATACCGGTTCCATCTTCATAAAAGAGGATGCCATGAAAGTCTTCGACTGCGAATTCGGCACCTTTGCACCGATCGGCTACGATGTCGGAAATATCATTGCCAACATGATCTTTGCCTATGACAACGGGCTTTCTTCCGGTGACAGTGCCTTCTCAGACTGGTGTCTGGACTCCATCGAGGAGCTGACGGACCAGTTTATTTCAAAATTCAATGAAGCCTATGATCAGGCGGTCACTGAGCCCATGGCGAAAGTCCCGGGCTTCAAGGAATATTATCTGGCCGGAATCTTAAGGGATACGGCAGGTTATGCCGGTACCGAACTCCATCGACGGACCGTCGGTATGGCCAATGTCGTTGATGTGACATCGATCAAAGATGAGAAGGCAAGGCTTCTGGCAGAGCGGATCAACATTCTGGCAGGAAAGGAAATGATCCTTTCGGCAGAGAACTTTGCCAATGGTTCTGCCTTCGTTGATGCCGTCCTTCGCGCCAGGGAGAAGGCAGAAAAGACTCTGTGAAAGGTAAGGATAAAACATGAATAAAAGTCTCGATGATTTTTTTGAAAAAGTAATTACTGTAAAATGGGGACCGGACAAGGAGTCAGTGGATATCATCGATCAGACCCTTCTCCCCACCACCATTAAGAGAATTCAGATCAAAAACAAGGAGGATCTCTGGGAAGCCATAAAGAAGCTTCGGGTCCGTGGTGCACCTGCCATTGGTGTGGCTGCTGCTTACGGGATCGCTGTCCTTGCAAGAACCATGTCGGAGGATAGCTTCAACCATTTCTATCAGGAATTCAAAGAGACCAAGGACTATCTGGCAAGCTCCCGCCCGACCGCAGTCAACCTCTTCTGGGCCTTGAACCGGATGGAAGAAAAAGTCCTTTCCATGAGAGAAGAGTCCGTCATTGCCATAAAGAGGGCTCTCTTAGAGGAAGCCCAGGCCATCCGGGACGAAGATGTCGCCATCAGCCGGAATATCGGTGAGATCGGCTTTGGCCTCCTGAAGGACTTAAAAGTTCCCGGTCAGGAGCTCGGCATCATGACCCATTGCAATGCCGGTACTCTGGCAACTGCCAAATACGGCACTGCCACCGCTCCCATGTATCTGGCTCTCGAGCATGGCTGGGAAGGAAAGGATATGCATGTCTACTGTGACGAGACCCGCCCTCTCCTCCAGGGAGCCCGTCTGACCTCCTTTGAACTGGTCAATGCCGGGATCACGACTTCCGTCCAGTGCGACAATATGGCCTCTCTCCTCTTAAAGACCGGCCGGGTCAAGATCATTTTTGTCGGCTGTGACCGGGTCGCCCGAAACGGCGATGCAGCCAATAAGATCGGAACCAGTGGACTTGCCATTCTCGCTAAGCACTACGGCGTTCCCTTCTATGTCTGCGCCCCCTCTTCCACGATCGATCAAAATACCAAAGACGGAGACCAGATCCCGATCGAAATGCGGGATCCCGAAGAGATCAAGTCCATGTGGTATGAGACCCCTATGGTTCCCTCTGCCGTGGATACCTCTTTCAATCCGGCCTTTGATGTCACAGACCATGAACTGATCACGGGCATCATCACGGAAAAGGGCCTCTGCCAGGGACCGGATTATGAGAAGAGTTTCCGGGAGCTTGGGATCTTCTGAAGCCATCCGGATCTAAGGAAAATGAAAAACAAGAAGCGTTTCCGGGAACCTGCGATCTTGTGCTATACTGCTAAGAGAGCTAAAAGGAAACATTCCACGAATGGCTCAAAAGGCAATATGCAATAAAAGAAAAGAGGTACTGTAATGTCATCTGAGAACAAATCTTGTATCAAGGATCGGCTGACTGCCCTTCGACAGACAATGGCAAAGGAAGGAATTGACTACTTCCTTGCTACATCTTCGGATTATCATGCATCGGAATATGTCAGTGATTTCTTTAAAGTAACCGAATATCTGAGCGGATGCACCAGTGATAATGTGCATCTTCTTGTTTCCAAAGAGGGTGCCTGGCTCTGGACCGACGGCCGCTTCTTCATTTCTGCAGCCGGCGAGCTGGAGGGGACCGAATGGCATCTTATGAAGATGGGGGAACCGGATGTCCCTACCATCGAAGAATTTTTAACGGACCATCTTTCCAAGGGACAGACTCTGGCTTTCGACGGCCGCTCTGTTACCGTGACAGAAGGAGAAAATTATAAGAAACTGGCGGAAGCCTGTCAGGCCAGGCTGAATGGATCCTTTGCACCGGTCGACCAGATCTGGACCGACCGGCCTGCTCTGCCTTCGCATTCGGTCTACATTTTACCGACCGAGACTGTCGGAGAAGACATGGAGGACAAGGTAAACAGGGTCCGCACTTTCCTCAAGGCCAGAGACTGCCGGGCATGGGTCCTGGCAAAGCTTGATGATATCATGTGGCTCCTGAATATCCGGGGTGACGATGTCCACTGTAATCCGGTTGCCCTGTCCTATCTGATTCTGGGCCAGGATACGATCGATCTCTTCCTTCAAGACTCTGAAATTACCGAAGACTTCCGGGCCTATGCCATCCGGCATGAGATTGCCCTGCATCCTTATGAGAACTTCTTCGAAGAACTGTCCAAGTGGAAGTTCGATGGCAAAGTCTTCCTGGATCCCAACGCCTCTTCCTTCGCTTTGAAAGAGACCTGTACCCATGCAGCCGGAAAGGAAAATCTAGTCTACGGTGCCAATCCGACGACTGCAATGAAGGCAGTGAAAAACGAGGTGGAACTGAAAAATTCCAGAAAATGCTATATCGATGACTCCGTTGCCCTCTGCAAATTCATGTATTGGGTACAGAAGACCATCGGGAAAGAGAAGATCACGGAAGTTTCCGCCGCAGAACATCTGGACAAGCTCCGTTCCGAGATCCCGGGATATATCGAGCTTTCCTTCGATACCATTTCCGCTTACAATGCCAATGCAGCCATGGCCCACTATGCTCCAACCAAGGAGAGCTGCGCAGAACTGAAACCGGAGGGCTTCCTCCTTGTGGATTCCGGCGGAACCTATCAGAATGGTACGACCGATGTCACAAGAACCATTGTCCTTGGTAAATTGACACCGGAAATGATAAGGGATTATACCACCGTTACAGTTTCCAATCTCCGCCTGCTTTACGCAAAGTTCCCTTATGGAGCGAATGGCATAGCATTGGATACCTATGCAAGAGCACCTTTCTGGGAGAAGAGGCAGAACTTCAATCATGGAACCGGTCACGGCGTAGGCTATATTTTGAATGTACATGAGGGACCTCAGAGCATCCGCTGGAGAAATGCATCGACCGTTTTCGAACCCGGCATGATCACATCGGACGAGCCTGGCATCTATATCGAGAATGCTTATGGCATCCGGATCGAAACCATTCTGGAGTGCGTCGAAGATGAGACCAATGAATACGGACGTTTCTTACGTTTCGAGCCTCTGACCTATGCCCCGATCGACTTAAAGGCCATTGATCCGTCCCAGATGGACCAGTCCGATATTGACAAGCTGAATGACTATCACAAGAGGGTTTGGGAGACGATCTCTCCTTATCTCGAAGGCGAAGAACTCCGCTGGCTCAGGACATCCACGATGCCGGTGGAAGGCTAAAATAAGAAAAAAGAAAATTTGAAAAGCCGGAAAATATAGACCGAAGCTAAAAAACCGCTTCCCCATCAACGTTCTGACGGGGAGGCGGTTTTTTATTGAAAGTTTTATCGAATTGAAAGTTTTATCTTTTGATGCCGCTTTATCAGCGGTTAGAAAGACCTTCTTCTCTATGATCCTATGATTCTATGATTCATAAAAATCGGCAAAAGGGCCGGGAAGGATCGGGGCTGTCCTGACTTCCTTCCTGAGATCCTGGTCCAAAGTGATCGGACTGCCATCCGGCGCTTCAAATTTCTCTTCCGGTTCAAATGCCATACCAAGCATCTCTGTATCGACCAAGGAGAGATTCTGATCCTTAGACCATTCCAGGATCTTATCCTTTAAGTCCTGCGGGATCTGCATTCGAAAATTCTTAAGAGCCTGATCCACGGGATCCAAAAAGACAGGATCTTCCTGATCCATTGTCTGTCCCACTACTCTTGTCTCATCCCCGGCATCCCGATCCTCTTGCCTGGAAGGATCCGTCGAGAAACTCCATTCGATATGATCATCCGGAAGAAGGAGGGCATTCTTTTCCTTCTCCCAGGCTTTTGCACCGGCCAGATAGACATTGCCCTCTGCCCAGACCGGAAGATGACTGTAATAACGGTCACTGGGAGCAGAGCCCATACCGCAGTATTCATCGAATCCTGCCTTCCATTCCAAAAAATCCGGATAGCCATTAAAAGGAGCGGTGCCGACCTCCAGATTTCCGTCGTCCCAACCATCCTGCAGCTGTCTTTGCTGCTTTTGATAAGCCGCCATGATCGGCCGGATGGGTTTCTGAACGAAAATATTTTGATAAAACCGGTCATCCCCATGCAGACAGGTCATAAAGCCGAAGATCTCGACCCTGTGCGGAAAATGATAAGGGGTATAACGCGGCGACGGCAAGGTCTTTGAACCATTGTCTGTCCCGATGCCGATCGAGACCAGACTTCCGGCGATGAAATTGTGACACACTGCAACGCCCTGGCAGGCCAGTTTCAATGCCCGATCCGACAGGAGCAGGTTATTATCGATCAAAGTCGGCCCATGTGAGATCTCAACGAAGATGTCTTCCCCCATACCGGCGAAGATCTCTCTTCGCTCTCGAAGGGCCTCTTCCTTCTCTTCTTCTGACAGTCCTTCTTTTTCACAAGGGTCATTTTCAAATGCCGCCAGAGTATTGTCGTGGAAGATATTCTGGCTGATCCGGCTCCCCTGGGCCTGCCAGTCCAGCCAGATCCCCCTGGTGCAGTGGTGGATATGATTTCTCCGATAGATGCAGTCGATGGCGGCATGCATTTTGATCCCGCCGATCTCTGCTCCGGCCAGGTTCTGTTTATTATTGATATGATGGATATGACAATCCTCTATGATGGAAAAGGCTCCGCCCATATGTCCGACAATACCGTTTTGTCCACAATCATGGATCTGGCAGCGGCGGATGATATGAGATCCAACCGTCTCTTTGGACCAGCCTTCTGCCTGGGCCTGGCAGACACACTCTCTCTGGGTCTGCGTTCCATCCTTATACTTCCATTTTAACCACTTGTTATCATTTCCCTCCTGCCGGTACTTGCCGAGAGAAATTCCGGCGCATTTGGCTTCATAGATATCGCAGTCTTCAATGATCCAGCCCTTGGACCAATGCGGGGCGATCATCCCTTCCTGATAAGCCGTAGGCGGAGCCCACTGTGTTGCAGCCTCCCGAACCGTGAATCCGGAAAGTGTAATATAATTCACTCCTGTCACTTCCGGTGCAAAGCAGGCCGGACGGACGCTGATCTCTACCTCCTCCTGATTCGGATCCTGATCTTGAAAATTACAATAAAAGACCGTCTGATCCTCACGAACTTCACTGTACCATTGATAGAGAGAACCCTGAGGGTCCCAGGAAGCCGGTTGAATCTTCGGATGCAGGACCTCTTCCAAAGACCGCACCTCATAGAGAGACTTGTGATTCAAATAGACATCTCCCCGATGAGCGATATAGCCGCCCATAAACCAGTCACCGGATACCAGTTCCCGATATGGATGGAAGGAGCCGAAAATGGAATTGTCCACTGCTGCCCGCCAGGTGCCATTGCCAAGACTTTCCCAGTTCCTGACCGGTTCTGCTCCGGTGATGACTGCCTGAAGAGGTTCCACCGACTGATAAACAATTCTTTGCGTCTCTGTTCCCCCCTGCCGGGGATGTACATATTCCCGATAAACCCCGGGGAAAACCAGAACACGATCTCCCGGACCCGCGAGATCTGCCGCCTCCTGAATCGTCCGAAAAGGGCGGTCCTCGGATCCGTCTCCTCCTGCTTTGGAGTTTTTATTTACATATATTGTCATCTTTTCTCCAATCTTTTATAAAGAATTCTTATAATAGTTAGGAATTTCCAGACGAATGATTTATAATAGTTTCATTATTCCTTTATCGTCATAACAAAGATAAGGAGGGGAGCACAAATGAGAACAGAGGAAGATCTGCCAATCAAATATGTCCAGCCGGATGCCTGGGACGGATCCGATCGTCGTGTCAATGGCGACCAGGAATTTGTCCGCTATCTCGGAAATTCACATATTCGGATCTGGTACAATATCCAGACAGAAGGCTATCCGCCCCATCACCATGCTGCCATGGAAATCATTGCCTGCATCAAGGATGACTATACGATTTCCTGTCAGAACCAGGTCTATCATCTGAATGAAAATGATCTCCTTTTTATTCCTCCTCATATGCCTCACCGACTCATGGGAAATCCTTCCGGAGCCAGATTTATCATGATTATAGATAGCTCCATGTTTTCCTGTTTCGCTGATTACAAGCTGATACTTGCCCGTTTTAACCGGCCGCTCTATATTTCTGCTGCGAAAGATCCGGTTTTCCATCACAAGATCTGGGAGGACATGAATCATATCACGGACCTCTATTTCGATCACAAGAATATGTGGGAACTCGCGATCTATGCCAGACTCCTCCATATCATTGCTAGTTTCGGCCGCCATTCTCTGAGGAAGAGCTATGATTCGACCGCTCCAAATTCCGGCGTGGTTTCGAAAAGCTACGATCGTTTCACGGAGCTTCTGGCCTATCTGGAGGATCATATCACGGAGCTTCTTTCCCTGGAACAGGCTGCAGAGTTCACCGGATACTCCAAATTTCACTTCTCCCGACTCTTTAAGGATTACACAGGTTCTACCTACCATGAATTCATTCAGGATCTTCGGATCCGAAAAGCCAAGGAACTTCTTGCTGATGAGAACTCGGTCACAGAAGTTGCCTACCAGACGGGCTTCCATGACCTCGCCTCCTTCAGCAGGGCATTTAAAAGCAATACCGGTATGACACCGACGAAATACCGTTCTCTTGCGGTCCAGGAGACCTGAGGAACGAATGAACTTTTTATCCCTTGACCGACCCTAAGGCAACGCCTGCAACAATATACTTGGACAGGCAGAGATATGCAATGATCAGGGGCAGGGCTGTAAGCGTCAGGCCCAGATAAACTGCTCCATATTCTGTCTTATAGATATCCCCTCGAAGGAGCGATACCATGATGGGCAAGGTATATTTCCTTTGATCCGTCAATAAAACCAATGGTGTAAAAAGGTTATTCCAGCTGGAAACAAAGCAGAAGATGGCCTGGGTTGCAATGGCAGGTTTCATGATGGGAAGAACGATCCGATTGAAAATAAAGAATTCTCTCGCACCGTCGATCCGGGCCGACTGAACGATCTCTTTACTTAAGGCCGGAATCATATACTGACGCATATAGAAAACCATGGCCGGGGATGCTATCGCCGGAAGGATCAGCATCGACAGGTGGTTTGTCATATGAACCTTATAGACCATCTGATAGAAACCGATCATAGTGATCTGAGCCGGGATCATCATAATAGCCAGAATAAAGCGATAGAAGGCATCCCGCAGTTTCCATTCATAAATCACAAGTCCATAAGCAGTCAAAGTCGAGAAATAGGTTGCCAGAACTGTCGTCAGGACAGAGATGATCAGAGAATTCATGAAGCCGACAGCCGGGTTGAAGCTCTTTCCCAGAAGGACCTTCAGATTACTGAAGAAGTATCCGGAAGGGATCAGGGACAGGGCATGCTGCTGAATCTCTACGGTCGATCGGGTCGAATTCACGATCATGATAAGAAATGGCAGAATCGAGAGAATGGACAGGATGATACAGATAATGAAGATGATTGTCTTCTTCAATGTATGTGATTGCTTCATTGATCTGTCTCCTTTCCCTGCATTTTCGCCTTATAGGCACGGCGCAGTTCCTTTTCCCTCTGTTTTTTCTGTTTCTCCATAGCCTCTTCATCCCGGTCTCTTAAAAGCCAGAAGAGAACGATAGAAGCCAGAACAATAATAACGAACATGATCATCGAAGCCGCTGCCGCCCGGTTATACATATAAGCTCCGGAGAAGGCCTGGTTGTAAATAAAGACTCCTGTGGTCATCGTTGCGTTATCCGGGCCTCCCAGGAGAAAGAGCTTCGGGATATCGAACATATTCAAGCCGCCGATCAGGCTGGTTACCATGGTATATAAGAGGATGGTCTTGATATTCGGCAATGTCACAAGCCAGAAAGTCTGCCATCCATTGGCTCCATCGACCTCGGCCGCCTCGAAAATTTCCGGATTGATTCCAAGCACACCTGAGATCAGAATAATCATAGTATAGCCATACCACATCCAGGTCTGAATAAAAATGACAATGCTCTGAGCCACCTGTTTATTGACCAGGAAATTCACAGGCTTTGAAAAAATACCGATCCGGGTCAAAATATCGTTGACCGGCCCCATGGGATATCCGAAAAGTGCATTAAACAGGATGGCTATGGTTGCTGCAGTAATAATATTCGGCATATAGAAGATGACCTTGAATATGCCTTCCCCGGGCACCTTGAATCTGCGATCGGTAAACCATGCTGCAAGCAAGAGTGCCAGAAGAAGCTGTGGAATAAAGTTCAGCACCCACATTTTAAGGGTATTCTTAAATGCTGTCTGAAATGTAGGGCTGGACAGAATTGTCTTAAAATTGAGAAAGGGATCCTTCAGAAAGTGGATCTCCGTTGTTCCGATGCCCTTCAGATCTGTAAATCCGATGACTGCCGTATATAGCGTCGGATACAGAGAGAAGATGAGAAATGCTATCACAAAAGGAATACTGAAGAGGTATCCATATTTTGCATAGCGGTTATGCTGCGTCTTCATGTCGTTTTCCCCCTTTATATCTCTGACAAGGGTTGCAGGGCAGGCCTTGGCACTGCCCTGCGAAAGTATGAAAAAGGTGTATTTTGTGTGTTTTTGTATTTTTGTGTATTTTTTGGTAGGGAAAGAGAGATTACTTTGCTGACTCGATGCCAAGGTTGTCATTCACGGTCTGCTTAAAGTCCTTGATGGCATCGTCCCGGCTCTTCTGTCCGGATGCATAGGCACGAACCTGATCTCTCCAGATCTGGTTAATGGATTCATCGTACTGGGTCAGATTCTTACCGTTTGCATATTTGTTGGCAGGTACGAAATAATCAAACATATTCTGACCGCCCAGGAAATCCATGGATCCATCTGATTTACTCATAACCGTTCCGGAAGCAACTGCATCCTTGGTTCCGCCAGCGCCGTTTAAGGTTCCGTTTGCCCACTTATACTGAAGAGAATTTTCATCGGTCTGCAGGGTGATCCAGTCAATGATATCCTTTACAGCAGACTTCTTACTCTTATCCATTTCCTTATTGGCCAGAAGCCATGTGCCGCCCCAGAAGAAACCAACCGGAGAATCGCAGACAGCCCAGTCGCCATAGGTGCCTTCGCCTGCTTTTTCTCCGCCGCAGTTCTTGGCGATTGTGTAGTTAATAAGCCATGCCGGTCCGAAGAAGCCGAATACCGGTTTCGGCCCTTCGCCTTTCATATCTGCAAACCAGGCATCCTGCCAGTCCTGAGTTACATTGGACCAGCCCTTGTCGGTCAGATTCTTCGAGATATCTAAGAAGGCTTCCCTCTTCGGATCGATCTGAAGCTTTCCATCTTTTGTAAGCCAGCCCTTTTCCGAACTGTTCTCAACGGCATGCCAGACATCACCGTCACCGGAAACAATGGCATCACCCTTGGCCGCAAGTTTGTCTGCTGCTTCCCAGAACTTATCAAAGTTTCCGCTGCCGCCGCCGATGATGTTAGAAATCTCTTTCGGATCATCGGTTCCGAAAACATCCTTTGCAATGGATCTTCGATAAATGAAAGCGCCGCCGGTTGCCTGATATCCCAGAGCATCCAGTTTGCCATCCGTATTGGTTCCAATATCTATGGTGTACTGAGCAATATCGGCATCTTTTGTTTCCTTGTCCACATCAATGCCCAGGTCTTCATAAGGCATTGCATATTTTTCCATATCTCCCTGTGTATACTTCAAAACAAAGGCAGATTCTGCGCAGTAGATGTCCGGACTTTTCTTTCCTCCTGACTTCAATGCTGCATCCAATGCCGGCTGATAAGCACCGTCTGTTGTTGCAATGATCGTAGATGTCACCTTATAGGGGAAATCCGGATGGTCTTCGATATAATGCTTGACCATACCTGGAACTTCATCTGTGAAAGCCCAGAGATTCAAGGTTCCCTTCTTTCCGCCTTCCTTAGGAGTAATGGTCTGGCTGGTCTTCTGATCATCCTTTTTACCACTGTCCTTCGATCCGCCTTGGGATTTGCCTCCACAGCCTACAAACATGGTACAGGTCATAGCTGCTGTTAAAAGCAACGCAAGTACTTTTCTTTTCATTCCTTTCCTCCTTTTTAAACACCCCCAAAGTCCCTCTTCGGAGTTGCATATCCATACAATGGTTGAAAACCAGGCCTGATTTTCTTTGATTGCTTTGATACTGTCGTTATATCATCTACCGGTCTTCTCTGTTTGACAGAACTTGCTTTTTATTTGTCAAAAATTATTATTTTGAACAAGAAACAATGAATATCGTTATTTTTTTTGTATAATATAGACAAATGAAAGTGAGGTAATTTATGAAAAAGTACTTTGATCCGAACAATCCTATGCAGCGTGCCCTGGGCATTCTCTTTGATCTGATCTGCCTGAATGCGGTTTTTCTTGTAACCTGTCTTCCCATCATAACGATTGGAGCAGCCCTGACTGCGCTCTACAGCCAGACCATTAAAATCGTTCGAAAAGAAGAGACCTATCCGGTCCGTTCTTATTTCCGGCAATTTAAGAAGGATTTTACCCGGTCCACTCTCCTCTGGCTTCCCTGCCTCGGTCTTCTCCTCTTCTTTTCGGCCGATCTATATTTGATCTATAAGGTCATTGACCCCTCCTTTGAGATCCTCCAATATCCGGTCTGGCTCCTTCTCTTTTCGGTCGTCGCTGTGATCCTCTATGCCTTTCCGATTACGGCCCGCTACCGGGAAACTTACGCACAGACCGTAAAAAACGCTCTCCGCCTGGCCTTCGGCAACCTCTTTTTATCAATCTTCTTCGTCCTTGTCCTCTTTCTGCCACTGGATCTGGCTTTCCATAACGGAATTGCAGCGGTTCTTTTCTTCAGCATCTTTCTCTTCGTCGGAGCCTCCGGCATAGCTTGTTTCTTCTCACTCTTTCTGAACCGGGTCTTTGAGAAGACAGAGCAGGGAAATGCAGACCAGGACCAGAAAATGTAGACAAAAGCTATAAAGGCAAAAGCTATAGAAAACCGCTTCCCCATCAAAGATCTGACGGGGAGGCGGTTTTTCAAATAAAATCCTTATCCTTTAAAATCCTTATCCTTCTGTCTTCTTTTCGACTTCCTTCGCATGTTCCAAGACTTCCCGGCTCTGGATCTCTGCCGGCGTCTTCTCGTAGCGGACAAAATGATATTCATAGAGGCCGCGGCCGCCCGTCATGGAGCGAAGTGCTGTACAATAGCCATAGAGCTCCATTTCCGGAACCTCTGCCTCGATGACCTGCCTGCCATTCTGCGGCGTCATGCCAAGCACCCGGCCCCGCCTCTTATTCAGGTCGCCCATAACATCACCGGTATAGGCATCGGGAACGGTCACCTTCAAATCTACGATCGGCTCCAAAAGAACGGGAGCGGCTTCCAGAAATCCCTTCTTAAAGGCCATCTGGGATGCTGTCATGAAGGCCATTTCCGAAGAATCCACCGGATGATAGGATCCGTCATAGAGGATGGCCCGGACACCGACCACCGGATAACCGGCCAGAGGGCCAGCCTTGCAGGAGGCTGCGATCCCCTTCTCAACAGCGGGGAAAAATCCCTTGGGCACGGCTCCTCCGACGACCTCTTCCTTGAATTCATAAGGCTTATCGCTGCCGGAAGGTTCAAAGCGCATCTTGACATGCCCATACTGGCCATGTCCGCCGTTCTGCTTCTTATACTTAGCTTCCACATCGGCTGTCTTCTGAATGGTCTCGCGGAAGGCAACTCTCGGCCGGTCCACCTCAATCGGCGCCTTATAATCATGTTCCAGACGGGACTGGATGGTCTCGAGATGGAGGTCGCCCATTCCATAGATCAGAGACTGCTGATTTTCCGCATCATTGACAGCCTTAAAGGTCGGATCCTCTGCCATGAGTTTTGCCATCGACTGAGCGATCTTATCGACATCACTCTTATGAACGGCCTTCCAGCGCAGACTGGTATAGGGAATCGGCAGATCGATCTTGGCATACATGATCGGCACTGCCTTGGTCGACAGGGTATCCGATGTCGCCAGATCCGAAATCTTAGCCAGAGCACCCAGATCACCGGCATGTAGTTCCGGCACTTCCGCTGTTTTATTGCCAGTCAAAATATAGAGCTTCCCGATCTTATATTCCCGATCGGTCCGGCTGTCATAAAGGAGATCATCGGATTTGATCACGCCGGACCTGACTTTGATCAGGCTGAAGCGGCCCAGGAAAGGATCCACAATGGTCTTAAAGACAAAGGCCGTCTTGGGTTTTAAAATGTCGAAGTTGGCTTCGAAAATTTCGTTGGTCCGGATATTAATGCCGGTCATCTTGCGATTGTCTGCGGATGGCATATATTTCACAATATCATCCAGAAGGGTATAGACGCCCCGGGCAAGAAGGCCGGAGCCGCTGCCAACCGGAACGATAGAGCCGTCCTGTATGGTCAGGCGGACTGCCGCACGGATCTCCTGCTCGGAGAAGGTATCTCCGTCCAGATAGCGGTCGAGAAATTCTTCGGAAGTCTCTGCAACTGCTTCCATCAAGGTCGAATGATATTGTTCCAGATAGTCTTCGGAATAATCCGGCATTTCGATCTCTATGGTGTCATGCTTGTCATAGCGAAAGGCCTTCTTCTGAATGACATTGATATAGCCGGTCAGCTGACCATTCTCACGAAGAGGCATGTTGAAAGGCGCGATCTTCTTTCCGAACATAGCAGTCAGATCTTCGATGACCTGACGATAAGAGACCTTATCATCATCCATATCCGTCACAAAGAAGATCCTGGGCAGATGATATTTCTCACAGAGATCCCAGGCTCTTTCCGTACCGGCTTCGATACCGGCCTTGCCGGACACCACAATAATAGCGCCATCTGCTACACTCAGGGCCTCTTCCACTTCTCCTGCGAAACCGAAAAAGCCCGGTGTATCGAGGATATTGATCTTATAATCCTCCCATTCGATCGGAACGACCGCAGTCGAAATGGAGATCTTCCTCCGGATCTCCTCCTTGGAAAAGTCAGAAATCGTATTGCCATCCTCGACTTTCCCCTGCCTTGCTACCAGACCGGCCAGATATGCCATGGCCTCGGTCAGAGTCGTCTTTCCTGCACCCCCATGTCCTAAAATGACGACGTTACGAATCTTGTCAGTAGTATAAACCTTCATACGCAAGTTCCCCCTATCCTAAGAATCGAGCCTTTGACTGGTTTTCCGACAACCTTATTTTCATCACCATTTTATACAAAAATATTAGGCAATACAATCATATATTGTGTAATATTTACAATTTTCTATGAAGTTTTTAGAAATCTCTATTACCTGCCTATGTTTTGAAATGACAGGGTACGCCAGCTTCTTTGGTAATGCCGGAATGGAAAATTTCCTTCCGGTCTGGTCTATATTTCCCCACCGGGGAGGGCCCTCGGCAGGTTCCAGCGAAAGTGGGCTGCCAGATAGCGGATCAGAAGGACCAGGAAAAATCCGACAAGCATTGCCTTGGGCCAGCCGATCACAGCCGGAAGAAGTGCTGCGGCGACAGCGCCTGCCACCGATGCCAGAGCGTAGACATGGCGGACGAAAATATAGGGCTTCTGCGCGGCGAACAGATCCCGGAGAATTCCTCCCCCGACACCGGTGATGACACCAAGAAAAATCATAAGAAAAACATTTGTTTTCGACACCATCCGGCCGGCATAGACGCCGTCCACGGTAAAGGCCGCAAGCCCCAGAGAATCCGTAACCAGAAGGAGTTTCTCATAGACCCGGATCAGCCGAAGGATCCGGTCGCCCTTTCGCACATAGCGGATCACGAAAAAGACCACCAGGGCAGTTGCAAAGGACAGGATGATGTAGATCGGATTCAAAAAGACGGCAGGAGGGATCCTGCCTATGGTCAGGTCGCGGACAAAGCCGCCCCCGGCGGCCGTTGTCAGAGCCAGAATCATGATGCCGAAGATATCCATGTCCTTTTTCACAGCGACCATGGCCCCGGAAATTGCGAATGCGATCGTCCCGATCAGATCCATAATAGAAATAAAAGCCGGCATTTCTTCCCCCTACTTCCAGTAGTCTAACTCTTTCGGATCCAGCCCGACATCCTTGGCGTGGAAAACCGGATCCTGCCCTGTCTTTTTCTGTTTCTCATAATCCCGGGTCGCGCGGAAGGCCACATTCCCAAGGCGGACGCAGCAGGGGATATTGATAAGAGCCATGGCTCCCATGGTGATATCCGCAAGTGCCCAGGCCGCATCCATCGGTATTAAGGCACCGGCGAAAATAACAAGAGCACAGATCAGGCGGAAGATGGTCAGAAACTTCTTCCCCGGCATCTTGTTATTGTGCAGATATTTCAGCCCGTTATCCACATAATAGAGATTCCCGATCAAAGTTGTGAATGCAAACAGGATCAGTGCAATGGTGAGATATGCCGGTCCGAAGCCCTTTAAGAAGCTGGACAGGGCCTGCTGAACATAGGGCGCGCCGGCACTTTTTGCCGTCCGCGGAACGTTGGTGACGAGACATAAGAGACCGGTTGCCGTACAGAGGAAGAGCGTGTCAATAGAAACAGAGACCACGGCCGCAAGACCTTGTTTGACGGGATGTGAGGTATCTGCAGATGCTGCAGCATGGGGTGCCGAGCCGACACCGGCTTCGTTCGAATAAAGGCCTCTCTTGATTCCATAGACCATGCAGGACCCTGCAATTCCGCTTCCGATGGCCCGGAAATTAAAGGCATCCCGGAAGATCATGGCAAACATGGAAGGAATATGGTGAAAGTTCACAATACAGATCAATACCGCTACAGCGACATAGATAAATCCCATAAATGGCACGATAAGCTCCGTCAATCTCACAATCCGCTTTCCTCCGCCAAGGATGCAGATCAGGACAAGAATAGCAAGAATGCCGCCAATGATCAGAGGTGTCAGCTTTTTGTCATAAAAAGAATAGACGGTAAAAGCAGATTGCAGGTTATAAGAGCAGAGCAAATTAAAACCGAAACCATAAGCCAGGATCATGCAGACCGTAAAGACTTTTGCCAGTTTTCTGCTGTGGATGGCATCCTCGATATAATGCTCCGGGCCGCCGTAACAGCCGACGCCATTCGGCTCCCTCTTTTTATAGATCTGAGCCAGAACGGTCTCAACATAAGCAGATGCACTCCCCAGGACAGCCAAAAGCCACATCCAGAACATGGCACCGGGGCCGCCCAGACAGATAGCCGTAGAAACTCCGATGATATTTCCCGTCCCGACACGGGATGCCGTGGAAACCATAAGTGCCTGGAATGGAGAAACCGCCCCTTCTTCCTTGGGCTTCTCCCAGAGGACCTTCCAGGCCTCACCATACATACGGATCTGAACCGCTCTGGTCCGCACCGTAAAATAAATACCGGCTGCTGCCAGAAGTAAAACAAGAACCGGAAAATAGAGATAGGTATCTATTTCCGTAAGAATTTTTGTCATCCGCCCCACCTTTCTGTACTCTAACAAGATTCCCTTTGCAATTTTTGCTGATATTTCGTCTGGATGCAAATGCATTCTATATCAATGCATTCCATCTAATGAAGAACCTACTATGACCTTTCGCGCATGGGATCAACAAAAAAAGGTTCCAATCTTACCCATTATAACAAATGACAGGATAGAAAATCGATGGTTATTACAAGAATCTTGTTTGGATATGGGCAGCCTGTATTGGTAAAAAGGCTCGCATCGTGATATAGGAAAGAAGGAAGGGAAACTTTATAAGAATCGCGTCATGATATAAGAAAGAAGATTATCCGGGATCAATCCACAGAAAATGCGGTCTAATGTCGGAATGAATCCCGGCGTCGACATGGCATGACGGCGATAGATAGAAGAAAGCGAACGGGAGACCACCTGCTTTGTCGTAGAAGTAAAAAGAAGATGGTGGGCTTTTTCATCCATTGCTGTACCGATGAAACCTGTATCCCTCACCCAATAAGGACAGATGGCCGTGACACTGACTTTCTTCCTCAAAAGTTCCACCCGAAGGGCTCTGCTATAGCTGTAAAGGAAAGCCTTGGATGCAGCATAGGCATTGAAGAAAGGAATCGGCTGGAGGCCGGCAACTGAGCAAACTTCTCCGATCCTGGCTCCCGGATGAAGATAAGGGATCACGATATTGGTAAGCTGGGCGGCTGCCCGGTCATTTAAGTCGATCATCTTTCCCTCCTTCTGATAGCCAACTTTTTCCGAAGAGCCGAAAGCTCCAAAGCCGGCGCAATTCAATAGGAGAGAAACAGAATCCACTTCCCCCTTCAAAAGCTTGTTTTTCAGCACTTCTATAGACTCAGATCTTGTCAGATCCAAAGGTATGATTTGAACCGGAAGATGAAGCAAAGAAGCCAAGTCCTCCAGACGGTCCTTTCGCCGGGCAACAAGCCAGATCTCATCGACCTCGAATTTTTCCGGATCTTTATCAATCTCCTTTGCATAGGCCATACCCAGTCCGCTGGACGCACCGGTAATAATGGCAAGACGCCTTTTTTGCACCTCGCCTAGAGTCTTTGTTGTTTTTTCACCGGATCTTAGATAGACTCTCTCTATCCATCCAACGATCAGACCTATGATCCCGGCAATGAGAACCAGAGTCCCGAAAAAGCTTGTCAGATGATTCCATATTTCCCTTACGATCTGCATATTTCCTCCCATCCGGCTTTCAAATTCGATATATGAAATTTTTTCAAAATAATGCGTATTAATTGTCGAAAAAAAGCCTTTTTCAACTCAGAAAATCGATATAGAAAAACTTTTGAAATTCATGCTATAAATCTGATCAAAAAACACGCATCATTCCAAAAAGATTTCATATATCGATTTTCACCCTCCATATCCGACCTTCTGACCACAAGAAATGCGCATGATTCTCAACAGATTTCATATATCGATTTTTCACTCTGTATCAGACTCCGTAGCCATAAGAAATACCCGTGGTTTTCTATGGATTGCTGATCTATCATCGTATGATATGTGCCAAGTGCAGCCTTTGCTATTGTGCTCACGGTATTAAATATAAACCCGGAATGTAATAAAAGAAATACCCTGTGAACCCCCACTTCACAATTATCCTATACTGTGGTAATATGTATCTAATTTTAATTCAAAAATCAACTTGAGAAGGGATAAGATAACGATATGAGAAGAACTGATGAAAATAATGGAACCCAGAAAACAACGGAAGATTACCTGGAAGCAATTCTTGAGATTTTCCAGAAGCAAGGCTATGTCCGTTCAATTGATGTTGCAGACCTTCTCGAGGTTTCCAAGCCCAGCGTCACCTATACGACGAAGCGTCTGAAGGAAAAGAATTACATCACAACCGACCACGCCGGTATGCTTGTCCTGACCGAAGAGGGAAGAGCCATTGCCGAACGCACCCTGGACCGTCATCAGATCCTGACACAGCTTCTCACTTCCCTTGGGGTAAATGCAGACCAGGCCCAGACAGATGCCTGTAAGGTGGAGCATGATCTCTCAGAAGAATCCTTCCAGGCCCTGAAATCCCTGGTTTTAAGCGATAAGCTGCAAGATATGAATTTCTAACTTCCGTCTGGCTAGTCCATCAATTGAATATTTTTCAAATACTACAATTTCATTTTACCGGAACAAGGATCATCTCCTAAAAAGTCCCTTTTTCACATAGGGTTCGGACTGAATTCCTTTAAAATGATAACCGGTATCCTCAATGACCGCTTTCATTCGATCGGCATCAATAGCATCTTCCGTGAGAAAACTTGCCTCTCCCTTTCTGTGGGAAGATGTCACTTTCTTCGCATCCGAAAAGTTCCTTCGAATGGCATCATTGATATGGGATTCGCACATTCCACAGGCCATACCTTCGATCTTTACAACTGTTTTGTACATAGCAATCTCCTTTCTTTGGTCTACATTTTAACAAAAACGAATCAGCTGATCTCATTTTCCTTCAAATTCCGGAAAATGAATCCGCTGATTTCGTTTCTGATTTCACTTGCCCCAAAATAAGCTCAGCCCAATACGTTCGAAAGGGCTCAGCCGTTGACACTTCCACCCTTCATAATTGTACTCAAGCCTCACTGAAACGGCCGACAGCAGACTTTTTATAAGGGTTGGACCGGCAGATGAAGTAAGCAGCAATGACCATAAGTGCAATCGCAACTACAGTTCCGACCGTAAAGGCTCCGCTGACCAGAGAGCCGATCTGGAAAACACACAGGGACAGGCAGTAACCCATCAACATCTGATAACCGAAGGTGATCCAGCCCCATTTCTTGCTGCCCTGCTCACGGAAGGCGGTTGCAATGGCAACCATGCAGGGCGCGTCGAAAATATTGAAGAGAAGGAAACTCATACCAACCAGTTTGCTTCCTCCAAAGAGATGATTGATTGCAGTTGCAACATCTGCGCTGCTGTCACTTGCTGCATGGGCAAGGATTCCAAGGGTAGCGGTTGCCTGCTCCTTGGCGACTTCCGCAGAAACCGATGCAACAGCACCCTGCCAGGTTCCGAAGCCAAGCGGTTTGAAGATCCAGGCCAGGCCTTCGCCGATATAGCGGAGAAAAGAGTGATCAATATCTTCCGCAAGGAAACCACTCGGGCCGAAGTGCATAAGAAGCCATATCACGATACACATTGCAAAAATAATGGTACCTGCCTTGATCATGAAGGCTTTGGTCCTCTCCCAGACATGGATCAGAACACCTTTTACCGTTGGAACGTGGTAAGCAGGAAGCTCCATAACGAAGGGTGCCGGATCTCCGGAGAAGTATTTGGTCTTCTTTAAAGCAATACCGGACAAAACGACAATACCGAGCCCCAGGAAATACATGCCGGGTGCAACAAAGATACTGCCGGGAAAGCATACCATGGTCATCATGGCAACTATTTCCATCTTGGCTCCGCAAGGCATGAAAGTGGAGAGGAGAATCGTCATCCGACGGTCTTTTTCATTCTCTATCGTACGGGAAGCCATAATTGCCGGAACACCGCAGCCGGTGCCAATCAGCATGGGAATGAAGGACTTTCCGGAGAGACCGAATTTTCGGAAGATCCGGTCCATGATGAAGGCAACACGCGCCATATAACCCGAATCCTCCAGAATAGACAGACAAAGGAAAAGGATGATCATCTGCGGGACAAAGCCAAGGACTGTACCGACACCGTTTATGACACCATCCACAAGCAAACTGATGACCGGAGCGGATGCACCGACTGCCTTCAGTCCTGCTGTGGCCGCATTGGTGATCCAGGTTCCAAAGAAAACGTCATTCGTCCAGTCCGTAAGTTGAGATCCGATCGTCGTCACGGATACATAATAGACGCCCCACATGATCAAGGCAAAGATCGGAAGGGCCAGGAATCGATTGGTAACGATCCGATCGATCTTATCCGATGTTGTCATTTCGCCTTTCACGCCAGCCTTCTTCACGGAATCGGAAACCAGCTTCTGGATATAAGTATAGCGCTGATTTGTGATAATGCTTTCTGCATCATCATCCATTTCCTCTTCGCAATCTTTGATATGCGAATCGATATGCTTTAATAAATCCTCTGAAAGCTGCAGATTTTCCGTTGCCTTCTGATCTCTTTCAAAAAGTTTGACCGCATACCAGCGAAGCTGTTCCTTTGGCACCAGATCTTCGATTGACTCCTCGATATGAGCCAGAGCATGTTCAACGCTTCCGGTAAATACATGGGGCAGGTCTTTCTTTTTCTTTTCTGCATATTGAATGGCAAGCTCCGCTGCCTTTCTGGTATTCTCAGAATGCAGGGCGCTGATTTCGATGGTCTCGCAGCCCAATTCCTGTCCCAGCTTCTTCGTATCGATCTTGTCGCCCTTTTTCTTAACCAGATCCATCATATTGAAGGCCAGCACAACCGGTATACCGATCTCCACCAGCTGTGTGGTCAGATAGAGATTTCTCTCGATATTGGTCGCATCAACGATATTCAGAATCACATCCGGCTTTTCATTGACGAGATAATTCCGGGAGACAACCTCCTCCAGGGTATACGGGCTCAGGGAATAGATCCCCGGAAGGTCCTGAATAATGACATCCTTGTGTCCGATCAGGCGCCCTTCCTTCTTCTCTACCGTAACGCCGGGCCAGTTACCGACATATTGGGTGCTTCCTGTCAGATCATTGAAAAGGGTCGTTTTACCGCAATTCGGATTTCCCGCCAGTGCAATTTTCATTGCCATATCTGCCTACCTCTCTTCTAACATCTCATAAGTTTATAATTTCTGATGAAATTTAGGCCATCTCCAAAATATCCGCATCATCTTTTCGTATCGAAAGCTCGTAGCCCCGAACGGTCACCTCAATGGGATCCCCAAGCGGAGCCACCTTTCGGACCGAAATCTCTGTTCCCTTCGTGATGCCCATGTCCATGATCCGGCGCTTCAAAGCACCGCTGCCATGGATTTTCACCACAGTGGAAGTCTCACCAATTTGCACATCTCTTAATGTTTTCATGCTTTTTCTCCTCGCTATCGATATATTCTGAACGCCGGCCAATCACCGGAGTAACAGCCTTTATGAGTATCTTTTATATGTTTTCTGTTTTTAAATATATTTTAAGCAATATAGTTTTATGTAATGTAATTGAACTTTTGTTATACACGTCTAACCTATGACCAAAAAATAAAGAATTAAAATAATATATAGGAAT
Organism: Porcibacter vitabionis; assembly: GCF_046263795.1. NCBI lineage: Bacteria > Bacillati > Bacillota > Clostridia > Lachnospirales > Lachnospiraceae > Porcibacter > Porcibacter vitabionis. The sequence goes on along the minus strand of NZ_JBJYZD010000005.1, from coordinate 40,922 downwards.
CTCTACATCGTTACCATAATTCTTTTCGTCATTTCTTTTGTAAGAGCCAGTCTGGCGTCCTTTACCTTGGCAATCATATTTCCATTCCCGGGTGTTGAAACGATCTGAATCTCACTGCCGACAACAAATCCCAGATCTTCCAGGTGTTTCTTCACATCAGGACTCCCGCCGATTCGGGCAACCATACATTTTTCTCCGGCTTTCGCCATGGAAAGAGGCAGCATTGTAATTTCCTTCTTTCTAGTCATTACTTGCATCATAAGATGATTCAATTAGTATTTACATATTTCTTCTGATTGTTATTCTTTTGTAAACTTAGGTAGATATATCTAACCACCGGACATTAGTTTAAACCATCTGACAGCGACATGCAAGTGGAAAATACTTTTTCTTTGCCGTCGTACCGGACAGATTCTAAAACTGATCTCTATTATGAAACTTGCAGATATCAGAAACGACCATGTCTGATGTGCGTTTGACCATGTCTGATGTGCGTTTATTGTCCTGGCAACCTGGATTTGGCCTGCTTATTCGATATATCAAATCTTTTTGAAATCATGCGTGTTTTAAGTGTTTCGGTGGCTCGGATTTGGCCTGTTTATTCGATATACAGAATCTTTTTAAAACCATGCGTGTTTTTAGTGTGTTTTTATAGCATGATTTCAAAAAGATTTTGTATATCGAATATTTGCCCTCTGAAAGGGGGCTTTTCGCCATGGAAAGACGCATGATTTAAAAAAGATTCTGTATATCGAATATTCGCCCTCTGAAAGGGTGCTTTTCGCCATGGAAAGGCGCATAATTTCAAAAAGATTCTGTATATCGAATATTTGTCCTCTGAAAGAGTGCTTTTCGCCATGGAAAGGCGCATGATTTCAAAAAGATTCTGTATATCGAATATGTCTCGAATGGGACTTGGATCCAACCTTTCTGAGAGCACAACTTCTGTGCCGTCATCCCATGTCAAAAATGGATCCATCCTTATGACTATCTCGATATCTGCTCCAGAATCTTTTTTGACTTTTCCATGAAAAAGCAAATAAATGATCGCTCAAGAAAGCAGATTGCCGTCCTCTTATCTATCCCCCATCAAGATTCTATCGCCCCATAAATGGCCCGGATTGCATCTTCGTAGCGGTCTTCCGGCACACCGATCAAGAGGTTCAGTTTCCCTGCTCCCTGATTGATTGTATCAATCTCAATCCCGGCACGGGCAAGGGAATTCAAGACCTTGACATTGGCAATCGATCCGGGATCCTTCTCACCGACAACGGCAATCACCGACAGATGCTCAAAGACACCGAGATAATCGGGATGCAGGATCTCTCGGATCTCCGAAAGCAGTTCCTCCTTACAAGATGTGAGAAGGTCAGACCGAATGATCAGAGTCACCGTATCAATACCGGTCAGACACTGCTCGAAAGGCAGATCCCGTTTCTTCAAGAGATCCAAAAGAATGGCACTGAAACCGGCCCCGTCACTCACCATGACTTTCTCCACCTGGAGAACTGTCATACCCGGGCGTCCGGCCACCCCGACCACAGGATACTTCTGCATAGACGAAGGAAAATGCCGGACAATCATTGTCCCGCTGTCTTCCGGCGCATTCGTATTCCGAATATTGATGGGAATCGAAAGCTCCGAAGCCGGCAGAACAGCATCCGTATGAAGAACCGAAGCCCCCATATAAGACAAGGCCCGAAGTTCCCGATAGCTCAGATAATCCACGGTCCGCGGCTCAGCAACGATTCGCGGATCCGCAGCCTTGAGCCCTGAAACATCCGTCCAATTTTCATAGAGATCCGCCTTAACAGCCTTAGCCACGAGACTTCCGGAAATATCGGACCCGCCCCTGGACAGGGTATGGATCCTTCCATCTGCATCCGCCCCATAAAATCCGGCGATCACCGCCCGATCCAAAGGATGCAGGGCCGCAGCCATTGCCCTCTGCGTCGTGACAGGATCCAGCTGACCATCCGGGAAGAAGCAGACCGACCAGGCCGGGTCCACAAAAGTGAATCCCAGATATTCCGCCATAATTTGCGCATTCAGATATTCTCCCCGGCTGGCCATATAGTCCAGTTCCGGCTTCTTCTGCAGATTTCGACGTATGATCTCCATTTCCTCATCGATGGGGAAATGTAAACCAAGATCACGGATGATCTCATAAAACCGGTCCCGGACCTCAGTCAGAACTTCGCCAACCGGCCGATGATTCACGGCATTCTCATAGCATCTGATTAGAAGATCCGTCACCTTGATATCATCCGAAAAACGCTTTCCGGGCGCGGAAACCACAATATAACGGCGGCCCTTGTCCCTTTCAATGATTTCCTTCACCTTTCGAAACTGATTCGCATCCGCAAGCGATGTCCCGCCAAATTTTGCAACAATTGTTTTCATCTTAAACTCTCTTTACTATCTATTTGGGAATTCTAATAGATCTCTTCTGCCATCTCCCCGGCAGAAGAGCGAATTTATTCTACCACAATTTATCCCTTCCCGCATTCCCACGCGAATGTCCAGCCCTTTTTTGATGTTACCACAAAAAAATTCTTGCAAGTCGTAAGATTTGTGCCATAATATTTTCGAAGTTTTAGTAACTGCGCTATATCCGGTTGAGCCGGAACAGCAGCAGAAGGTGAACTTGAATGACAGATTTTTTCATATCTTTGTTTCTGGCCTCCAGCTCTCTTTCTGCATTTATGCCATTTTCGAACAGAAAGGAGCAGATCATGGCTAATCAATTTTCTAACTATTCACAGAATCCTTCTTCCCAAGGCAGTCTATCCGCAAAAAAGGATACTAGCATCCGGCCGAAGACAGAATTCATGGTAAAGACCGCTCTTTTGATCGCGATCACCGTCCTCATGGGCACAACTCCACTCGGAACCATCCGGACACCCTTCCTCAGTGTCTCCCTGGTCACCATTCCCGTAGCGATCGGAGCCATGACCATTGGCCCCGCCGGCGCAGCCATCTGTGGCACCGTCTTCGGTCTGACCAGTTTCCTGAACGCCCTGACCGGAACCAGCGGCCTTTTGTCCACCCTCTTTGCCATCCGTCCGGTCGGTCCTGTCGGCGTCTTCGTGACAGCCGTCATTGCCCGGATCCTCGATGGTCTCTGCACCGGCCTCATCTTCTATGCCCTGAAAGAGAAGCTTCACATCGGAAACCTCGCCTATTATCTGACCGGCCTTGCCGCTCCCCTGCTGAACACCCTCTTTTTCATGACTTCTCTGATCCTCTTCTTCTATCAGAGTGACTACATCCAAAACATGGCCCAAGGTCTCGGCAGCCACAATCCCATGACCTTCGTCATTGCCCTGGTCGGCGTTCAGGGCGTCATCGAAGCCGTCGTAGGCTGCCTTCTTTCCGGAAGCGTCGGTCTCCTTCTCACCAAAGCCCTGCGGAAAAGATCATGAAGCAGACCATCCTTGCAATCGATGTCGGAAACACCAATATCGTCCTGGGGCTTTTTTCCGGCGACAAGCTTCTCTTCACCGACCGTCTCTCGACCCGTCACCCCTGGGGAAATATAGACCTGACCCGGGCTTTGGAAACGATCTTAAGAAAGCACAGCATAGATTCCCATCTCTTGGAAGGCGCTGTCCTATCCTCTGTCGTTTCGGATCTGAATCCCCTGATCAAACAGGCCGTCATGGATTTGTCCGGCAGGGAGACCTATGAAGTGCATCCCGGCAGCCCCTGCGGCATTGATACTTCGTCATATGATACCGGGGCCCTGGGTATGGACCGGATCTGCGACCTGGCCGCTGCAATAAAACTCTATGGAAAACCGGTCGCGGTTTTTGATCTCGGCACGGCAACCACCTTAACACTTGTCGATGAAAAGGGAGTCCTGGCCGGCGGGATGATAAGCCCCGGCATCGGTCTAAGTTTGGAGGCGCTCTCCGAGCATACGGCCAGCCTGCCTCGTCTTGATCCGAAGCCGGTTTTTGATCTATTGGGCCATGACACCAAGTCGAATATGCTCTCCGGAACCGTCGCTGCTTGCGGCATAAGGATCGAAGCCGTCACAGACCGGCTCCGGGAGAGGACAGGGCTATCGGGTTTAAAAACAGTGATCACGGGAGGTCTGGGGAAGCTGGTACTTCCCTGGATTCGGACAGATGTGATCTATGATCCGGATCTTCTTCTAAAGGGGCTTTTGATTCTTTATCAGATGAAATGAATGTCAACCGTCTGCCACCACGCATGAAAAGCACATGTACTCATAATTGTGAAAGGAGATAATTCAAAACTATGCTGCAAGGCAAGAATATCCTTCTCGGTGTAACCGGCGGCATTGCTGCCTATAAGACCTGTGATCTGGCCTCCATGCTGATGAAGGCCGGGGCCCTGGTCAATGTCATTGAGACAGAAAATGCGGCAAAATTTGTGACGCCACTCACTTTTGATGCCCTGACTCACCAGAGAACCGTCGTGGACACCTTTGACCGCCAGCATTCCTATGAGATCGAGCATATCGCTCTTTCCGACAAGGCGGATGCCGTTCTCGTGGCCCCTGCCTCTGCCGATATCATTGCAAAGCTCGCAAACGGTCTGGCGGATGATATGCTGACAACGACGATCCTTGCCATGGACCGGCCCAAGCTGATTGCTCCGGCTATGAATACCCGGATGTACGAGAATCCGGTCACTCAGCATAATCTGGATCTCTTACGGGGCTACGGCTGGGAGATCATCGAACCGGTCAGCGGACATCTGGCCTGCGGGACCAGCGGCAAGGGCAAGATGGCATCGCCGGAACGACTCTTCCTTGCTCTGGATCATGCCATCGCTTATCAAAAAGATCTGACCGGAAAGAGGATCCTGGTTTCGGCCGGCCCCACCCGGGAGGCCTTGGATCCGGTCCGCTATCTCACCAATCATTCCAGCGGCCGCATGGGATATGCCATTGCAAAAATTGCAGCCGACCGTGGCGCAAGAGTCACTCTGGTTTCCGGACCTACGGAACTTACACCCTCCCCTTATGTCGAATGCATACCGATCGAATCTGCAGAAGAAATGTTTCATGCAGTAAGTCAAAGGGCCTGTGCCCAGGATGCGGTCATCATGGCCGCTGCCGTGGCGGACTTCCGTCCGGCCTCGGTAGCAGACAATAAAATCAAGAAAAAAGAGGGGGAAAGCCTGAGCTCTCTTTCTCTGGAAGGAACAAAAGACATTCTGGAATGGCTGGGCCGGCATAAGCCTTATCACCAGCTTCTCTGCGGCTTCTCCATGGAGACGGAACATCTTCTGGAAAATTCAAGGAAAAAACTGGAGAAAAAAAATCTGGACCTGATTGCTGCCAATAGCCTGAAAGAAGCCGGTGCCGGTTTTGGTGTGGATACGAATATTCTGACCCTGATCTCTAAGGACAAGGAAGAAAAACTTCCTCTCATGTCGAAGGAAGAAGCTGCCAATGTCCTTCTGGATCGACTCTTCTCACTTTAAAAAAAGCCATCGGGGCCTGATATGTACAAGCCTTACTGAACTTTTCATGGTCCGGTAAAGAAGGTACATATCAGGGGATCCCGGTGGCTTTTTCTTATTCATCTGCACTATTGTAAACCGTATAATTCCCGGATATGGAGTCTTTCGTGAAGGTTTCCAGCCAGGCCAGAGAGCCTTCCAGATCGCGCCGGATCAGGAAGTCGTAAGTCTTCTTCGTGTGCTGATAGAGGACCTCCATCCCGTATTTCCGGCAGAAACGCTGCCAGAGAGTGATAACGGCAGGTTTGAAGGAAACGATCAAGGCCGTCAGGATATCACTTTTCCCGATCACGGACAGATTCCATTGGAATTCAAAACTGGCTTCCGCTGCCTCCATCGGAGTTTTTGCTTCCTTCAAATGATTCAGACAGACGGACAAACCCTCCATCTCCTCATCGGAGGCCCGCTCGATCGCATGCTTCAAGGTGATCTGGCTCAAGCCCCAGCGGATCTCTAAAATGGATCGGATATCTTCATCCGATAGGATATCTCCTTTTAATTCCAAAATCGCGCGGAAAGTTTTCAGCGACCCTTCCCGACGGTAATCCGTGACAAAAGTCCCCTGACGGGGCTGAACCCTTAGAAAGCCCTGATCGACCAGGGTGGAAATCCCGGAATTAATGACCGTCCGGCTGACTCCCATGCCTTCGGCCAGTTCCCGCTCGGACGGGATCCGGGAGCCCGGCTCCAGTTCGCCGGACAGGATCATTTCCTGCATCTTCTTAATAAAGAGTTCCTTATGGGTCGGAACTTCGATACGTTCCATCTTCATTTAAAGTCTCGCTTCCCTTGATATAAATCTTCTTCACACATCCGCTGCAAGCATAGAATGCGGCTCTTCCTCATCTTCCGGCTCAAAAACTTCGATCTCCTTGATCATAAATTCCTGCCCCTGAATGAGATAGGTATGGTCGCTCCCGCAGTACGGGCAGATCTTACCGCTCTGCACGGTGGAATAGGTCTTGCCGCAATCCTCGCAATATGTGATGGCCGGGATCCGGCTGATCCGAAGCTCGCAGTCCCGTAAGAGATCCTGCTTCTTGACAGCCCACTTCCAGCAATCGGTCAGATACTTGGGGATGACCGTCGATACCTCACCCAGGGCAAGGGTGACACTTGAGATTTCCGTAACCTGATTTTCTTTGGCCACCGCCTTTAAGTTATCGATCACCTTAAAGACAACGCCTAGCTCGTGCATACTTACCTCTTCTCTTCCATCTTATAAATGTAGACCAGCCCCGAAAAGCAAGGCCTGCCCGGGGCTGGTCTAAGTTTCGAAAGATCACTTTCTCTTATTGACAAACTTCACTTTAAAGACCTGCCCGGGGCTGGTCTATGTTTCGAAGGATCACTTTCTCTTATTGACAAACTTCACTTTAAAGGCCTGCTTTGCAGCATAAGGAAGAATGTACTTCATCTTGTCCTCGGACTTTCTCATGGTAGAACACTTTGGGTTCTCGCGGAAAAGATGGATGGCATCGAATTCGCACTTGGTCGTGCAGACGCCACAACCGATGCAGTGATTCTCATCGACAACCGATGCGCCGCAGGACAGACAGCGGGATGCTTCCTTCTTGACCTGAGCCTCTGTGAAGACCTCCTGATAATCGCGGAAGGACAGCTTCTCTGACTCCCTTCTTGCCGGGATCTGACGCTTGCTGTTGTCATAGCTCTCGATCTTAATATTCGTCTTGTCCAGCTCGACATAATCATTCTGGTTCCGGCCGATGGTCAGGCTGCTGCCCGGCTGAACGAAACGATGGATGGAGATTGCGCCTTCTTTGCCTGCTGCAATGGCATCGATGGCAAATTTAGGCCCGGTGTAGACATCTCCTCCGACGAAGATATCCGGCTGCGCAGTCTGATAGGTCTTGGGATCCGCCAGAGCGCCGTTACCTCGTCCCAGTTCTACCTTCTCGCCGTTCAGCAGATTGCCCCAGACGATGGACTGACCAACTGCCAGAACGACATGCCTGCAGGGAATGGTAATCGTGTCATTCTCATCGTAGGTCGGGTTGAAACGGCCGTTTGCATCCTTTACGGACAGGCACTTCTTGAAGACGATACCGGAAACTTCGCCCTTCTCATCTGTAAGGATTTCCTTCGGTCCCCAGCCGCATTTGATCTCTACGCCGTCTTCTTCGGCTTCCTTCACTTCCTCATCCGATGCCGGCATGATATCTCTGGTTTCCAGGCAGAGCTGGGTTACCTTTTCGGCACCGACACGAACAGCATCACGGGAGCAGTCGATGGCAACATTTCCGCCGCCGACAACGACGATATCGCCCTTGACATCATAAGCTTCCTTCGCATTGACTTCACGAAGGAAATCGACAGCAGTCACAACGCCCTCGGCATCTTCGCCCGGAACGCCGACCTTACGGCCGCCCTGGCATCCGATAGCGATATAGAAAGCCTTGTAGCCTTGCTTCCGAAGCTCATCCAGGGTAATATCCTTACCGACTTCGACTCCGGTCTTTATTTCAACGCCCATCTCCTTCATGACGTCGATCTCGGCCTGAACGACATCCTTCTCCAGCTTGAAGGAAGGAATACCGTAAACCAGCATACCGCCGGCTTTCTCATTCTTTTCAAATACGGTCGGCTTATAACCTTTCTCTGCCAGATAGAAGGCACAGGACAGACCGGCAGGACCGGCGCCGATGATAGCGACCTTATCCTCCGAGAAGTCTCCGTCTACTCTGGGGATGACCTTCTTCGGAATGTAACGGGTCTCGGCCTTCAAGTCATGCATGGCAATAAACTTCTTGACCTCATCGATTGCAATGGCCTCATCCACAGTAGCACGGGTGCAGGCGTCCTCGCAGCGGCGGTTACAAATGTGGCCGCAGATAGCAGGAAGCGGGTTGTTCTTCTTGATCAATGCCAGAGCCTCGGTATAACGGCCCTCTGCTGCCATCTTCAGGTAACCCTGGATCGCGATGTGGGCAGGACAGGCGGTCTTACAGGGAGCAGTTCCGGTCCGGTAAGCCTCTACACGGTTATGGTCGCGGTAATCCCAATCCCAGTCATCTTCTCCCCAGGAATGATCCGCATCGATCGGAAGCACGTGCTTCGGATATTCGACCTCACTGCCGTCCTTTTTACAGAGCTTCTGACCGAGCTTTACGGCACCTGCCGGGCAGAATTCCACGCAGCGTCCGCAGGCAACACACTTGTCCTTCTCGACACGGGCCACATAAGCAGACCGGGAAAGGTTTGGTGTATTGAAAAGAAGAGAAGTCCGGAGGGCATAGCAGACATTCACATTACAGTTACAGATTGCAAAGATCTTGTCCTCACCATCGATATTGGTAATCTGATGAACGAATCCGTTTTCTTCCCCCTTCTTGAAGATTTCAAGAGCCTCTTCTCTGCTGATATACTCGCCGCCCTTATTGGTCTCTACGACATAATCTGCCATATCGCCGACTGCGATACACCAGCCGTCCTCGACATCACCGCAGCCCTCACCATAGGTCTTTCTGGACCGGCGGCAGGAACAGGGGGACTTGGCATATTTTCCATCATATTTATCCAGCCAATGGGAGATCTTCTCGACACCAATGGCCTCATTATTCATTTCGATGGCCTTCTCGACCGGAATGACATGCATACCGATACCGGCACCGCCCTCTGGAACGATCTTCGTCACCTTCTCCAGAGGCAGACGGGTCATGTGCTCGAAGAACATACCCATTTCCGGATGCTCCTCGATCAGGTCCTTATTCATATTGGAGAACTCGCCGGATCCCGGAACAAACATAGGAAGGACATACTGCTTCTCATGCCTGGGATTCTCATAGTTCCACTCCAGAAGCCCGGTCCAGGACATGTGATCCAGCATCTCCTGCAGTTTCTGGGCCTCGATTCCGGATGCCTTCTGGATCTGGTCGAATGTCTTGGGACTGCGGATCTTCTTAAAAACCTTCAAAGCCAATCGTGCTTCTTCGTCTGTGCATAGTCTTGCAACTGCCCAATACTCCGGATCATCCTTTGTGATCTTCTGCTTCCCTAATTTGATCGGGATGCGGTCAGTGATCAGCTTGCCCAGATCTGCGACAGGCTGGCGAAATGGTTCGTCAACATTTGCACACTCCGGACGTAATGGATAATGTGGATCTCCCTTTGCTGCCATAGTATCATACCTCTCTCATTTACTTCATTGGTTTCTCGTTTTCCCACAGGCGAAATGCAGACAAGTGACACTGTAATCATGAAATGACGTGGGTGTCAAAAGTACCTTCTAACACTATAGTCATGAAATGATGGGGGTATCCAAAGTACCTTCTGACTCCCATTTATGATTACGCGTGGTTTCGGTCACGCGTGGTGTCGAAGCCATCGGTCTCACCAGAGTCCCTGGTATTTCACTCTGTGGTATTACCAGTGCTTGTTAAATATATCACAAAGGCGTGATTCTGGCAATTAAACTTTAATTCTTTTCTTATTTTCGTGGTAATGCCACAAGTTGTTTTGGGCGATTTCCATAGAGAGACAATATGATTTCTCTGTTTTTGTTCTGGTTTGTGCGTGAATGATTGAATTCTGTGCAAATTTGATGTCAAATGCCATGTCACTTTATGGTCAAATGCACTGTCACTTGATATTAGAATCATCAAGGCCTGTGCTTATCGTAATGGAGAACATTTTATAATTTTATGATAGTCCGACTCCGGTTTTGGACTACATTTATCGTAATAGAAGCAAAAACAGATATTCCCGATAGCAAATTCAAGAATTCACTATCGGGAATATAGAAAGCCATTAGTATTACGATATTTTGCCCTAATACATCATCTTTTACTATCGTATTTTTAAAAAGCAAGTCATATTACGATAATTTCATCCCCAACCAAGCTTCGAATCGGATCCTGCCAAGTTTCGAATCGGACCCGACCCAGCTTCGAATCGGATCCTACCAAGTTTCGGATTGGACCCGAGCAAGCTTCGGATCGGGCCCGGTCTATACCTTAATGGATCCTTCTGGCTCCGTCACTTGCATCTGCGATATAGAATTCGCAGTCCAGTCCGGTGCGTTCCTTATAAACCTTGGCAATGGTCTCACGGAAATTGTCTACACAGTCTTCCTTTACGATAGAAACCGTGCAGCCGCCGAAACCGCCACCGGTCATACGGGAACCGATCACACCGGGGATCTTCCAGGCTTCTTCTGCCAGAATATCGAGTTCCTTGCAGGAGACATCATAGTCATCGCGAAGAGAAATATGAGACTCATTCATAAGTTTCCCGAATCCCTCGAGATCTCCCTTCTTCAGAGCATCGACAGCCTGGATGGTCCGTTGATTCTCATAGACTGCATGATGAGCTCTCTTACGGCAGATCTCATCCGGAATCGCATCGGCATACTTGTCAAATGTTGCCTCATCCAGATCACCGAGTGTCTTGATCGAAACGACTTTCTGAAGGTCCGAAAGTGCCTGCTCAGATTCCCGGCGTCTGTCATTATAAGCAGATCCTGCCAGGCTGTGCTTTACCTTGGAATTGGTGATGACAATCTTCTCATGCTTAAGATTCAGAGGGACGTAGTCATACTTCAAAGTATTGGTATCCAGGAAAATAGCGCAGTCCTTCTTACCCATGGCAGAGGCGAACTGATCCATGATACCGCAGTTCATGCCATTATATTCATTCTCGGAAAGCTGGCCCATCCGTGCACAATCCACCATAGTCATATCAATAGCGAAAAGATCCCGGAGGATAACTGCAGCGACCTCTTCAATAGAGGCCGAAGCGGACAGACCGGAGCCTGCCGGAAGATCGGATGCCATGACCATGTCATAGCCATTGGGAACATGATACCCATGCTTCTCAAATTCCCAGATGACGCCCTGCTGATAGTCATACCAGATACCGTTATCATTCGGTGCCAGCTTTGTGATATCCGCTGTCTGAATGCCATCCTTAGGATAGGTCGCATTGTACCAGCGGACCATCTTATCATCTCTTTTTCTTGCAACGGCATAATTTCCCATGGACAGAGCGCAGGGAAAAACATGACCGCCATTATAATCCGTATGTTCGCCGATCAGATTCACCCGTCCTGGTGCAAAGTAGCAGCGGATGTCTCCCTCTCCGCCGAATTTCTCAACAAATTCTTTTTTCAGATCTTCTAGAAGTGCCATAAGTAACCCCTTTCTATCAACACTATCCTATTCATCTTACCCCAGATTATTTTCTGGAACTATCTCCCATTCATTTTATTTTATTGCAAAAATGATGATGCCGGGATCTTATCCATTCGCCTGGTCCTTCCTCTCTGCATGTTTTGAAATCTTATCCTCATACATCTTCTCATCCGCCTTTTTCAGGAGTGTCAGGCCATCTGCTTCCGGATAATCCCAGCTGTTGGCAATGCCTGCTGCAAAACTGATAGTGATCCTGTATCCATCCGGCTGAATCAGGGGAGTCCTGCCTGCCTTCTCACCAAGCTCCCTCAGATTGTTCTCACACTTCCCGCTGTTCTCACCCCGGGCAATGATCAGAAATTCATCTCCTCCAAAGCGGCCGATGAAATCCTTTGGTTCAAAGGATTCCACAAGCAGATCCGCAAAAGCAGCAAGAAGGCGGTCACCTGTCTCATGTCCATAATGGTCATTGATCATTTTCAAATAATTCAGATCGATCATCACAAGACTGACCCGATTCTCTTTTTCCTTTTCCTTCTCTTCGAAACTGTTGAATGCCTGGATTTCTCCTAATGCCAGCAGACAGGCATTCTTATTGGAAATGCCTGTCGCCGAATCGAAACTCGCCGATTGCGCCAGCAGCCTGTAATTATAGATCAGAGTCGTAACGACATAGAAGAGAAAGATCAGGCTGGAGAAGATCATATTGCTGTTGCCATAATAGTAGGAAATCAAATCACCTACAATGCCGGCGAAGACTCCAATCGACAGGATGAAAATGACAGAACTCCGCGGTTCTTTTGATCTGGTCATTCTCATTTTCACATGACTCAGAAGTACCATAATAAGCATCAGGCCGCCTCCGCCGATGGCCAGAATCTGGAAGATAAACAGAGATTGTCGCAGATCCCTGATACCGAAAATCTGCAGAGGGAAAGTAATGCAATCGAAAACCACATAGAGGGCTATGGTCAGAAGCAGGGGCCATTTCACCTTCATGTGAATCCTGCTATAAACATAACGCGTTACAGGAACGGGCAGTAGGAAAAGCATAGACAGGGAAAAATCGGATAAAACCTGCTGTATGTTTCGGAATATTAAGGGTGAAATACGAAGGTCCGTAAGCCTCCAGAATCCTGCCACAATACAGAGGATACCCAATTGATCCAACCCTTCGGTCGGTTTGTGTTTACCTGTTTTAGCACGATAGAGTGCCAGAGCAATCATACCGAGAAAGATCAGATTCACAGCCATGACAAAAGGAAATAAGCTCTGGTTCATAATGTGACTTGTAACATCCCTCTGGGTGCCAAGATAGATCAGAGGTGGCTGAAGGAATCCCTGGTAGACCGGATAGGTACGAATGATCAGCGTTGATTTCCAGTCATCTTCATACATAGGGATGTCCAGCCAGCGATTTCCGGGTGTCTTTCCTATATTTTTATGGTTTTCCTCCGGCATGAGACTGTAAAGGACCTGACTGGGGTCTTCCTCGAAATAGACCTCCGCATAGCAATGCGAAGTAAAGACATACAGCCAGGATTCATTTACAATATCACCCTTTTTCAATTGGATGATATAATCCCGGTGAAAGCCCGCAGGTGCATCCGAATCTTTTTCCTCCCGGATCTGATAGTCTGTGATTTCGCGAATTATCGGCTTCTCATCTTTCCACGGATTATAGACTTCGTCTTTCTGCACAAAAAAAAGCAGGACCATCATTACCAAGAAGACAAAGAAAAGCACACGATAAGCATAGCGTAGAAAACGAAATTGCTGCTGTCTCATGTTTTACTTCTCCTTTGTGTGATCTCCTCGTTCTGATGATCCTGCAATTTTTCCTTTTCGAGAATGGATATGAAATGGAAACCTTACTTTACAACAATTTTTCCTTTTCGGGAATGGGTATGAAACGAAAACCTTACTTTACAACAAAGTTCAGGATCCGTCCCGGTACATAAATCTCCTTCACGATGGTTTTTCCATCAATGAATTTTCTTACATTTTCATTTTCCTTGGCTGCTGCCAGAGCCTCCTCTTTGCTGCAGCCCTGGGGCAGGTCTACATTTCCACGGACCTTGCCGTTGACCTGGACACCCATGGAGATGACATCGTCCTTTGCCTTTTCGGGATCAAATGCAGGCCAGGAGGACAGGGTGCAGAAGGTCTTGCCATCCGGATTCTGACCCAGAAGCTGCCACATCTCTTCCGTCATATGAGGAGCGAAAGGAGACAGGAGCTTAATGAAGGTCAGAACGTCTTCTTTGGTCACATACTCCGCTTTACCGAAGTCATTGATCAGAGACATCAGAGCTGCAATCGCAGTATTGAACTTCATCCGTTCGATATCTTCGGAAACCTTCTTTATGGTCTTATGAAGACTTGCTTCAATCGTTTTGATCTCGGGCTTGTCCTCGATATGATCCAGGAGGTTCCAGGTCCGGTCGAGGAAACGCTTGCAGCCGCGGAGAGATTCATCGGACCAGGGAGCTGCGGCGCCGTAGTCACTCATGAAAAGTACATAGACACGCAGGGTATCAGCACCGTAGGACTCAACGATGTCCATAGGATCGATGACATTTCCCTTACTCTTACTCATCTTCTCGCCGTCCGGTCCCAGGATCAGGCCCTGATAAGACCGCTTGGCATAAGGCTCCGGCGTGTTGACCAGCTTCTGATCATAGAGGAACTGATGCCAGAAACGGGAATACAGAAGATGTCTTGTCACATGCTCCATACCGCCGTTATAATGATCGACCGGCATCCAGTATTCCAGCTTCTTCTTGTCCGCAAAAGCCTTATCGTTGTGCGGATCGCAGAAACGGAGATAATACCAGCTGGAACCGGCCCACTGCGGCATGGTGTCGGTCTCCCGCTTTGCCGGACCTCCACAGCAAGGGCAGGTCGTATTCACCCAATCGGTCGCACGTGCCAGAGGAGATTCACCCTCCTGGCCAGGTTCGAATTTTTCCATATCCGGGAGGGTCAGAGGAAGCTGATCCTCAGGTACCGGAACGGTTCCGCACTTGGGGCAATGAATCAGAGGAATCGGCTCGCCCCAATAACGCTGACGGTTGAAGGCCCAGTCCTTCATCTTGTACTGGACTCCCTTGTGACCGATGCCCTTTTCTTCCAGGAATTCCAGCATCTTTTCAATGGATTCCTTCTTATTATCGATTCCGTTCAAGAAGTCGGAATTGATCATCCGGCCGTCACCGGTATAAGCTTCCTTCTCGATATCGCCGCCCTCGATGACCGGAGTAATCGGAACGTTGAAGGCATGAGCGAAATCCCAGTCTCTCTGATCATGGGCAGGAACAGCCATAATGGCGCCGGTACCGTAACCCATCATGACATAGTCGGCGATGAAGATCGGAACTTCCTTGCCATTTACAGGATTGATGGCGGTCAGACCGTCGATCCGTACACCGGTCTTGTCCTTGACCAGCTGAGTCCGCTCGAATTCAGTCTTCTTGGCACTTTCTTCTCTGTATTTTACAACCGCATCCCAGTTCTTCACGGACGCCTTATATTTATCCAGAAGCGGATGCTCGGGAGCGACAACCATGAAGGCGACGCCATAGAGGGTATCGCAGCGGGTGGTATAGATTTCCAGCTTCTCATCCGGAATAACCTTGCCGTCCTTATCTGCAATATCAAAGTTTACGAAGGCACCGGTCGACTTACCGATCCAGGTTCTCTGCTGCTGCTTGATGGAATCCGGATAATCAACATCATTCAGGCCGGCAAGGAGACGGTCTGCGTACTTTGTAATACGGAGATACCAGACGTCCTTTGGCTTCTGGATAACATCATTGTGGCAGATATCACACTTTCCGCCCTGGGAATCCTCGTTGGAGAGAACTACCTTGCAGTGAGGGCAGTAATTGACCAGAGTCTTGGCGCGGAAGACCAGGTCATGCTTGAACATCTGAAGGAAGATCCACTGGGTCCAGTGATAATATTCCGGCAGGGAAGTCGAGATCTCACGGCTCCAGTCAAAGGAGAAGCCGACCTTTTCCATCTGCTCCTTGAAATGGTGGATATTCTTCACCGTAATGTCATGAGGATGGGTATTGGTCTTAATGGCATAGTTCTCAGCCGGCAGACCAAAAGAGTCAAATCCCATGGGGAAGAGAACATTGTAGCCCTCCATCCGGCGCTTTCTTGCCAGGACTTCAATGCTGGAATATGCCTTGATATGACCGACATGCATGCCCGCTCCGGAAGGATAGGGGAACTCGACCAGGCCGTACCACTTCGGCTTCTTATCAAAATCAATGGCCTTGAAGGCATCATTATCTTCCCATGCCTTCTGCCACTTCGGTTCAATCTTGGTGAAATTGTATTTCATTTCCATGGCCTCCAAATGTTTCGTGATCTTTTCGAGTCTATATGAAATGCGTGTCAAAAGTAACTTTTTCCACTAAAGCCATCCATATGCCGTTAAAGTATACTCCATCTGTCAAGCTTTTTCCACAGAAATCACCAGACATCCATAATCCGGGAGGCTTGCCCGCCGGGATACAGGACCGGGATCGGAAGTTTTTTCTTCCTCACCGCTTCCTGTCTTCTCCCGCTCTCCAAGGGCCGCGGATTTTTGGATCGTAACCCCGCTGCTTTGATACAGAACCCTTCCTCCATCCGGAAGGCCGACTTCGACCTCCTCCGGTTTCCAGTTGATCAGGAAAATGTAGACCGATCCGTCTTCTCCTTCTCGCTCCGTAACTTCCAGACCGGAAGGAATCTCCTTTAAAATCGGAAAAACCCGTAAGTCCTTTAGAAGGCCCCGATAAAAATCCCGATAAAAATCGTAGTCAAAGTCCGCTGCGATACCGTAAACTCTGCCCTTACCAAAGCTATGACGCGTCACGGCCGGACTGCCGGCGTAGAATGCCTTCTTATAAGAAAGCATCGCCTCTGCCCCGGAAAGCTCCAGGATCTCGCAGAGGTTCCTGCATTGATAACTGTCTTTCGTAAGTTCCCTGCATTCCGGGAAGTCCGCTCTCGAAACAGAGGCCTCATTCCACTCATCGTCATAGAGTCCGTCGATCTCCGTGCTCCGGAAGCCGCAGACATCGATCAGGTCATGCGGCGTCCCGCCTAAGAAACAGAGATCTGTATCATCCACGATTCCTGACCAGTAGGTCAGGATCAGACAGCCGCCCTTTTCAACGTAGTCCCGGACTTTGGCCGAAAAGCCCTGGCGGAACATATAGGCAAGCGGCATGGCCAGGACCTGATAGTCCTCCAGGCTCTGGGTCTCATCGATCAGGTCTACATTCAGACCGTATTCCCGAAAAGCCCGATAAGATTTCCGGCAGGCTTCCCGATAATAAAGTCCTGCATTCCGCGGCCCCTGGGCATCCTCCAGAGCCCAGCGGTTTTCCATATCATAAAGCACAGCAACTCTGGCAGTCACACCGGAGCCCAGGCAGGATGCGATATCCTCCAGAGCCCGGCCTGTCGCCGCAGCCTCTCGGAAAACCCGGGTGTCCTCCTTCCCGTAATGATCGATCAAAGCTCCGTGGAACTTCTCACTGGCTCCCCGGCTCTGCCGCATCTGGAAATATAGACCGCCATCCGCACCATGTGCAATGGCCTGCATTTCCTGGGCCAGAAGAAGGCCGGGCTCCTTTAACTTGCTGACGGACTGCCAATTGGTCGAGGAGGGACAGGACTCCATCATAAGAAAAGGCTTTCTCTGCAAGGAGCGAATCCTGTCATGCTCGAATGCCGTATCAACGGCAATATCGACATTTCCCTCTGCTCCCTTCTTGCCCCAGACCGGATAGTTGTCAAAGGACATGAAATCGCAGATGTCCGTAAATTCCTGATAATTCAATCCCTTGTAGTCATACATGAGATTCATGGTGACTGGCAGAGTGGATCCGCCATCACGGACCGCAGCGATCTCTTTTTCCGTGAAATCCTTATGCCGCTCGGTTGTAAAGCGTTTCCAGTCCAGTTTCAAGCCATGAAGCTGGCTTTCTCCAATTGCCATCGGCGCTTCAATCTCTTCAAAAGAGGTAAAAGTATGGCTCCAAAAGCTTGTATTCCAGGCCCGGTTTACATTTGCAATCGTGCCATAACGGTCCTCAAGCCAGGTCCGGAAGGCTTCCTGGCAGAGGGGGCAGTAGCATTCGCCGCCCATCTCATTATTGATATGCCAGGCGATGACGGCCGGATGCTTCCCGAAAGTCTCGGACAGACGGCGGTCGATCTCATAGGCCTTCTTCCGATAAGCCGGGCTCGTCATGCAGTGATTGTGACGATCGCCAAAATGCTGACGAATGCCGGAATCATTGACGCGAAGAACCTCCGGATACTTCTTCGCCAGCCAGGCCGGACGGCTTCCCGTCGGAGTTGCCAGAATCGTATAGATCCCATTGGCATAGAGACTGTCGATCCGCTCCTTCAGCCAGGAAAAGTCGTAATTCCCATCCGACGGCTCTAAAGCGGCCCAGGAGAAGATCCCCATGGAAACCACATTCACATGAGCTTTTTTCATCAGGCGGATATCCTCTGCCAGGATATCCGGCCGATCCAGCCACTGCTCCGGATTATAATCGCCTCCGTATAAAAGCTTGCCTCTTGTCGGAACCTGTGAAATCATATGATCCTCCCTTGATCTGGTGAAAAGAACTTTTTTGCCTCTATTGGTAATCATAGCAAAGCCATTGGATTGGAAATGTGCAAAAACAATTTTCTTATAAAAGGAAATGATTCTTATGATTCGGGTATCAAAAATCCCCCACGGGGCAGAACCAGGTGGGGATCCTTTGATGATTTTCTCCACCTCACCCCTGGAAAACCGGGGAGAAAGCTGCATATCCTGAGACAGGAAGGTTCATGGCATGAAGATGGGAAACGTCTCCTAAACACTGCATACGAAAACTTGCCGTATTGTGAAGGCGTTTCTCTGCATTCAGAACCGTGATCCCTGTCGGCGGAATACAAGTCGCATGCCAGAGGATCACGGGAGAGATATTCAGAAGATGTCCCAGCATGACACAAGTGACCCCGAAATGACAGAAGAAGAGAACGGTCTTCTCATCATCACGATCCCGGATCTCGTAATTTTTCGTGCCATGGAGCATGATATCCCCGGCCTCTGCCGGATTCACATGGCCGGTCGGATCCGTGAAGTCAAAATAACGACCGAACTTGGAATCAGGAGTCTTATGCCAGCGATATCCATAACTTTCAAGGATTTGATCCAGGCCATTGCAAACTTTTTCGGCCTCTTTCTCCACATCCGGCCGATCCTTGTAGATCCCATAAGAAAACCAGCGGTCCGGATCCAAATACCCCGGATCCGCGGTAAAATCCTCTGCCATGAGATCCCAGGCTGCATGGGTCTCTCCGGTCGATGGATCTTCGATCTGAGGCGGGAATTCTCGCAGCCAGTCTTTCGTGCTTGCCTCTCTTTTCAGGATCTGAAGGGTCGGCTGCGCAGTCTCCTGTGCCCGGCCGAGAGGAGATATAAAGATTTGGTCTATATTTGTCCATCGTGCAGTCCGAAGAGCCAAAGCATCCGCCTCGCGCTTTCCAACCGGAGTCAGGGAGTCTGTTGTATAATCCGGCGTGCCATGTCTGATGAAAATGATTCGCATATTGTTTCTTTCCTTTCTGTATGACTGCAGGATGAACTGTCAACCATTTGTAAAGAATCTGTAAAATCTACTGAATTTTCATACCTCTTGTATCTAGTATGTGTCATAATATATTATAAACACGATGCTGCATGGCTAGCAATCCGTTCAGTCTGTCAGCATCAAATACAATTCCGGGAGTATGCAGGAGAAAGATTATGAAAGATCAAGCAATTTACAGAGAAAACCGTGAACTGTCCTGGTTAAAATTCAATGACCGCGTTCTCATGCAGGCTAAGGACAAGAATGTCCCCCTGGCTGAGAAGCTGTCTTTTATCTCGATCTATCAAACCAATCTGGATGAATTTTTCCGTGTAAGAGTCGGCTCTCTTTATGACGAGATGCTTTATTATCCGACCGAACGGGAAAACAAGACCTATATGACGGCTGAAGAGCAGATTCATGCCATTCTGGGGCGCATCCGCATTCTGAACAGGAAGAAGGACCGTTATTATAAAGAAGCAGTCAAAGCGCTGAGGAAATATGGTGTCCGTCTTCTTTCCTTCGATGAAATCGAGCGGAAAGAAGACTTAGCCTTTCTGGATTCTTATTTTGAGAGCCAGATACTGCCCCTCTTGTCTCCACAGATCATTTCCCGCCGTCAGCCATTTCCTTTCTTAAATAATGACGACCTCTATCTGGCAGCCCAGTTGACCACGAAAAAAGGCAAGCGGAAGCTCGGCATCGTTTCAATCGTCCATGCGGAAGAAATGCGGCTCATCCATCTGTCAGACGGTTCTCTGATTCTCTTGGAAGACGTATTGACGCATTACCTGCCTCAGATTTTCCGAAATCAGAAGGTAGAGGCCGCAAGCGTTATCTGTGTCACACGATCCGCCGATATCGATGAGGACGAAATGGAGGACAGCGACGATTATCGGTCCATGATGGAGAATCTGATTCGGAAGCGGAGGAAGCTCCACCCCTTACGACTGGAATATACGCCGGGTTTAGAAAAACAGGAGCTCTCCATGATGGCGAATTTCCTGGATCTGAAAGACAAACAGCTCTTCCTGTCCGAAAGTCCCCTGGACTTCTCTTTCTTCGGAGAGATCCGTGACCTGTTAAGAGGAAGCCATCCGGAGCTTTTCTACCACCCTCTGCTTCCGCAGAATTCCACGATGGTAGAAAACCGGACTCCTATGATCCGGCAGATTTTGAAGCATGATATCCTCCTTGCTTATCCCTTCGAATCCATGTCGCCTTTTCTCCGTCTTCTGGATGAAGCCGCAACAGATCCCAACGTTGCCAGTATCAAGATGACCCTCTACCGGGTTGCCAAGAATTCCCGGGTAATCAAGTCTCTGATTCGTGCGGTTGAGAACGGCAAGGATGTGGTGGTTCTTGTCGAGCTCCGTGCCCGTTTCGATGAAGAAAACAACATTGAACAGTCCAAAGCTCTGGAGAAGGCCGGTGCTCATGTCATCTATGGCCTGAACGGCTATAAGGTACATAGTAAGCTCTGCCTGATTACTTATCTGGATAAAACCGACAGGGTGCAGTATATCACTCAGATCGGTACCGGAAATTACAACGAGAAAACGGCCCAGCTCTATACCGACCTTTGCCTCATGACCAGCAAAAGATCCATCGGTGAGGATGCCAATACCGTTTTTAATCATCTGGCTCAGGAGCAGACCATCCGTCATATCAATGAATTAATGGTTGCCCCGCATGCCATGCAGGACCGTATCCTTTCCTATATTGATCAGGAAATCGAGAAGGCAAAGCAGAAGAAGCCTGCTTATATTGGTTTCAAATGTAATTCTGTCACCAGTAAGCCCGTCATTGAAAAGCTGGTCGAGGCCAGCCAGGCCGGCGTCAAAATCGATATGATCGTTCGTGGCATCTCATGTATCACGCCCGGCATACAGGGTTATACGGATAATATCCATATTATTTCGATTGTCGGCCGCTACCTCGAGCACTCCAGGATCTATATCTTCGGTGCAGAGAATCCCGCGGTCTATATTTCATCGGCGGATCTCATGACGAGAAACTTAGAGCGAAGAGTTGAAATTGCCGCACCGATCTACGATGAAAGCTGTCGGAATAAGATCCTGTCCATGTTCCGAATTATGCTGCAGGATAATGTCAAGGCCTGTGAGCTTGGATCTGATGGCAAGTACCGGAAGGTCCGGAACAAGAAGGAAAAGCTGAATTCTCAGGAATACTTCTTCTCAGGATTCACGCTGAACAATAGGTCTGATGAAAAAGGCAAATAAGATTTCGGGAAAATATTCATTCCGAGAAAGGAGCATCTTATGGCATATCGGGTAGGTATTCTGACAAGCGGCGGGGACTGCCAGGCTTTGAACGCAACCATGCGGGGACTGGCCAAGACTCTCTACAATAATATTCCGGATCTGGAAATCATCGGTTTCCGTTACGGCTATCGCGGACTCATGTATAAGGATTACATCAAGATGACGCCGCGCGATTTCTCCGGCATCGTAAGCCAGGGCGGCACCATTCTCGGCACTTCCCGCTGCCCTTTTAAGAAAATGCGGGTCATTGAGGATGGTTTTGACAAGGTCTCTGCCATGAAAAAGACCTATCAGGAGCTGAAGCTGGATGCGCTTTGCGTTCTGGGTGGAAATGGTTCTCTGAAGTCCGCCAATATGCTGTCCGAAGAGGGCTTGAATGTCATCGGACTGCCGAAAACCATAGACAATGATATTTACGGCACCGATTATACGTTCGGTTTCCAGTCTGCCATTGATGTTGCCGTGCGGAATCTGGACGAGATCCATACAACAGCAGAATCCCATACCCGTGTCTTCGTGGTAGAGATCATGGGGCACAGGGTTGGTCATATCACACTTGCAGCAGGTCTGGCCGCCGGCGAGGAGATTATTCTCCTGCCCGAGATACCATATGACATCAACGTGGTTGCCAAGAGGGTCAAAAGGCGGCAGAAAATCGGCAAGAATTTTACTGTGATTGCCTGCGCGGAAGGTGCCATCTCCAAGGAAGACGCCAAACTGTCCAAGAAAGAATACAAGGCCAAGGTGGCGGCCCGAAACGGTGCCAGCGTTGTCGTAGAAATAGCAAACCAGCTCTCAGAAATACTTCCTGATATCGAGGTTCGCACTGCAGTCATCGGACATGCCCAGAGAGGCGGATCCCCGGTTGCCTATGACAGAATGTATGCCACCCGCTTCGGCATTGAAGGTGCAAAGCTCATCATGAATAAGAAGTTCGGCCGTCTCGTTGTAAGTCAGGCCGGAGAAATCACTTCTATTCCTCTCGCAGAAAGCGCAGGAAAGCTGAAATATGTCGATCCGGAGGGCGAAGTGATCAAAGATGCCAAGTTAATGGGTGTCACCTTCGGTGACGAGTGATCTCCACCAATATCCACAAGAAACATAGAAAATTCTTAGAAAAATTAACATTTTTTTCATTATCTCCTCACCCTTTTCTGACGATATTTCTCTGTAATCATTGTTAAGGTGAGGAGATTTATTATGAAAGCATTCAAGAAAAGGCGCTTGAAGGCAGATCCGTCCACCCAGACGGAGTCCTCCAGGTCTGAACAAAGTAAATCCGGACAAATATCGATAGAAGAACAAAAGAAAGCATCAGAGAAGGCATCTCTTGCAGCCTCTAAAAAAAGCAAAGGGAGGAAAAGCAAGTCCTCCGGTTTTCACAGCCTGGCCGCTCGTCTTGCCCTGATCTGTGCGATTGTCATTGCACTTTCCTTCTTTGCAATGAATACCGTAGTTTCTATTGTCGTTGCGCGTTCGGTTCGTCAGTCGACAAACAAGCTCTTCTTTAACATCAGCGAGAAAAACCGCAATCAGGTCAAGACGACCTTACAGACAACCGATAGTGTCAATAACACAATTCAGCAGGCTCTGAAAAAAATGTATGCTGAGCCTGACAGCATGGACTCAGCTATTACTGCTTCCTGGGCAACCCAGGGTGAGATTCAGGGCCAGCCTCAGGCTGTCAGTGCAAACTATATCAGCCGCCTGACCGGCGCTCCGATTCCGGCAAGTCGTTTTGATGCCGAAGGCGTCATCATCAATACCCTTTTCCAGGTCGTATCCGATAACCCGGATGTTGTCGGTGCAGGTGTCTTCTTCGAGCCGGGTGCCTTTTCTACTTCCGCCCAGGTCTATGCGCCCTATCTGAACAAGGAAGATCTGAAGGAAAACAGCATTGAAAATTTGGCTTACAGTTCCTACTCCGAAGAAGATTACTATAAGCCGGCCAAGGTCCTTGGAAGTGAAGCCAAAGCCGGTTTTACCAACGCCTACAAGGAAGATGGCGTCAATATGATCAGCGCCTACTATCCCATCATAACAGATGCCGGATTTATGGGTGTCGTCGAAGTAGATCTGAAAGCCGATGTCTTCCAGACCATCGCAGTACGTATGCCGGAGTATCCTAACGCTTATGTCAATCTGATTAACGAGCACCAAAATATTCTCTTCAGCACACATACGAAAGTCATTGGCCAGGATTTCAGTAAGACCGTAGACTCCACCACCTTCGATAAGATTTCCAAGCAGTGGACCAAGGGTAAAGAATTCAATATTCAGACAAGTTCTTCCTCTGGTCAGGTCATGCGTTTCTATACCCCGGTCGATGCCGGACAGAAAACCTGGTGGATTCAGACAGCCGTCCCGATGAAAGAATATAATCATGCCACCTTTATGCTGACGAATCTGGTTGTCATCTGTGGCATTATCATCGGACTCCTCCTGATCGTTTTGATCGTCAGTCTGCTTCGAAAAGCTCTCGCGCCTCTGAAGGAAGTCAGCCAGGCTGCAGATAAGGTTATCGATGGTGATTTTGATATCCAATTGAACTATCAGGGCAAGGATGAGATCGGAAATCTTGTAACCGGCATTTCCCACCTGATGTCCCGTCTCCGCCATATTATAAACGACCTGTCCCGTGTTTTGGATGAGATGGCACGTGGCAATTTCAATGTAGACCTCGATGTAAAGCGTCATTACTATGTCGGTGGTTACCAGCCCCTCTATGATTCCCTTGTAGAGATCACAGACAAGCTGTCTGACACCATGGGCGACATTCGGACTGCTGCCGATCAGGTTTCCAGCGGAAGCTCTCAGGTAGCATCCGGTGCCCAGGCTCTTGCTCAAGGATCTACCGAACAGGCTGCTTCTCTGGAAGATCTGTCTACGAATATGAATGACATCTCCACTCAGATCCAGGAGACCGCCAACCGAAGTATGGAAGCAGCTTCCATCAGCCGATCCTCTTCCGATGATGTTGCTCTCTCCAACCAAAAGATGCAGGAGATGTCAGAGGCAATGCAGGAAATCACGGCCAAGGCCGGTGAGATCAATAAGATCATCAAGACCATTGATGATATTGCTTTCCAGACCAATATCCTGGCTCTCAACGCTTCCATCGAGGCAGCACGGGCCGGCTCGGCAGGCAAGGGCTTTGCCGTTGTCGCAGACGAGGTTGGAAACCTGGCCAAGAAATCTCAGGATGCAGCCGGAGATACGGCTCATCTCATCGAAGATACGATCCGCGCTGTCGAAAAGGGTGCTACCATTACAGAAGAAACCGCTGCTGCCTTGCATAAGGTAGAAAACAGCTTCCACGAAATCGACAGTCTGGTTGCTCAGGTTTCCGAGGCATCCAAGAAGCAGAATGCCGGGGTTGCCGAAGTCACTCAGGGAATTGATCAGATTTCCTCTGTCGTACAGACCAACTCTGCAACAGCACAGGAGAGTGCAGCTGCAAGTGAAGAGCTCTCCTCTCAGGCTGAAATGATGAACCAGTTGGTTGCCAAGTTTCAGTTGAAGAAATGATAAACCAGCTGGTTGCCAAGCTTCAGTTGAAGAAATGATGAACCAGTTGGTTTCCAAGCTTCGGTTGGAGAAATGATCCAACAATTATTTTATTAAGTGTGGTTTCCAGACTGTTGACAAGAATCATCATATAGAAATTGATCATAAGATAGAACCAGCCGGCGTCTTCATGAGACGCCGGCTGGTTTTTGTATTTATGAAAAAAAGGCGGAGGAATCCTCCTCTTAAACTGTTATAATAAGTCGAAAGTTTATGTCTTATGTTATATCAGAGGAAACACACATGTCAGAGTCTTCCAATCAAGTACAGAATATGACCCAGGGAAGCCCGGTTCGGCTCCTCCTTCGCTTTATGCTTCCGGTTCTTCTCGGCCAGCTGGTACAGCAGACCTATAACATGGCGGACTCCATCATTGTCGGCCGGATCCTCGGGGCCAATGCACTCGCCGCTGTCGGTGCTTCCACCAGTGTTCAGTTCATGATTCTCGGCTTCTGCAGTGGCATCTGCGACGGCTTTGCCATTCCGGTTGCCCAACAATTCGGTGCGGGAGACTATGGAAAAATGCGCACCTTCCTCTATCATGCCATTCTTTTGACCCTGGGGATTTCCCTGGTCCTGACAAGTGCCACGGCTCTCCTCACCGGCCAGATCATTCACCTCTTGAACGTCTCAGATGAGATAGCAGGAAACGCGACTCTATATCTCCGCATTATTTTCCTTGGGCTTCCTTTTACCCTCTTTTATAACCTGCAGGCTTCTCTTCTTCGAGCGGTAGGAAACAGCCGGATCCCTTTCCTATTCCTTCTGACCTCTTCTATCATTAATATCTTCCTGGACCTCTTTTGTGTTGCTGTATTAGACTGGGGCTGCGCCGGAGCTGCCATCGCGACTATTACATCTCAGCTTCTCAGTGGTTTCCTCTGCCTGGTCTATATTTGGAGAAAAATGCAGATCCTGCATCCGAGAAGAGAAAATCGTATCCTGTCCGGAGATGTCGCCGCCAAGCTTCTTGTCATGGGGCTTCCCATGGGACTGCAATTCTCCATTACAGGCATCGGCAGTATGGTGATGCAGTCGTCAAACAATGCCCTGGGCAGTCTCTATATCGCCGGATATACCGCCGGGGATCGTGTCGAACAGTTTGTGATGTGCCCCTATGTCGCTCTCTCTTCGTCCGTGGCCACCTATGTCGGTCAGAATTTCGGAGCCGGGAAGCCGGACCGCATTCGATCCGGAGTCCGGTCTGCCGCCCTGCTCGGCCTCCTTTACGGGCTGATCTTCGGGTCCCTGATGGCATTGACGGGCCATTCGACCGCATCCCTCTTTCTCTCAACAAATCAGGCCAACAGTGGCCGGATTCTAAGGATCGCTTCCCGCTTTTTGACCTATGTCGGATTCATGTTTTTCATGGTGACGCCGGTCAATGTCTTCCGGCCGGCTCTCCAGGGGATGGGCTACCCGGGGCGTGCCGTCGGATCCGGTGTGATTGAGATGATTGCACGGACTGTCTTCGCCCTGACCATGGTTCCACGGCTCGGTTTCACTGCCATCTGTCTGACCCATCAGACCGCCTGGCTGACCGCCGGGGTCTATGTGATCCTGGTTTATTACAGTGTCATGAAGCGGCAGAGGGTGATAAAGGAAAAGCAGCTTCTATTACGATAACTTTCTCCAGACTCAGGCCCGAAACTATCGGATTTTGGAAAGAAAATAAAAAAACGTGTGAAACCAAAAGTTTCACACGTTCCATCTTAAGTGTGGCATGGGGGATTTGAACCCCCGACAACCTGATTAAAAGTCAGGTGCTCTACCAACTGAGCTAATGCCACTCATATTCTGCCAGCGGCCAACCACAGTCGGTTATTTGATTGACTGGGCTAGCGGGATTCGAACCCACGAATGCAGCAGTCAAAGTGCTGTGCCTTACCGCTTGGCTATAGCCCATTGTTGCTATAGCAACAGGGTGGGTAATGGGACTCGAACCCACGGCCTTCAGAGCCACAATCTGACGCGCTAGCCAACTGCGCTATACCCACCATAATGTAATCGCCAGAAGCGATCAATGTGCTCGCGGGGATTCGAACCCCGGACAACCGGCTTAGAAGGCCGGTGCTCTATCCAGCTGAGCTACGAACACATATATGAAGCAAAGCCCGATGTGTAAACGCTCAACGACTAGACTTTGCAAACGGGACGGAATCTAAAATCTCTTAAGGAGAAACCTAAGCGAAAACTTGAGCTTGATCACTGATCCCGATTCAGCGGGTGATGGGAATCGAACCCACGTATCCAGCTTGGAAGGCTGGTGTTCTACCATTGAACTACACCCGCATATCACAAATGATATAGAATAAATGCATCGGGGTGACAGGATTCGAACCTGCGACCCCCTGGTCCCAAACCAGGTGCTCTAGCCAAACTGAGCCACACCCCGAACTGATTGGCGTTTGGCCATAACTCGAAACGCAAGTGTTATTATACGTAAATAGAGAATTCATGTCAAGCACTTTTTTCATTGATTTATTTCAACCCTTGCCTTCGTCCTGCACAGGAAGCAGCTTTTTCAATTCAGGATGGATCAAGGGAAAAGTCAAGTTCAAGTATTTCAGTCGAAATTCATTTGCAGAGCCTCACCGGTAAGAATATACTACACATAAGGAATTATGAGAAAGATAAAACCGGATAAATCCAATCCGGTTTGGATTCGGGGGAAATCATGTCAAAACCAATGAGGAAGCCGGTCAGATCAGAAATGCCGGACAGATCTGAAATCAGGAAACCGGACGGATCAGATATCAGGAAGCCAGACCGATCAGAAGCACAGAAATCGGCCTGCGATACCAATGACAGCCAGGAATTAAAAATGAAGTATCTCCTGACTCTTGCAGAGCTCTATCCATCCATAGCAAGTACATCCACAGAAATCATCAATCTGGAAGCGATTCTAAACCTTCCCAAGGGCACAGAACACTTTATTACAGATATCCACGGTGAATATGAAGCCTTCATTCATGTCTTAAAAAACGGCTCCGGCGCTGTCAAAATGAAGATCGATGATGTCTTCGGCAGGACTCTGCCCGAATCCGACAAAAATTCCCTGGCGACTCTGATCTATTACCCCAGGGAAAAGATGGACCTGATCCGAAAATCCACTCAGAATATGTCCGACTGGTACCGGATCACCCTCTACCGCCTGATTGAGATCTGCAAACGAGCCTCATCGAAATATACCCGTTCCAAGGTTCGTAAGGCCATGCCAAAGGAATTCTCCTATGTCATTGAGGAACTGATCACCGAAAAGCCCGAAATAACCGATAAAGAAGCCTATTACAATGCCATCATTGATACCATTATCGAGATTGGAAGAGCTGAGGAATTTATCTCTGCCCTCTGCCATCTGATCCAGCGTCTGGTCGTCGACCATCTGCATATCCTCGGCGACATCTATGACCGCGGTCCTGGTCCGGACAAGATCATGGACCGCCTCCTCCATTACCATTCCCTCGACATCTGCTGGGGCAACCACGACATCACCTGGATGGGCGCTGCCGCCGGCTCCCGGGAATGCATTGCTGTCATCATGCGGATCTCGGCCCGATACGGAAATCTGGATATCCTCGAGGACGGATATGGCATTAACATGCTTCCTCTGGCAGCCCTGGCTCTGAACCAATACAGGAACGATTCCTGCAGCCTCTTTAAAACCAAGGATGTAGAAGGAAGCGTTCTGACCGAAGAAGAAGACAGCCTGAACCGGAAGATGCACAAGGCCATCGCCATCATCCAGTTCAAGCTGGAAGGGCAGCTTTTCCACCGTCATCCGGAATTTCAGATGGAGGATCGCTGCCTTCTGGAGAAAATCAATTATGACAAGGGAACCATCAATCTAGACGGGAAAGAATATCCCCTTCTGGATAACAATTTTCCAACCATAGATCCCAAGGATCCTTATCGCCTGACAGAGGAAGAGGAATATGTCATGGACCGCATGCAGACCGCTTTTCTACAATGTGATAAGCTCCAGACTCACATGCAGTTCCTTTTGAACAAGGGCAGCCTTTACAAGGTCTACAACAATAATCTCCTTTATCATGGCTGCATTCCGCTGGATGAATCCGGCCGTTTCATGAAAGTCAATGTCTATGGGCATGAGTTTTCCGGAAAGCCTCTCTATGATGAGCTGGAGAAATATGTCCGGCGGGCCTTTTTTGCCGTAGATGAAGAGGAAAGACAGAAGGGACGCGATATTATGTACTGGATCTGGTCCAGCCCGAGATCGCCGCTCTTTGGAAAAAACAGGATGACCACCTTTGAACGATACTTCATCGCTGATGAAGAGACTCACCGGGAAATCAAGAATCCCTACTACCGTCTGATGGACAATGAAGCTATCATGAACCGGGTTCTGAGCGAATTCGGTCTTGGCAGCGACGGCCACATTGTAAACGGCCATGTACCGGTTCTGCAGAGTAAGGGTGAGAGCCCTTCCAAATGCAATGGAAAAGTCCTGGTCATTGATGGAGGGTTCTCAAAAGCCTATCAGAAGCAGACCGGAATTGCCGGCTACACCCTGATCTACAATTCCTATGGTATGCATTTGGTTGCCCATGAGCCCTTTACTTCGAAAGAAGATGCCATCCAAAACGAGAGAGACATCCACAGTGATCAAATCATCGCCATGAATGCTCCCAAACGAATTCTCATCCGCGATACCGACAACGGCCAGCGCCTCAAAGCACGACTGGAAGATCTGAAATGTCTGCTCAGTGCCTATCGAAGCGGTCTCATTGCGGAAAACCCGACCAGGGCGGGCCGCCATCCGGCCCTGTGATTTATCACCCATGTGGGCGAGAAAATTCCACGGCTTTAGCCGTGGAGTGTCACAAACTGCAGAGATTATAAAGGAAATCTCCTTTCTTCGTAATCTCCAGCACAATATAGCTGTGCTTCCGGCCATCCTGTCGTGGCCTTGCGATGGAGCCCGGATTTAAGATCGTAAGATCCGGGTCTTCCCTTAAAACCGGGATATGGGTATGGCCATACATAATAATGTCGCAGTGATTTTTCTCGGCCTCTCGTCGTAACCCTGCCTCGATCGTAGAAGGAGATCCCCCGAAGTAATGACCATGCGCCATCAGGACCCGGTGCCCCTCCAGGTCGAAAGTCTCCTCCAGAGGCAAAGAAAGGTCACTGTCGCAATTTCCCCGCACGATATAGAGGGGGCAATTTCCCATGGCCTGGATATGGATGTCATCGCCCTGAGCATCGCCCAGATGGCAGATCATATCCGGTTCCACCCGTTCTATGGCCTGATCAATATACTTCCGGTCCCCATGACTGTCACTTACAATCAGAATGCGCATATTCTTCCCTTCTATCTCCACGCCTTCGATTCGGCCTCATCTATTTCTTCAACAATCGCCCGGCTTCCATCCGTTTTTCTCCGGTCTCATACCATTCTCCTGCCGATCCCATAGCCGGACTTTGGACCCACCCTTACAGTGATCCTGTCAGCTTCTCCTTCATCTGCCGCAAAGCCTTGCCCCGGTGGCTGATGGCATTTTTCTCCTCCTCCGTAAGTTCTGCAGACGTGCAGTTCCTATCCGGCAAAAAGAAGATGGGATCATAGCCGAAACCGCCTGATCCTGCGATCTCATGGGCGATCCGACCCTCCATCACACCTTCCGCATCCACTTTCCTTCCATCCGGGAAAACAGCCGCAATCGCACAGACAAAGCGGGCCGACCGCTTTTCCTCCGGCAAATCAGAAAGGCGGTCCAGAATAGCCTGGTTTTTCAGCCGGTAGTCCGTATCATGCCCCATAAAGCGAGCCGATCTTACGCCCAGTTCCTCCGGCATGGCATCGATCACAAGGCCGGAATCATCCGCCATCACCAGGGCCTGCTGTAAGGAAGAATCCCTTGAAGCGTTGCACTTTTCTCTTACGGCCTCTGCCTTAATAAAGGCATTTTCCAGAAATGTAGACCCATTCTCCTCCGGATCACAAGCCACACCGGCTTCCTTCATCGAAAGGATCTCGATCCCCGGACCTCCGAGGATCTCCCTGATCTCCCTCAGCTTTCCCTGATTACCTGTTGCAAATATAATCTTCATGATCTATTCCTGTCTCCTTCTCATTCCTCATCACTCTGTTTCCGGTTGCTGTAAGCCTTGAGACAGAGGTTGGCCTGGTAAGCCTTCTCTACATCTTCCCAATCCAGGCCATTTCCGCTGATATATCCCTGACCATCGGACAGGTCTACATTTTTCGTCATATCATTGCCCTTATACTCAATGGCAATCGGGTGGCTGGTCCCCGGCGTCTTCAGAGCCACCAGAACCGCGAAACGATGGCCTTTGGCAATCGACACCTTCTCCTGCAGGGGGATCGTATAGAATCCAGTGTCATGCAGGGTGCCGCTGGCCAGCTCCTTCCTCTGCGCCAGAGAACCCGTATTCTCGAACCGGTCCACGACATAGACCTCGTACTGGGTATCCTTTCCCGTCGTATAGAAACCGACGGCCTGCAGGTCCTCATCCTCTGCTGCCGTAAAGACATTGGCTGCCATATTGGTGTTCTGGTTGTAGCCGATCTTCCCGACTTCCCCGCAGAGATCCGACTGATAGATGTGATCGTAATTCTCAGGTTTCTCAAACTTGGCATAGGAGACGGCGAAGTTTCCGACATTGGTGTCATAGTAGGAGACATAGAAGACCCCATCGTCTCCAAAGGAGCTTCCCCAGCTGTTTTGGCAAATATAGGCCCCGTTGCCGGGAACCTTGGAAGCGAATTTGCTCTTATCGTAATTATCATCCCAGCCGATGATCACAACATCATGATTCGGCTTCTTATTTCCACTGTAACAATAAGAATCCGTCCGGCTGTTGTAGAAATCCGACTTGGACAGATCCGAGGAATTGACTTCGACATAGAGAGAAGTGGACACGCCGCCATTCTTGAAGATCGCCCATTTCAAATCATCCATATCATCCTGGTCATAGAAATGGACTTCCTGAAGATGACCGGCGATGTCCGTCCCGCCTTCTTTGACAGGCCCCTGCCAGGACAAGAGGGTGGAGACAGCCACCATATAAGATCCCTCATCCGTATCCTTGATCCCGTAGCTGTTGCGGTTGGCCAGATCCTTGGGATCAAAGGTCAGGGACTCTTCCGGAAGAAGCGAAGACTCCAAGGCCGACAAAGCCGCATAGGACCAGCAGGCCGAAAGCTTTCCCTGGTCCATGATCTTCGAGACTCGTCCCTTATCCCTCAGATCATATCTGTTGGGAAGGCTGGCTGCTACTGCTGTGGACGAATCCAGATATGCCGTTACGGATGCAGAATCAAATTGATAGCCATAGCCAAAAAGCTTGCAGAGATCCTCCATGCCGAAATAGTACTTGCCGTTGTATTCCTGAGGCGCCAGGTCGAGGGTGATCTTCTCCGCCTGCTCCGCCGACCCTTTCCGACCGGAAGTCTTAAGAAGGCTCCCCTTCTTTTTCCCTCTTTGAAAGGTATAGATCTGATTATTCCTCTGCAGAGTCAGCTTTCCATCCGCATCTGCATATGCGCTCGCCGAAAAGACATCCCGGACAAAATGCAGGGAGGCCATCACTTTCTGATCTGTATTTAAAAAAGTCTCTCCCCCCTGATTGGAATAGGTCGTTTTGTCGATCTTGACAGAAAGAAGGCCGGCCCGCCTGCCGTTTCCGGCCATGAGAGGGTTGAAAACGCCGGATTCCAGCTGGGCTCCGCGGAAGGCCGTAACTGTCCCGATCCGCTCATCCGAAGAAAAATTCTTAAGAAGGATGGCCAGCACGATCACCAAAAAGAAAATCAGAAAACGTGCACGAAACTTCATTTTCTCACCGCCTTATCCTGTCCGGATCTCTTCGGAGGCTTTGGACCCGGAAACTGATAGAAATAAGTCCGGATCATGCCGTTATAAATCTTCCGGTTTTTGGCCGCTTTCTTTCCGATATACTTCTCTGCATCTTCATAAGACGTGATGAGAAACATAGACCAATCGTCCAGTCTTTTATAAACTTCACCGATCTGCCGGTAGAGGGGAGGCAGGGCTTCCTTCTCCTCCAACCGCTCTCCATAGGGCGGGTTGGTAATAATAAAACCGTATTTCTTGGGATGATGCAGCTCAGAAAGGGGTCTTTCCTGGAAGTGGATCAATTGGTCGACGCCGGCCCTTTTGGCATTCTGGCGGGCGATCTTCACCACATCTCCATCGATATCATAGCCCTGGATATCGGTTTTTATGTCAAGATCGACCTCTGCCTCAGCATCTTTTCTGGCCTCGGTCCACATTTCCCTCGGAATCAGATTGGTCCAGTCTTCCGCCGTAAAATGCCTCCGCATACCAGGTGCCATGTGACAAGCCATCATGGCTGCCTCGATGGGAAAGGTCCCGCTGCCGCAGAAAGGATCCACCAGGATCCGATCACCATGCCAGGGAGTCAGAAGGATCAGGGCTGCTGCCAGAGTTTCCGAGATCGGCGCCTTTCCGGTTTCCGTCCGATAACCTCTCTTGTGAAGAGAAGGACCGGAACTGTCCAATGTAACGGTCACCTCATCCTTCATAAGAAAGATGCGGACCGGGTAGGAAGACCCGTCTTCCGGAAACCAGTCCATCTTATAATAGGACTTCATCCGCTCTACCATGGCCTTCTTTGTGACCGACTGAATGTCCGAAGGGCTGAAGAGCTTGCTTTTGACAGAGGAAGCTTTGGTGACCCAGAATTTGGCATTCCGGGGCAGATAATCCTCCCAGGGCAAATTGCGGATGCCCTGAAAAAGCTCTTCGAAGGTGCTTGCCCGGAAACGGCCGACAACCAGAAGGACTCTTTCCGCAGTCCGAAGGTGAATATTAGAGAGCACTAAAGCCTCCGGATCTCCCGTATAAAGGACTTTTCCATCCTGTACTTCTGAAATTTCATATCCGAGATCATAGATCTCTCTTTTTAAAACAGCCTCCAGACCGAAGTGACAGGGTGCCATTAATGTCCATTGTTTCATGAATTCTATTCCTTTTATTTTCTTTTATGATAGCAGCCAGAGTGCCTCGGATCCTTCCTATGGATTGCCAATGCCTTTTGCTGTTTTCATCATTACCTGCTTGTTCCCGTGCAAAAAACTCATTTCCACAGCTCAGGAGTATATGGTTTCCACCAGCCGGCAGAATTCCCGGTATTGGGGCAGATCCGAAAGATCCTGTAAGACTTCCATACAGCCTCTTGCATACCAGGCATGTCGGGCCTTGTCTTTCACATTAAAGCGGTCGAAAATCTGATCGCCGATGATCTTCCACTCCCGGTAAGTCGACCTGAGATTTGAAAGTTTGTCCGCCAGCATGATGATCTTCGCGTCACGGCCATCCTTTCTTGCTACTGCAAGCGTCTCTTCCTTCCGGATCTGCCAGGATTCCGCCTTGGACATCTCCGGCCTCTTGTCTTCGCTCTCGCTTTGCACCAAAGCCAGGACGCGGTCGCCAAAATGCTCCCGGATATCCTCCGCCCTCGTATCCGTATCCTCCAAAGTATCATGCAATGCTGCTGCTGCCGCGACCTCCGGATCCGGCGTCATCCTTGCGACAAGCATCATGACTTCGATCGGATGACAAATATAGGGCAAGCCGTTTCCCTTCCTCTTCTGTCCAAGATGTGCTTTGGCAGCAAATTGAATCGCCTTTTCCATCAGGCCGAAACGCCGCTGTGCTTCTGCATCGGTTAAGAAAAAAGGAAAATGCGGGATCAGGCCGCTTTCCACCAAAGAATGTTCTCTCTGGCAGAACTCCTCCGGGTCAATCAGTTCCGCATCTTCGAGATCCAGATCATAATACCAGCATTCGGGAAATCCCAAAGCATGATTCCCTCCATACAAAGGGCAGTCTCTGCAGAGGACATAATCATCCGCCATCAGGCTCTCTACCGCCCTGCAATAGTAGAAGCCCTCGGGGTTTCTGGAGGCCGGATGACCGATGGAAGAATAGGAATAACGCTCGTTTTTCTCTAACTCTTTCACGAATTTGTCCTTTCCAAATTTGACAGACTCCGGGGAACGTAGGCCCGAATATGGATGCCATCTTCGCTGTATTCCTGAGAAAGCACCTGGCCCTGACGATGGATCTGGTTGATCTTCGCCCCGTCCTGATAGGAGAAAGTCCGATCAATCAGCACTCTTTGATCATTCAAGACATCTGCGATCGCTTCCATGAGGCGGTCCAGGCCCTGCCCGCTTTTGGCTGAAATAGAGACCGTCCGCTCAGCCCTTCCGTCGGACCCGTGCAGAGGCTCCACCAGAAGGTCCGCCTTGTTGAAGACCGTGATCACAGGGCAGCCCCGGATCCCCAGTTCATCGAGGGTCTCATAGACGACCTGGCGGTGCATGGGCCACTCCGGGTCCGAGCCATCGATCACGTGGAGGATGATATCAGCATAGGAAGCTTCTTCCAGAGTCGAGTGAAAAGCATCGACAAGCTGGTGAGGCAGCTTATGGATAAAGCCGACCGTGTCCGTAAAAAGGACTTTCTGACCATCGATGAGCTTTCCGGTCCGTGTGGTCGGATCCAGCGTTGCAAAAAGCTGATCTTCCTCTAAGACATCCGAAGACGTCAGGCGGTTTAAGAGCGTGGACTTCCCGGCATTGGTATAACCGACAATGGCGATGACAGGAATCCCGTTCTGCAGGCGCATCTTTCGGCCGGTATCCCGGGACTTCTCCATGTCCCGGATCTCTTTTCGAAGCCTTGCCATGCGGTTTCGAATGACCCGGCGGTCGGTTTCCAGCATGGACTCTCCGGGGCCTCTGGTGCCGATTCCGCCGCCCTGACGGGATAAGGCCATACCGAAGGATCCGGCCAGGCGGGAAGACTGATAGGAGAGCTGGGCCATTTCCACCTGAATCTTTCCTTCCCGGCTCTTGGCGTGCCGGGCAAAAATATCCAGGATCAAACTGGTTCGATCCAGGACTTTCACGCCCAGGATCTGCTCCAGATTCGCCATCTGAGCCGGCGACAATTCGTCATCGGAAAGAACCCCTGTGATTGGATTTCCTGCCTCCTCTTCGCCATGAAGAAAGGCTTTCAACTCTTCGATTTTACCGCTTCCGAGGTAAGTCCCGGGAAAAGGATTGTCTAACTTCTGAATGACCCGAAAAACTGCTTCTCCTCCGGCCGTTTTCAAAAGCTCGGAAAGCTCATCCAATGACTTCTCCGGCGGGTAGTCCTGACCATAGTCTACTGCGATCAGAATAAATTTTTCCACTTGTCTCTTCTCTTCGATCAAAGACTTATTCTCCTGTAGCTTACTTATTTATTGATATTCTAAGGCCCGCGGACACTTTGTGCAAGTGAAAGCGGAAGGGATCTTACTGGAATAGGGCATGCCGGAATGGAGTCAGACAGGAATGGGGCTTACCGGAATGGGGCTTACCGGAATGGGGCTTACCGGAATGGGAGCTTACTGAAATGGGATATTACCGGAATGGGAGCTTACTGAAATGGGATATTACCAGAATGGGAGCTTACCGGAATGGGGCTTGCTAAGGGAGTTTTTCTGTATACTTCTGTCGTTTTTTATGATAATCTGAAATTGAAGTTATGTACCTTGCTTATCTTTTCACCTATATCGGTGACCATTAATCTTCACATGAACAGAAAGGCAATCCTATGTACGGAGAAACGTATCAGGCAGTCTCCTCTGCCGCAAAAAACAAAGTTAACTTCCTGAAGAAAAGCCCCGTTGGATATTTCATCCATTCCATGCTGGCCGGTGCCTATATCGGCTTTGGTAATATCCTGATCAATGTTATCGGCGGCCTCATGAAAGGAGCTCCTGCAACCAAGGTCGTCATGGGTTGCGCCTTCGGTATTGCCCTGAGCCTCGTTGTGATTGCAGGTGCAGAACTTTTCACCGGAAATACCTTGGTGATGACCGCCGGATTGACTGAGAAGAAGATTTCTTTTGCAGATGCCTTAAAGCTTCTTGTCCTCTGCTGGTTTGGAAACCTCGCCGGTTCTGCCTTACTCGCAGTCTTCTTCCATTTCTCCGGTCTCTATACCGAGCCTGCCCAGATCTTTCTGGCAACTGCCGCAGCAGGCAAGATGTCCGCTCCCTTTTTACAGCTTGTGATCCGCGGTATCCTCTGTAATATTCTGGTCTGCCTTGCTGTCTGGTGCGGATTTAAATGCAAATCCGAAAGCGCAAAACTGATCATGATCTTCTGGTGCCTCTTCGCCTTCATTACCTGCGGTTTTGAGCACTCCATCGCCAACATGACTCAGCTGACCCTGGCCCTCCTTGATCCGGCCGGCCAAGCCGTCTCCTTCGGCGGATGGCTGCATAACCTGCTTGCCGTCACGATTGGAAATATCATCGGCGGTGTCTGCTTCGTTGCACTTCCATATTTTGTGGGAGCCAAGGCTGAGAAATAGAGACAACTTGGCAATTATCGTAATACAGCTTGATGTTCAAAAATCCGATAGTGAAACCTTGAGTTCACTATCGGATTTTTTACATTTGTCTTCTATTACGATAAATGCCCTCGAATCTTGCCTCGGTGAGCTTCGGAACTATCGTATTTTTCAATTTTGCCTTCTATTACGATAAGTCTCACTCCAGATGTTTCTTTCTTGCGAAGAAGTCCCTGGTTTCAAAAGCAACGACCGGAGACAGGGCGAACAGAGCGATCATATTAGGCACAGCCATTAGGCCATTGAAGATATCTGCAATGGTCCAGACTGCAGAAACCGTCATATAAGGGCCGGCGAATACAGCTAAAATATAAAGCCAGCGGAAGACTTTCACAGGTTTCTTCTTTTCCCCGCTGAGGTAGGTGATGCAGCGTTCACTGTAATAATCCCAGCCGAGAATTGTTGTGAAGGCAAAGAAGATCAGGCAAAGCATCAGAATAAATGCTGAGAACTGCTCCGGGAACGGAAGTCCCTTCTGGAAAGCATAAGTTGTGATGGCAACGCCCTCCAGTCCCTTCACCTCCCAGCCACCGGTCAGAACAATCGACAGACCCGTGATATTACAGATAATGATCGTATCGATGAAGGTACCGGTCATGGAGACCAGACCCTGCCGAACCGGCTCCTTGGTCTGTGCTGCGGCAGCGGCGATCGGGGCGGATCCGAGACCCGCTTCATTCGAGAAGATACCCCGGGCAATACCTTTTTGCATAGCAACAAACATAGACCCGACCATACCTCCGGTGAAAGCCCTGGGTGCGAATGCAGCTTTGCAGATCAAAACAAAAGCCGCCGGGACTTTGGTGATATTCAACAGGATCAGAAGCATGCCGAAAACAAAATAGGTAATCGCCATAAAAGGAACCACAACAGAAGCAACCTTCGAAATTCTCTGCAGGCCGCCGATTACAACCAGTGCAACCAATACGGCTACCAGAAGAGAAGCAAGGATCGTAACCATACTGTAGTTTCCGATCCCGGGAAGATGAATGGGTTTGTCTCCGGACGGATTAAAGAAATTATTGACCGCACTGACAATACCATTGACCTGAGAAAAGGTGCCGATTCCGAACAGACCAACACACATGCCAAAGAAAGCAAAGAGCTTAGCCAGCCATTTCCAGCGGCTGCCCATACCCTTTTCGATGTACATGAAAGGTCCGCCCAGTGTCTTTCCGTCTTTGGAAACCGCACGATATTTTACAGCCAGAAGTGCTTCCGAATATTTGGTTGCCATTCCAAAGCAGGCTGCCAGAACCATCCAGAAGAGAGCTCCCGGTCCGCCGGTTCCAACGGCTGTTGCAACACCAACAATATTTCCGGTACCGATCGTTGCTGACAAAGCAGTCATCAGGGCTCCGAAACTGGAGACCTCACCCTCCTGGTCCTTCTCATTATGGAAGACCCAGTGGATCGCCAAAGGCAGTCTTCGAAGCTGGATACCCCTGGTTCGGATGGTGAGTAAGACACCGCCTACAAGAATCAGAGCCATCAGAGGAACTCCCCAGACAGCATTATCGATCTTGGCCAAGATTTGATTGATCGAACTCCACATTTTCTTTTTCCTCCCGCGCAGATGACTTAACAAGTGATATGAAACGAGCCGCCGGCATATGCCATGACAGCTGAAAAGTTTTCATCTGCAAAAACTTTTTTCTATCTTAGCATATTGCCGGCGGCTCGTGGTAATAAGTTCGCAATTATCTATTAATATTTCTTATAGGATGACGTCTTTCACTTGAATAAGTTTCACTTCATTAAAGCGATGAAGTGTATCCGGACGGTCTTTATTTCACCTCAGCGGCCCCGTAAGGAAGGCCTTCGTTGAAGTTTCTCGCATTCTCCATGGTGACTGCGGCGATGGCCTGCAGGGCCTCTCTGGTGAAGAAAGCCTGGTGAGAAGTCAGGATCAAGTTCGGGAACATCGTTAGTCTTGCAACGACATCGCTGGAAAGCATATCCTCGGAATGATCCGTATAGACATTAGCATCCTCGCCCTCATAAACATCCAGTGCAACCGCGTGGAAATGTCCTTCCTTCAAAGCCTCGATCAGAGCCTCAATATCGATCAAACCGCCACGGCTGGTATTGACCAGCATGACATCCTTCTTCATCAGGGAAATGGTCTCACGATTGATCAGATGATGGGTTCCGCCCTCGCCCATGATGAGAGGCGCATGCAGAGAAATCAGATCCGCCCTCTGCAGGAGTTCCTCCTTGCTCACATAGGTAAGAAGGCCCTCTTCCTCAAGCTTCTTATTTGGAAATGCATCCCAGCCGAGAACCGTCATGCCATAGCCCTTGCAGATTCTCGCCATGCAGACGCCGATCCGGCCGGTGCCCATAATACCGGCAACCTTATTATGGAGATCCACTCCAAGAAGTCCGCTCAGGGCGAAGTTATTATCTCTGACTTTATTATAGGCCTTATGGATCCTCCGGTTCGCAGCCTGAATGATCGTCATGGCATGCTCTGCGACCGCATAAGGGGAATAAGCAGGAACACGAAGAACCGTAATTCCATATTCCGATGCAGCATCGATGTCTACATTATTAAATCCGGCGCAGCGGAGCAGGATCAGTTTCACCCCGACATCATGTAATTCTTCAATGACCGGTCTCGGAGCCTCATCATTTACAAAAATGCAGACCGCATCGTAACCCTTCGCAAGATAAGCCGTCTCCTCTGTCAGACGAGATTTGATGTACTTGATATCGACATTGTAAGCACCGACTCCACGGTCTTTCGCCAGTTCACTGAAGAAGATCCGGTCATAGCTCTTAGTACCGAAGAAGGCAATCTTAAGGATATCCGCCTTCTTTCCCTTGGGCTGCTCCTCTTCGAGAACAGCCCGGACAGCCTGAAGTGCCTCATCTTCATCCGGTCCTGCCGCCTCCACATGAAGGGTCGATCCCTTGATGGCTTCCAGACGAAGAATCGAAAGTACATTCGCACCATTGGCTTCAGCGCCATCAACGGATAAGGTTACCTCACTCTTATAACCGATGCAGACCTGGGCGATTCTCGCAGCAGGACGAGCATGAATTCCAAGCGGGTTAGTTACAACATAATCAAAACTCTTCATAATGATCTTTCCTCCTGATGAATAAAAGATATCTAAAAGTTCTTATTTCCTTTTTGGTTAAGTGAATTGTACCATAAATAAAGAACAGATAACGTTGGAAATCCAAAGAAAAGAGAGAAGTATTTGCATTTCCCGAAATATAAAAAAAGGAGATGCTCTTGCATCTCCTTTCCAAACGTGCGTGAGAGGATTCGAACCCCCGACACCTTGGTCCGTAGCCAAGTGCTCTATCCAGCTGAGCTACACGCACATATCC
>NZ_JBJYZD010000004.1:0-196373 GCF_046263795.1 Porcibacter vitabionis | reverse complement strand
ACATGCGAATACCTCCTTCATAGCATTGCACAACTTTTGCAAGTCGTGCAACTCGTCAATAAATAGAGATATCATCGCAGAAATATGGTACCCTGAAAAGGTACCGGTGATTGAGGACTTACTTTATGCCGGAAATATCGCTAAAACAAACTCATCTGTTCCCCGGTCACCAGTACATTCGATACCATCATGCTTTCGTCTGCACTGCCTCTTTCATGCTCCGCTTTCAGATAGCGCATGCCGCTTCTCAGGCTGGATGAATACAGGTTCAGGACATAGATATTGTCAAAGCGGTTGTAAATGGACTCTCCGCCGAGGCCGGTCAGGCAGATCAACTGGGTCCCGCTCTTCTTGGCGACTTCCATGAGAGGAATCAAGAGGTGCGAGGCATTGGTCTGGGCAAAAGGATTGTCCATGATGAGGACCTTCGTCTCTTTCCGGTCTGCGAAGATGTCGCTGTCGTTTCGCCTTAAGTAATAGAGAAGGCTGGTCAGGATGACGAAGGCTGAGAGGAAGCCCTCTCCACCGGAATTTTTCGCGACTTCTGACCAGGTGATCGGATATTCCTGTTCTGCTTCGATTTTATACAGACGCACGGTGACATTTCGGATCCCGGCAACAGCATCGTAAAGAGCCTTCGTCGTGATCCTGGACCCCAAATATTCTTCAATATTGTGATTCTCTTCCAGCAAGGCGACGCAGTGAGCGGTCACATCATCGATGTAATCGCGCAGACGGATCTGATACATGGCCTGGTTTTCATCCCAATCCGGAGTACCGATCTTCAACATTTTCACCGAACGTTCCCGAATCGTGATCGTCGAATTATCATCGATTTTTCCGAGATCTGTATTGACCCGGTGCAGATAATCCTCCATGATCTCTGTGATCCGCGCCTGCTCTTTATCCACCAGGGCAATGTCGACCATGAGTTTCTCAATCAATTGATCAAAGGAAGTCAGGATGATATGCAGTTGGTTTAAAAGCTGCTCCGCAGATCCGGTAAGTGACTGGAGGGTAGAGAGAGGCTTCTGGAAGAAGTCTTCCTGCAAATCCTCGCTTCGCATGATCTCACTGATCGTGCGGCCGATCTTCTCCCGTTCTTTCCGAAGGGTATCCTGGAGTCCAATATAGTCCCGCTTCAGTTCGCCCTGATGCTTACGGATCATGGCATCACTCATGCCGGAAAGGCTGTCGTCCAGAGGGTTATCTTCTTTTCTTGTCAATTCGTCAAATTCCGCCAGGGCAGTAAGGTTCTCCTCATAGGTCCGGCGACGGTTTTCCGCTTTCTCTCTTTCTTCGGCCTTGATCTTCTGGCTATGTCTCTTGTCTGCGATGGCCCGGTCATAATCGATAACGGGAATCTCGGATGCCAAAAGCGGTTCGGCCCTTCCGGTCATATCCTGCATATTCGAGAGGATGGTCTTTTTTCTCTCCTCCAGGGCACCGGCCTTTTTCTCGCAAACGGTGATCTCCGCCTGTCTTTGATTCATTTCTTCCAGGAGGGCAGCGGCTTCCTTCTGAAGGCGCAGTTCCTCCATCTGATCATAGCGAATCTCCCGCCAGTCTTTTTCCTGAAAGCCGTATTCTTTGGCACTGCCGGAAAGTTCCTTCTCTTTCTTCTGCTTCCGTGCGGTCTGCCGTTTGACCTTCTTCTCCAGTTCCTTCTGCTCCCCTGTGACACCGGAGGTGATCACATCGTAACGCGCCCGCAGCGCAGCAGCTTCTTCTTCCCTCAGATTCCCATCCAAAGCCTGATAGGAGGCAAATTCAAAAGCTTCCTGGCGGAGGGTTTCCATCTCCATCTGCAGAGTGCTTCGATAGGCATCCGTTTTCCGAATGGAGGATTCCAGCTCTTCCTGTTTGTTTTTCAGATCATAGATCTCTTTCTCAAGTTCCCGGTCACGCTTTACGGCTTCGTTCCGCTGGCGCATGATTTGCAGGGTTTCCCCATAATCGCTGCAGAGCTTTTCAAAATCAGATAGAAGGTCTGTCAGTTTTCGAATGGCAAGGTCCTTTTCGCGGATGGTTTCTTCCGCTTTTTTGATCTCTTCGGAATCTTCTTCGATCCTTTTCTGCATTTCCTCTATCCGCGACAAGGATGTGGCAATGGCTTCCTGAAGAGACTGGATGTCGGATACCAGAGCATCATAGGAGTCACGGGACACCTTCTGATTAGCAATGATGCCACGTTGTTCGTAGTAGGTATGATATTCACTGTCTTTTACAGCTGCGTCATCCTTCATGCGTTGAATCTCCTGCTCCTTTTCCCGGATCGTTTCCTGGAGCTTTTTCCGGTTCAGAAGAGCATCATTGAAACAGAGATAGAAGCTTACATGATCGAAATCGATGACATAAGATTCCTCTGCAGCGGTTTCCTTTTTTCCCCCTGCTTCCCTTGTATCGACCAGATCTTCCCGGATCAGGATAGGAATCGGGGTGGAAGTATGTGTTTCTATGGTGAGATGGCGGAGCCGGTCAGCTTCTGATGCGCTCATCAGAAGTGCATAAGGGAGGAAAGGATACCGGCAGACCAGGCGGCGGTTCTGACTTTCTGTATTCTTGTTTTTTGCCAGCCATTCCATGCCATAGAGATAGTGAATGTCGGCTTCTTCAAGCATATGGCGGAAATCGTCGGACAATTCGACGACCTCACCGCCGTTCAGCTGGCGGTATTCGCCTTCCAAACGGCTCAGCTTCACAGCCATGTTCTTTCGGATCTCTTCGATTTCATGGAGTTTGGCATCGGCTGCCTCGAGGATCCTCTTTGTGTCAAAAAGTTTGTCCTTAGGAATGCCGAAATAGCGGAGG
Organism: Porcibacter vitabionis; assembly: GCF_046263795.1. Lineage (NCBI taxonomy): Bacteria > Bacillati > Bacillota > Clostridia > Lachnospirales > Lachnospiraceae > Porcibacter > Porcibacter vitabionis. Next base: position 193,562 of record NZ_JBJYZD010000004.1, on the reverse strand, counting down.
ATCTCTTCTCGTTCCGAGAGTTCCTGTTCAAATGCTGCTTTTTTCTCTTCCGACTGGCGCAGGTTTTCTTCCTGAATGGTCTTGTTCCGGCGGATCTCTTCCAGTCTGCGCCGACAGGCTTCCATTTCCCCTTCAGCATCTGTTTTCGCAGCCGCTGCTTCTCGACCTTCCTCTTCCAATTTCTTCTTCTGATCCTGCCAGGCCAGGGAGACTTCTGTCAGAAGGCCCTCTTCATATTCTCCCAGAATATTCCTGGAAAGAGAGGCCCGGTAACGGCGGTTGAACCGCTCCTCTGATTCGTCAAACCGCCGGATCCGCTCCTTCATCACACCGAGCTCACCGGCCAGCTTTTGGCGGGACGATTCCGCCTTGCTTTCCTGATCCTTGGAAGAAAGCCGGTCCGCCTCCAGTCTTTGGAGAGTCTCTTTGGCCTCGGCCTGTGCCGCTTCCTTCATTTTGATCTTAACAGAATAGAAACCCGCGAGTTTACCTCCGATTTCTTCTCGCTCCGGGGCCAGATCCCGGGTCTTTTCTCGAAGGAGACGAAGGCTTTCTTCCGTCTCTGTCAGATCCTCTATGGCCTCATTCAGTTCTTCCTGCTGTTTGGCACAGACATAGAGATGCTGCTTTCGTTCTGCCCGGGAACGCTCGTTGGAAAGGGAATTTCTTTTCTCCACCAAAGCGTCTTTTTCCGCCTGATTTTCCGTCTGTTCTTTTTCGTTTCGGACGATCTCTGCGGAGAATTTCTGATAATGCAGAAGCGTGACTTCATTGGCAATGGTCTCCTCCTCCATCCGAAGGGCAGACTCCTTCTCGGTCTGTTTTTCCAGAAGATCCCGGAGACTGTCCCGAAAGCAGGCAATGTCGTCTTCCTGCTGCTTTAAGTCCTGCTCGGTAGCATGGCAGGCTTGACCCTGGGTCTGTATTTCTTCTGATTTCTGGCGGAAGATCTCGATCGTATCCCTTCGTTTGATCTTGGATTGGTTGTCCTTATACTGGATGGCATATTTCCCCATGATCGAGCGAAATTCCTTCATGGCATCCCTGCCCCGGTTGAGCTTTTTCTCAACGGTGTCGAGAAGCCATTTCTCGGTCAGACCGGCCTCATTTTTGCAGTCCGAGAAGAGATTGGACAGGCCGGATTCTTCGAGATTGACCTTATGAATGATAGCCTCCCACTCCCGGTAATAAATATCGTACTCGGCCAGTTTGTCAAAATACTGGCGGGACTGGGCGGGCTGGTTCATGTCATAGCAGAAGAAGGCAGTCCCGGATTCCTTCTTCCAGTTATCGAAAAGCTGACGGCACTGGGCATAGCCCTTCAGGACTTCGCCCTTGGCCGTCTTCTCCGTGATGGGAATATGGGCGAGATCCAGAGGATCGCTCTGCCGGTATTCGGAAATAAAATTCGTGATGTCCAGTTCTTCCGGCGACTCTGCCTCCTGATTTCGGCGGACCATCATGCCAGTCAGGACATAGCCACCGCCGCCATCGAGTTTCCACTCGACCAGAATGAAAGTCGGGCGGGAAGTTGTGAAATAGGATGCGAAGGGCCGGTCTGCGAGATCGCGATACCTCCTGTGAACGAAGGGCGTCATCATCATCTGGACGAGAACGGTCTTACCGCCGCCGTTTCGAAGGGTCAGAAGGGTGCTCTGGCCATTGAAGTCAAAGCTTTCGTCTCCAACCTGAATGGAATCATGATTGTATTTTAGATTGATGATCCTGAGACGGTTGATTTTACTCATGACTGCTCCTCCCTCTGACTGGCCTTTGCACTTGATTCCTTTTTGGTCTTGGTCTTCGTTTCCTCCAGAGACGAGAGAACGCGGAGAACCCGCTGGTAATTGTTCTGGTTCAGAAGGTTCCAGTCCATGAACTGATCCAGCTTTTTCGTCGTTTTGATCATATCGTCCTTCTCGATGTAGTCGATGAGCCCCTGCTTTTCCAGGAATTTCAGGATGTAGTAGAGGAAGCCCTCCTTGGTCGTACGAGCCCGGGAGCCGCGTTCATCCGAGCGCAGCTGCTCATAGGCCTCCTGCATATTTGAGAAAGATAGACCATGTTCCCTTTCTTCCTCTTCATTGAACCGACTCACCCCCTCGCGAAGTCGCTCTGAGATCACGTTCTGCAATTCACCCGCCCGTATGAAGTCGCGGGTGTGAGCGGTTGCTCCCTGGCCGTCATAGAAGAGAGTGAGGAGGGTAAGGATCACAAACTGGCTCAAATAGTAATCCTTGTCTGTCGCATTGGCCCGGCAGAGTTCCTGCTTCAATTGTGCCTTGGAATAGCCAAGGAAATGATTGTCTTCGCGGGGAATGAGATAGATGGTGTCCCCGTACTGCTCGACATCTGCATCCATTGCATCACCCTGAGACTTGGTCAGATTCTGAACTTCTTCACTCGTTGTATAGGCGTCGAAGAGTTCGCCGGAATCTTCCTCACAGAGCTCGTGGCTTTCCAGGAGACGTACGAAAATCTCCTGGCTCAGCCGGATCTCTTTCATATCATATGCCATGACCGAACCTCCCGTGTATGGTCTGATTTCCATTAATCTTTCGTTTTGTTCTTGTATGCTGTCTCTGTGGAAACCGCTTTGCTCTCAGGCTTCTATTCCGGCTTGGGATATCCATTCGAATCCTCCCAACGAATGCGAATCAGACAATTGGAGCAGCGGATATCGACATTCATGTCATCTCCATAAGGGACACCTCGAAATTCTGCAATACTGCCATCATCAATCTTCATGGCTTCGACCTGATAAAGCCGGTGATCTTTCATTTCATCAGCCAGATCGAGCAATATTTCTGACAAAGAGAATGTTCTCGCTTCTTCCTGGAGATTCTCTTTTCGTTCTTTTTGCAGTTCATCGATATCGAAGGTCCTGCTTTTCAGGAATTCCACCATGATCTCCTTGAATTTGTCGGCATCCGGAATGATCGCTTTTTGCAGATCCGGATCGTTTGAGCATTTATCTGCCAATTCCTGCAGGGAACAGGTGGCAGCGAATCTCTTGTGGCCTTCCCGATCGGTCAGACCTTCCAGATGTCCATGGATAGCTTCGCCAATCAGAGCAGACACGCTCTTACGATACAATGCCAGTTTTTCCTGGATCCGCTCTCGTTCTTCTGCCTGATTGTCCTCGGCTTCCTGATCCATCCATTCCTCGTCTTCCTCAGCCACCCTCGATCGAATGGGACGCTGTGGGGCAAAGGATTTGTCCGGCAGATATATTTTCTCCGGATTCTGACGGAACAGGGGGCGAAAGAAGATGTCCATCCGGTCCAGAACCGATGGATCATCGAGAACCTTGTCATAGAGGTCAGCTGTTAAAGAAAACCGCCTTATCATAGACATCTGTGAAAGCTGTTCCAGTTCATGGGTATAGAGGGATTTCAGATCGAGATGGGACTCTAAGATCTTCTGCTGCTCATCCAGGGCCCGACTCAGGTAATCATCGATCTGGCGCAGATTGGCAAGTGTTTTGCTTTCCTTGTCTGTAAGCCTTTGAACATTCAAGTCCATTTCTTCCATTTCCCTGGACCGTTCGCGGACCTGACGGCGGTAGGCCGTAAATTTGTCCTTGGTCTCACTGATCGTGTCAAGGTTCTCATTCAGGATCTTTTGGTATTCTTCCACAGAATAGTTGAGTGCATTCCGCCGGATTCGAACCATGGCTTCCTGAATTTTTCGCAGCTGGATCTGCAAGAGCTGGAAGACATTCCGAATATCGGAAACGGCCTTATCATAGCTCTGCTTTTTTAAATGCAGTTCGAATATCATCTCATGGACGGTGAGCTTCAGATTGTCCTCGATTTCCAGTGTGGACAAAACCAGATTATAGCCATCCTCTGTGAGATAGTAGGAAGTCCTCCGGACATCGCCGTCGGTATAGACGACTTTGTTATTGACGAAGCTCACGGGGAGATCCCGGTACTGTCTTTCGGTGAAATCAAAACCATGAAAAGACATGCTCTGGCCCTCGTTTGACAGGATGACGTTGATGATAAAGTCGGAAAGAGTGCGACACTCATCATAGCCAATTTCTTTCCGGAAATAAGAAGTGTTCAGGTCATCGATAAAGGCGGCGATGTCGTCTACCGTACAGTTTTCATCCTTTAAGGACTGTTCCATGATATAGAGGAGAACAGAAAAAAGCAGATTGATCTCTTCATCACTATCATCGAATCCGTACTGCTTCCAGGTCTGCTTATTCATGCTCATGCGAAGAAGGACCGCATATCTGCCGACATACTTCATTCTTCTTGCGAATTGATCCAGAAATTCGTAATGCATGTTTTCTCCTTAGCGAGTTAAAAGTCCAGGATATTGAGAATCTCCTGCGGGATATAGCGCCCGCTTTCCAGGATGGTTCGCATCCCTTGGGCTGTCTTCGATGAAAAGCAAGTGAAAAACTCATCCCGGATATTGTGGTTTTGGTTGATCTTTGTCCTTGGAAGATGGTCGATGCCAAAGGCTTTTGCCTTGTCCAGCATTTTCTGATAGGCGGCAGTAAAAGGAGCGATGTCCCGGCCGGCCGAACGGAAGATCTCCTGTACCTTGTCATAAATTCCGATGCCTTCAAAGTCCAGATCGCCAAAATAGAGATAGTGATTCCCCGGATCTCTCATATAGGGTTCAACGCAGAGTTCGAAATCATCGAGGCTTTTCCATATGCCTTTGCCGGCGCCGTAGATCAGGGTACCGACCGGGGTGGCCAGGATCTCGGACCTTCCGTTCAGAAGGGCTTTTCGCATGCTGAAAAAGGTGTCCTTGTTCTCAATCATGAGAATATTCTGGCCGGCACTTCGGTCTGCCGAGTAATAGGCAAGGGGTTCTGAGGTCGGATAGAAAGACAGAAGAGACGGGTCGATCCCGCAATTCTTTAAGATGCGAAAGCCTGCGCCTTTCTGGAGAAATTTCTCCCTCTGCCAGATGGCAAAGCTCCGCTCGTTCTCAGAGATCTCGGTTTCCAGGTCTTCACTATGATTTCTAAGATAGTCGCTGAGCTGTAGAACGAAGGGCCGGTCCTTTTCGTAGACTGCCATATGGCGGAGGTAGTAGTCCGGTACGATCCTGGGATCCAGTTCGAAGGACAGCTCGTCCCGGTAGCGCCGGTCATCTCTTTCGGGTGTCACAAGCCAAAAGCGGAGGGGCAGAGCCGGGTTCTTGCCATTACTTTCAGAGGATTTCATGGGGAGGATCTTCCCGTCACGAATCAGTCCGGTCACATATAAATACTGCTCCCGGTAGGAAGCAGATTGTTTGCCTTTCAGAAGCTCTTCGAGTGTAATTTTCTTCATGGAGTTATCTTAGCATAGATGGACAGGGGGAAGTAGCATTTTTTTCACGTAAAAAATGGAGACGCTAGCGGTTTTTCGCGCGATGTCTCCTCTTCATTTCCTCCTGTACCTTCTCGAACATCTCCGGCGATATAATTGCTTCATGATTTCCCTCGACATAGATCTGCGGAACCTCCCCCTGGTTGACCTTCCGTTTTTTCGTAAGGTAGTCTACGGTGAAGCTTTTCTGCAGGAGGGCATCGCCCTTGTATTTCTCATTGGTCAGGATATGACGGATGGTCTCCGGGTTCCAGACCTTTCTTTTCATGGGCGTTGGAATCCCGTCTCTTGTCAGGCTTTTCGCGATTCCATAACAGGTCCGCCCGGACAAGAATTCCGAGTAGATCCTTCGGACGATGGCCGCTTCCCCGGGATCGACCAGAAGTTCCCCGTTCGGCCCCCGCATAAAACCCAGAAAAGAAGAAAAAGGAATCGTGACTTTCCCCTCATTCAATCTCTTCCTCTGTCCCCAGGTACAATTTTCCGAGATGGTCCTTGCTTCTTCCTGGGCAATCGATGACATGATGGTCAGGAAGAGTTCGCCCTTCCCATCGAAGGTCCGGATCCCCTCCTTCTCAAAAAAGCACTCGACCCCGTGTTCCTTGAGCATTCGTATGGTGGTCAGGCAATCCACGGTATTCCGTGCAAAACGGCTGACGGACTTGGTGACGATCAGGTCGATCTGCCCGTTCAGGGCATCCTCTACCATCCTCCGGAAACCGCTCCTGTGCCGGATGCTGGTCCCCGTAATTCCCTCATCGGTGTAGACCCTGACGAAATCCCAGTCCTCCCGGCCCTTGATCAAGCGGGTATAGTAATCGACCTGGGCCCGGCAGCTTTTGACCTGGTCCTCGTGGTCCGTCGAGACCCGGGCATAGGCCGCCACCCGCCTCCGCCTCTTCTCTGCTTTCTCTTTATTATGATAGAGATTCTTGGTCGCAGGGATCTTTCGAATTCGTTTTTCCATTCGCATGCTCCTGTTCCAAATATAGACCAGTTCCAGATCAACTCATACGGTCCGTTTGCCAATTCTTAATCTATGGTGGGCTTCCTTTCCGTTAAATTCCCAGTTCAGACTGCTTTGACTGCCGTCGCGGAAGAAGATTTGCAGGATGGAAGTGCCCATTTCAAGGTGGTCTACCTTTCTGAGGAAGACATTGTCATCGAATGTTTCAAGCCCGAGAACGGGGGCGAGGGCAGTTTTGAGGCGATCGTCGGGGAGGCCTTTGGAGGGGCAATGGAAGGATGTTTTTTTTCGAGATTTCTTAGAAGAACAGAGCCAGTAGACGTACTTGGTCCGGCCGATGGAGTTCGTGTTGGTCGTCCGCCAGTAGTAGGCACCGCAGCAGCTGCAGCGGATCATTTTCGTGAAAACAGAGGGTTTGTGATTGTGGATGAAATAGAATTGATGGGCACGCTTTTTTCGCATGTCTCTGGCGCTTTCAAAGGTTTCTTCGGAAATGATGGCCTTGTGATGGTCCAGAATCCGGTACTGCATGAGCTCGCCGTGATTGGTCTTCCTTTGTTTCGATATGGGATCGGCGACGTAGGTCTGCTGGAGCAGGAGTTTCCCGGTGTAGATCTCCCGCCTTAATAGGCTGTAGATCCTGCCGCGGTTGTAGGGCAGGCCTTTTCCGGTCCGATAACCTCTGGCCCTGGCCTCGGCAATGATGTCCCGCATGGAGAGACCACTGAGATAGAGGGCGAAAATGCCTCGGACCACATCCGCTTCTTTCGGAACCGGAACCAGATCATAGCCTTCCCAGCGGTAGCCTAAGATCGGAAAACGCGAGTGGGGACGGCCTTCGGCGAAGGCTTTTTGGACGCTCCACTTGATATTCGAAGAAATATTCCGGACTTCCTCCTGGGCAAAGGAGGCGAGAATGGTCAGCATGAATTCGCCCGACTCTGTCATGCTGCTGATATGCTGTTCCTCGAAAATCACTTCAACGCCGATGGCCTTCAGATGACGGACCGTCTCCAGGAGATCGACGGTATTTCTGGCGAAACGGCTGATGCTTTTGGTCAGGATCAAATCGATTTGTCCTGCTTCGCAGTCACGGATCATCCGCTGGAAATCCGTCCGTTTCCTGGTCAGTGTGCCGGAAATGCCTTCGTCGGCGTAGATCCCGGCCAGTTCCCAGCCGGGATGATTGAGAATCAGCTCCCGATAATAAGAAACCTGCGCCTGCATGGAATGGTGCAGCCGCTCGGATGCCAGCGAAACACGGGCGTAAGCCGCCACGCGTTTCGGTGCTGTCTTGAATGGATCTGTGGGTTCAATTTGAATGATTTCTGCCATCATAGCACCTCCTAAGTTATGCCATATATCAATGGATTGTATAACAAGTAATTCGGCATATGTAGAATAATTCTCGCCAGGATGATTAGTTTTCCCAGGTGGTGGTTGTCCCGGAAATTACCTGCGGGACCGGCAGGTTCTATAAGATCGTAAAAGAAAAGACCACAGGAAGGCAGACTCCAAACGGATTCAAACCTCCCTGTGGTCTAAATTTTAAGACTTATTCCTTTGAAAAAATCGGCTTTTAAATTAGCCTCTCAGCAGAGTCAGAACACCCTGGCCGGACTGGTTAGCCTGTGCAAGCATAGACTGAGCAGCCTGAGACAGAATATTGTTCTTGGTATATGCTGCGATTTCCTTCGCCATGTCGGTATCACGGATACGAGACTCAGCTGCGGTTACATTCTCGTTGGTGGTCTTCAGGTTATTGATGGTGTGCTCCAGACGGTTCTGCTTAGCACCGAGGTCTGCACGGTAGGAAGAGACGCTGTTGATGGCTGTCTGGATACGAGTAATTGCTGTATTAGCAGCATCCACAGAACTCATATCGAGAACCTTGTTTCCAGAAGCATCAACGTTTGCTTCACCATTAACACCTCCACGCTGAGCCGCTGAATTTCCCCTTGAAGCATTATTTACTGTATTGTTAACTCCAAATAAACCAGAGAAAGTCATATCAGTCTGATTAATGGTTAGCTGCTCGCCAGCGGTAGGCCCCACTTGAAGAGTAATGGCCTTACCAGTAGATGATTGAGCTTTTGTCAATTCTGCTTCTTTGTCGTTTGCAAGCGTAGCACCATCTGCAGTATATTCTTTGACAACTGTATAATTGGCACCTTTATCGTTAGTTTTTAATACGTAAGTGCTACCAGTAGTGAAAGCGTTTACTGCCTGGCCTTTGCTATCAACAACATTTCCTGATCCGGGTTTCGCAGTTACAGCACTATATGTATATCCATCTTTATTTGAATTTAATTCGTTTACATAGTCGTTTGCTGCAGTAGTCGTATCAGTATTACTGTAATGCGCGACTACTGAACTTTCTGTTCCGTCCGTTTTGATAACGTAAGAAGTATTGGTTGCTCCCTGAACACTAGTACCATCGGTATTATTAATAATGGCACCTGCTGTGCCACCAATTGTTTTTACAGAATATGATGTAGCAACTGTACTTGAGCCGTCCAGTGGAGACAGACCATTGTACTTTGTGTTATCAGCAATACGGGTAATCTCGTTTGCAAGCTCATCCACTTCCTTCTGAATAGCGTCTCTTGCCGTCTTACCTTCTTCAGACGTCGAATACGTCCCATTCGCAGCCTGTGTAGCCAGTGTGGTCATACGCTGAAGCATGGAGTGGGTCTCGGTCAGAGCGCCCTCTTCGGTCTGGATGAGGCCGATGGCATCATTTGCGTTAGCTTCTGCCTGATCAAGTTCTCTTGCCAATGATGCAATCATTCTGAAAAATTTCTTATCCGTGGAATAGCAATACTAGATGAGACAGGCTTGTTGCTTTCCACAGGTTAGAGAGATGGAAAATATCGTAATAAGTATTGATTTTCTGAAATACGATAGTCGTCAGCCGACTTCATGGGGGAAATATCGTAATACAGCTTACTTTTCAAAAATCGGATAGAGAAAGGAAGGTTTCCCTATCTGATTTTTTGCAAAAGTCTCGTATTACGATAAAGCAGGCCTTGGAGGTCAGCATTTTTCTCCAGACTATCGTAAAATAGCAAGTGGGGTTGTATTACAATACTATGTGAGCGAGAAAGCCCACGGTTTTAACCGTGGGATGAAAGCGTGTTAAGCTAAAGATGATATTTTCAGCCAAAACACTGAATATCATCTTTTTATTTGCTTGCATTTGTGTATGATACATATTATAATATATACATGAAGAATGAATATAAACGTACAAAAACAACTGTATCATTGATAAACTATCATCTTGTGTTCTGTCCAAGATATCGTAGGAAAATTTTTAATATTCCGGGTGTCGAAAAGCGATTTAAAGAACTGACTGCCGTGGAATGTCAAAAACACAATATAGATATCCTTGCTATGGAATGTCATATAGATCATGTCCATATGTTTGTGAGTGTATACCCACAGCAAAGTATCCCTGATGTTGTAAAACAAATAAAGGGTGCTACATCCCATAAACTACGTGAAGAGTTTTCGCAGCTTAAAAAGATGCCGTCTTTGTGGACACGGTCTTATTTTGTAAGCACGGCAGGTCATGTCAGTTCTGAAACCATAGAATGGTATGTCAATACACAAAAAAAGAGGGATTAAATGCATACGGTAAGGCTGCTGCTGTCTACAACTGAATACGATAAACAGGTTTTGGAAAAGCGTTTCCGTGCAGTAAGCCATATCCATAATGTACTTGTGAAACATGCAAAGAAATGTCTCAAAAGGCTATCCTGCGATAAAGAATATCAGTCCCTCAAAACAGAATATTCCAAAATTCTTAAGAAAAGTAAATGCTCTAAAGAAGATAAAGTCTGTAAGAAGCAGCTTTCTCAAAAGATGACTGATATCATAAGGTCTTATGGCTTATCGGAATATTCCTTTCAGGCATACATAAAGGTCTGTGCCAAACAGTTTCGTAAATGCTTATCATCACAACAGGTACAGAAAGAGTCCACCCGTGTATGGCGCGGTGTAGAGGATATTTTATATGGTGATGGCAAGGAACTGCATTTTAAAAAGTGCCGTGATTTTAATACCATTTGTGGTAAGACAAATACGAATGGCATTAAATTCCATAAGGATACCTGTTCTATAGAATGGCTTGGTCTGGATATTCACTGCAGATTCTCTAAAGATAAGGATTATATTCTTGAGGCATTGGATTCTGATATCTCATACTGTGAAATTAAACGCATGATGTTTCCTAATGGATGGCATTATTATGTAGTCGTGTATCTGAAAGGTGACGCTCCGCTGAAACTTAAAACGGTTGGAAATGAATATAATATCACTGGTGTTGACATAGGCACTTCTACTGTAGCGGCTGTATCTGACAACGCTGCAACACTAAAGGAACTTGCCCCCAAATGCAAGGACTATAATAAACGGATCGAAAAGCTCTTAAGAAGTATGGACATCTCAAAACGTATTTCTAATCCTGCTAAGTATAAGCCTGACGGCACCATAGACAAGATGAATCACGATAAATGGATATACTCCAAAACATACCTGAAGAACCGGAACAGGCTGAAATGCTTATACAGACAAAAATCAGCTTATATCAAACAATCTCACGAAGAAATGATAAACAGACTGCTTGAGGAATCCGTAAATTTTGTAGTAGAGGATATGTCATTTAAGAGGCTGCAGCGTAAATCTAAAAAAACAGAACGTAACGACAAGATATCTGATATCAAACAAAAAGATGGTACGATTAAGCAGGTACATAAATATAAGCGTAAGAAACGTTTTGGCAAATCTCTAAATAATAGGGCACCTGCAAGTTTTATCACAATTCTCACAAGAAAAGCTCTTCTTTATGGCGGGGATGTATATAAGGTAGACACGAAAAGATTCAGAGCAAGTCAGTACAATCATGTAACGGATGATTATGTAAAATCCGAACTCTCTGAAAGAGATAAACTGATCGATGGGCATAAAGTACAGAGAGACCTATACAGTGCATTTCTATTAAAAAACTGTAATCATGGATTAAATAAACCCGATCGAGATAAATGTATCTATGGATTCAATAGATTTTTAGAACTGCAAGATCATCTTATCACTGAAATGAAAACAAACAATATATCAATGAAACAATGTTTTGGATTCTAAAAACGAAATATAAAGGTTCAGACATAAACCTTTCGTCTGGAAAGTAGGTACGTGGGTATTGAAATCCAATAGACGTTAAATCTTGAAAAGCTTAACTATACCCCTCCTATAAGACTGCGGTGATGTTAAGTAAATCTAAAGACTCCCACGACTTGAGTCGTGGGAGTATGTCAAGATTATTCCCGCAATATTTTCTTCATAACTCGCCGATAATATGAACATAGTATTGTGTTAGTATACTTACATGGGTTTGCTTAGATAGCATAGTCAGCTCAGGCAACTAGTCGGCTCAGGCAACAAAGCCGGCGAAAGCAGGCTGCCCCCCGGGGAGTGAAAAGGGAGGCAACATTCAGGGAGGTCTTTCATGGCGAAAAAAACGGCGGGACAACAGAAGCAACAGCCTTTATCATACGAAAAAAGGCGGCATTATGGCATAATTGCAGGAGGACTGACGCTGTCGGTCTATATTTCTCTGATGATCATGCAGGATATTTTGCATCTTGTGATGGGAAACAGGGGACTTACAGCAGCAGATCTCTTGATTCAGATTCTTTCCGGATTATTCCTGGCTCTGTTACTGGGCTTTCTGATTGCAAAGCAGCTCAGGAACCTGTCAACGGAACGGGAGCTGGCTCGTTTTGTGAAGGAAAGTGATGAAGCGATGGCAATCGTTGCGGCAAATGGGAGTGAGGTCTATCTCTGCAACCGGGCTTTTCGCCAGATTTGGGGTGACAGCCGGCCGCTGAATCCGGGCACATCTTATAGTGAATATTTCAAATATCTGGGCATCTCTCTCGAGGATCTGATCGAGAAGGGGGAATATATTGTAAAGGGCAGGAAAGCCGACCTGGAAGTGGCTTTACGGATCCATCCGACGACCTGGGAGAATCACAAGGCTTATGTAATCCGTGCTTTGGAATATGACATGGGAGTTTACGATCCCCTGACCCTTCTGCCCAATTCTTATTTCTTCGAAAAGAAGGCCGAGGGCGTTCTCCAGCGCATGCGGGAGGGCGGACAGAGGCCGGTCATTCTCTATTATGACATCATGAAAATGAAACTCTTCAATGCTGAGCAGGGCTATGAAGAGGGCGATAAGATCATTAAGAAGGTCAGTCAGACCCTGCGGAAGGTCTATGAGGGTGCTTTGATCGCACGTTTCTCCAATGATCATTTCTGCATTCTGACCCTGGAAGACGGTCTGGAGAGGAAGCTTCGGATCGTTCAGGAGAATATGGAGCAGCAGGACAGCTTGATTCGGCTGGAATTGAAGGTCGGTATCTGCCGGATCCAGCCGGACGATGACAGCACGATCTCTGCTTTCTGCGACCGGGCCCGCATGGCCATGGATCAGATCCGGCAAATCGAAGACCGTTATTTTTGTTATTATGATGAGGAAGTGGAGCGGAAAGTGGAGGATATCCGTTTCATCAATGAGAATTTCCAGTCAGCGCTGGAGAATCAGGAGATCCTCGTTTATTATCAGCCGGTGGTAAGGACTCTGACCGGCAGCCTCTGCGGACTTGAGGCACTGGCCAGATGGAACAGTCCGGAGCTTGGTTTCTTACAGCCCGGCCGCTTCATCCCTGCTTTGGAGAGTACCAGGCAGATTCATCTTTTGGATCGGCACATCATCCGGGAGAGCTGCAAACTCTATCGGAATCTTGCCGATCGGGGCTATAATTGTCCGCCCATTTCCTTCAACCTTTCCCGCCTGGACTTCCAGTTGTGCGATGTCTACAGTATGATTGTGGATGCGGCGGATTGCTTTAATGTACCCCATAACCGGCTTCGAATCGAGTTGACGGAGGATATTATTGAAGAGGATGTCGATCGGATGCGGAGAGAAATCAGACGGCTCCGTTCGGCTGGCTTCCATGTCTGGATCGACGGCTTCGGCAGGGGTCATGATTCGATCAATACCTTGAGAAATGTTGAAGTGGATGCCGTGAAGATCGATATGCGGCCGATCGGAGAACTGAATTTCAGATCCATGCAGATCCTGGAATCGACCATTCGAATGGCCAAGTCCATCGGCATCGAGACTTTGGCAGAGGCGGTGGAGACCGAGGCCCAGTATGAATTCTTAAAGAGCATCGGCTGCGAAAAGGCTCAGGGCTTCCTCTTCGGTAAGCCGGAGGAGTCCGAGGCTGCCGTCGGGCAGTCCGGAAGCCGGAAGTTCAAGAGTGAAGAGTACGATGAGGGCAAGTATTATCACACGGCCGGAAAAATGGATTTCGCTTCGAAGATTCCCTTGGGAATTTTTGAGGCGAATGACAGGAAGGTTACTTTCCTGTATGCCAATGATCCTTTTCGCCAGGCACTACAGGAAACCGGCAGCCTGGATCCGGAATCCCTGGCCCGTGCTTTGAGCGATCCGAAATCTTCGGAACATGCAGTCTTCCAGAGAGCCAAAGCGGAGCTTGGCCGCTGGGATGCACCATTCATACGAACGGTCACGACTGGAAAGGGCGCTTTGATTCAGTATCAGGTCAAGGAAATCAATTCCTATCGGGAGAGGTATCTGTTCTCTGCAAGACTGCATACCATTATTCGATAAAGGGTTCTATTGTATGGCAAAATAGACATATGCCACAAAATTCTTATCCTTTACAGGCAATTTATAGTTAATTATAATGATTTTTGATGGTGTGAAATTCCAGAAAATGCAGCAAGAAGGACTTTGTATGTGTTAGGAGGAAGGTATGGAAGTACAAATCCAGGACCTGGTGACGTCGATCCGAAAAGAAGGGGTTGACGCTGCCAACGCGGAGGCGGAAACGATCCTTGCGAATGCCAGAAAGAAGGCGGACGAGATCGTTTCGAAGGCAAAAGCAGAGGCTTCTGCCGAAAAGGAGGCAGCAGAGCGGGATATCGCTGTGCTGAAGGAAAGCGCCAGGGTTTCAGCAGATCAGGCCAGACGGGATGCAGCGCTTGCTTTCCGTACGGAAGTGGAGAAGCAGTTTGAACGGCTTTTAAAAAGAGATGTTCAAAAGCAGCTGTCAGATGATGCACTCGGCAAGTTGATTCGGGCAGCACTCCAGGGAGAGGATCCCAGGAACTATCAGGCGGAAGTTGCCGAAGTATCGGAAACTTTGAAGAATGAACTGAAGGATGAGATCGAAAAGGGCTTGACCATCTGCCCGACCAAGGGTGTGAAGGCAGGTTTCCGCCTGGCATCCAAGGACGGATCTGGTTACTTCGATTGTACGGATGAGGAGATCGCCGAGATGATGATGCCTTATTTCCGGAATCTGGAGATCTGACAGGAGGTGAAGCATGGCTTCGTATTATTATCTGGTTGCGAGCCTGCCTGAGCTTCGAAGTGATGGAGAACCGCCGATCTCCTATGAAGAATTCCTGGATCTGTGTCAGGGAGCAGTTTCGGAGTCAGTATACAGGAAACTGTCGGAGCTGACACTGGATTCTTCGGATATGCCGCTTCTTAAGAAGTGGCAGGAGAGTTATGGCAGAATTATGGAGGAATTGAATTATCAGAGAGCAGTGAATCTGGGTCAGACGGTTCAGGCTCCGGCAGCAAGAGATGCAGGCATTGTTTCCTTTGTCGGAACGCTCATGCATGCCAAGAATCCGCTGGAAGCGGAGAAGGAGATGCTGGATTATGAATTCCGGACGCTCGATGAATTGGTCGGACTCCATATGTTCGATGACTATGTTCTCTTCGGTTATGCCATCAAGCTGAAGCTTCTCATGAGACAGCAATGCTTTGTCCATGATAAGGGCGAGGCGGAATTCCGTCGGCTGATGGAAGTTGTACGGAAGCGGGTTTACGGAATCGCGTGAGAATCCTTGTAATCACATGAGATCGATCACAAAAGAACTACTTAAGATTAGATTCCCAAAATTCGTATACAAAAAGAGCAGGAGATATCTATGGAAATAGTGAAAGGACATGTATCTGGCATCAACGGAAATATGGCGAATGTCCAATTTGACGGACCTGTCCATAAGAACGAGGTGGCCTACATCCTGGTCGACGGGAAGCGGCTGAAGGGTGAGGTCATTCGTATCACCAAGGGAATTGCCAGTATGCAGATTTATGAGATGTCGAATGGCATCAAAGTCGGCGATCCGGTGGAATTTACCGGTGAGCTTATGAGTGTTGACCTGGGACCGGGACTTCTGACACAGATCTATGACGGGCTGCAGAACCCCTTGCCTCAGCTGGCGGAAAAGTGCGGATTCTTCCTGGAGCGCGGCGTCTATCTCGATGCCATCCCGGATAAGGATTGGCAATTTACCCCGACCGTGAAGCCCGGGGACAGTGTCGCTGCCGGCGATACTATCGGAACCGTTCCGGAAGGACTCTTCACCCACCATATCATGGTTCCCTTTACCTTAAAGGGATCCGACTGGACGGTCAGATCCATCCAGCCCGAGGGCAGCTATAATGTCCGCTCGACGGTCTGCGTGATCGAGAACAGTCTTGGAGAAACAAAAGACCTCTCCATGGTCATCACCCAGCCCATCAAGCAGCCGATCAAGTGTTATGAAGAAAGGCTTCGTCCGGATGAACCTCTGATCATGAAGCTTCGCTGTATCGATACTTTCCTTCCGGTCGCCAAGGGCGGAACCTTCTGCGTTCCCGGACCTTTCGGAGCCGGAAAGACTGTGCTCCAGCATATGGAGGCCAAAAACGGCGAGGCAGACATCGTTGTTATCGCAGCCTGCGGAGAGCGTGCCGGTGAGGTCGTTGAAGTCTTAAAGGAGTTCCCGGAACTCGAGGATCCCAGGACCGGACGTTCCCTGATGGAGCGGACCATTATTATTTGTAATACTTCTTCCATGCCGGTTGCAGCCCGTGAGGCTTCCTGTTACACGGCAGTTACCATTGCAGAATATTATCGCCAGATGGGCTTGAATGTCCTGCTTCTGGCAGATTCGACCAGCCGTTGGGCCCAGGCCATGCGTGAGATGAGCGGACGTCTGGAGGAGATCCCCGGCGAGGAAGCTTTCCCGGCCTACCTCGAATCCACCATTGCAGCCTTCTATGAGAGAGCCGGAAAGGTTCGCCTGAAGGACGGCTCGATCGGTTCCGTTACGATCGGCGGTACCGTTTCACCGGCTGGCGGTAACTTCGAGGAACCGGTGACCCAGGCAACGCTGAAGGTTGTCGGTGCTTTCCACGGTCTGTCCAGAGAGCGGTCCGATGCCCGTAAGTATCCGGCCATCGACCCGACCGAGTCCTGGTCCAAGTATGACGGTATTATTGAAATGGACAAGGTCGAGAAGGCCAGAGCCATCTTACGCCGGAGCATTGAAGTCAGTCAGATGATGAAGGTCGTCGGTGAAGAGGGAACCACTGCTGAGGACTACATCACCTATCAAAAGGGTGAACTCCTCGATGCGGTCTATCTCCAGCAGAACTCCTTTGATCCGGTTGATGCATCGGATGAGCCGGAGCGGCAGAAGGAAGAGTTCGCTCTTCTTTATGATATCCTGACAGAGCAGTATGACCTTGAGGACAAGAATGAGATCCGTTCCTTCTTCAATGAGATCCGTCAGGCATTTCTGGATTGGCACGGTATCACCAGGGATGCAGCGGAGTATGAGACACAGAAGGCTAAGATCACCGCTCTGTATCAGGCTAAGGTGAAAGCGGCATAGGAGGGATTATGCAGAAAGTATATACGAAAATCGAATCCATTGTCGGCAACGTTGTAACCGTCCGTGCAGAGGGAATTCGAAATGGCGACCTGGCCCTGGTCGGGGACAGCTACGCCAATGTTATCAAGCTGGATGGAGACCTGGTTTCGCTTCAGGTTTTCGCCGGCGCTCAGGGTGTCAGCACCAATGATCCGGTTCGTTTCCTGGGCCGGCCCATGCAGGTCTCCTTCTCCGAGCACCTTCTGGGACGGATCTTTAACGGTGCCGGAGTACCAAGAGACAATGGTCCGGCATTGACGGAGAATATGATCGATATCGGCGGGCCTTCCTTTAACCCGGCCAAGCGTATCGTTCCCAAGCACATGATCCGTACCGGTATTCCCATGATCGATATGTTCAATACCCTGGTCGAGAGCCAGAAACTCCCGATCTTCTCGGTATCCGGCGAGCCCTATAACCAGCTTCTGGCCCGGATCGCTCTCCAGGCCGAGGTCGATGTGATCGTTCTTGGCGGCATGGGTCTGAAATATGATGATTATCTGGCTTTCCGCGACACACTGGAGAAGGGTGGTGCCATGAGCCATACAGTGATGTTCATCCATACCGCTGCGGATCCGACCGTAGAATCCACCCTGGTTCCGGACATGTCTCTGGCGGTAGCCGAGCAGTTCGCTCTGGAAGGAAAGAAGGTTCTGGTTCTTCTGACCGATATGACCTCTTTCTGCGATGCAGAGAAGGAACTGGCCATCACCATGGAGCAGGTGCCTTCCAACCGAGGTTACCCGGGCGATCTCTATTCCATGCTGGCTTCCCGTTATGAGAAGGCCGTGGATATCGAGGGCGCAGGTTCCATCACCATTCTCGGTGTTACAACGATGCCGGGCGACGATGTCACTCACCCGGTTCCGGATAACACGGGTTACATTACCGAGGGCCAGTTCTATCTGAAGAACGGCCACATTGAGCCTTTCGGCTCTCTGTCCCGTCTGAAGCAGAATGTAAACGGTGATACGAGAGACGACCACCGGGCTCTGATGGATGCCATGATCAAGCTCTACGCCCAGTACAAGGAGAGCCTGGAGAAGAAGTCCATGGGCTTTGCTATGAGTGACTGGGATGACAAGCTTTTGAAATACGGACAGCTCTTCGAAGACAAGCTGATGAATCTCAGCGTGAACATTCCTCTGGAAGAGGCTCTGGATCTGGGCTGGGAGATTCTGGCGGATTGCTTCGAACCGAATGAGACCGGTCTTAAGACCAGTCTGATCCAGGAGAGATGGCCTAAGAAGGCGAGTTAAGTAAAGGAGCAGCTTATGGCGGTCAAACTCACGAAAAATGAACAGAAAGTGCAGAAAGATCACCTGAAGCAGTACCAGCGCTACCTGCCGACTCTGCAGTTGAAGAAACAGCAGCTGCAGTCCGTTATCATGCAGGTCAACGCAGAACTGAAAGCAAAGGAAGCCGAACGGGAAGCCATGGTCGGAAATCTGGATGACTGGATCGCAGTCTTCGCAGAAAACCAGATCTTTCCGGAGGATAAGAAACTGGAGGATTTGGTTCAGCCGGATCAGGTTTTGGTCACGACGGAAAATGTCGCCGGAGTCAAGCTCCCGGCCTTTCAGGAACTGACCTTCCAGGACATTGCCTACAATGTATCCGACTATCCTTTGTGGGTGGACACTGCAGTCATAAAGCTTCGGGAGATTGCGCGTCTGGATGCTTTGGTATCGACTCTGGAGAGACAGGTCGAGCTCCTGGAAAAGGAACTTCGGACCACATCGCAGAGAGTCAACCTCTTTGAAAAGGTCAAGATACCGGAAGCAAAGGAGAATATCCGGATCATCGGAGTCTATCTCGGTGATCAGCAGACAGCCGCAGTTGTCCGAGGCAAGATTTCAAAGAAGAAACTGGTGGAGGCAGGACGATGATCGAAACAATGAAAATGGTCCATGTCGTGACCACAGTCTCTCGAAAGAGGGAACTGATCAAAGGATTAAAAGACCTGGGTCTCCTCCACATTGCGGAAAAGAAACAGGCATCGCCGGCCGCAGCCAGGCGTTTCCAGGACTTATCCAAATTGTCTTCCGAGCTTCAGGAATATGCACCGAAGCAGGACAAGGGGAAGGATAAGGACGGAAAGAAAGATGCAGCGGATGCTCCATTAGAGGGGAAAGCGCTGGAAGATCTGCTGGAGAAGGCAGCACAGGCCATTGAGGACAAGCGGACTCTGACAGAAGCCATTCAGGCGGATACAGCAGAGGCAGAGCGGCTGGCTCCCTGGGGAGATTTCGATCCAAACCAGGTCCGAGAGCTTCGGAAAGAAGGATTTGATCTACATTTCTACCGGGTCGATAATCCGGTCTGGGAAGAGATCGAAAAGGATGAGAAGATCCGGGCAATCCGCCTGGCTTCCGTTGAGAAGGCAGTAACCATTGCCGTCGTCGGGAGCCTGCCTCAGGGTTTGCCGGCCAATGAATTCCAGCTGCCGGCCAGGGGACTTTCGGACCTGAAGCGGGAGGTCGAAGAGAATCAGAAGAAGATTTCGGATTGCGAGGCTCTGCTAAGGGAAGCGGCTTTCTATGAGGATGCCATCCGAAAGGAAATGATCCGGGCACAGAATGCAGAGGACGATTCGGCGGCGGACCGGACAGCAGAAAGTGACGAGAAACTGGTCTGGATCTCAGGCTATATCCCGGAGGACGACCTTGATCTGTTTCGGGCCAAGGCCAGGGACGAGGCCTGGGCTTATGCCATCGAGGATGTATCTAAGGATGACGAAGCCATACCGACCAAGCTTCGCTATAACAAGGTAACAAAACTGATTTCTCCGATCTATAAGATTCTGGGGATCCTGCCGGGCTACCGGGAGACGGATATCTCGCTTTGGTTTCTCTTGTTCTTCGCCTTGTTCTTTGCAATGATCATAGGAGACGGTGGCTATGGCGTTCTGATTCTTCTCTTTACCGTAGGACTTGCGGCAAAGAAAAAGAAGATGACAACGCCGGTTTATCTCCTTTTGGTTCTCTCCATCACGACCATTATCTGGGGCGCGATCACGGGAACCTGGTTCGGCATGGAGTCGGCGATGAAGGTACCCTTCTTAAAGGCTCTGGTTCTTCCGGGTTTTGCCAACTATCCGGAGTATTTCGGACTGACAGCGGCTGCCCAGCAGAATACCATTATGAAGTTTTCTTTCACAATCGGTGCGATTCAGATGGAGATCGGAAGTCTGATTGCCGTGAAGAACAAGCTGGCATCGAAGGACTTAAGCTTCGTATCAGACATCGGCTGGATGATCACGATCGTCAGCATGTATCTCCTCTCTCTCTATCTGGTGCTGGGAGAGAAGCTGACCCTCGGACCGATCGGAGTCGGTATCCTGATTGGTTTTGTTCTGGTCGTTCTCTTTAGTGGAATGAGCCCGGATGTAAGTTTTGCAGATGGCTTGAAGGCCGGCCTCGGAGGTGCCTTCACATCTTTTTTAAATACGATCAGCTGTTTTGGTAATGTCATGTCCTATATCCGGCTTTTTGCCGTGGGCATGGCTGGTCTGGCCATTGCTCAGAGTTTTAACAATATGGCAGCCGGCCTGGCGCATGGACCTCTGATCGTTGTGGCAATGGTTGTTGTGATCCTGGGACATGCGATCAATATCGTCATGTGCTTTCTGTCCGTCATTGTTCACGGAATTCGCTTGAATGTCCTGGAGTTCTCGGGACAGGTCGGCCTGGAATGGACTGGTATTGCCTATGATCCCTTCCGAAAACAGGATCAGCTGAGGAATTAGTAGTAAAAATTGTAAAGGAGAAAAACTATGAATATCGCTTATGTTGGAATGGCAGCAGCACTTGGTTTATCCGCACTGGGATCAGCACTTGGAACCGGAATCGCCGGTCAGGCAGCCGTTGGAGCATGGAAGAAATGCTATGCAGAAGGCAAGCAGGCTCCCTTCATCATGACCGCTTTTGCCGGTGCACCTCTGACCCAGACCATTTACGGTTTCCTTCTTATGAACTTCATTGCAAGTGCATGGAAGGCCGGGACCATTGATCCGGCTCTGTCCTTCGGTATCGGTATCTTCGGCGGTGTAGCCATCGGAGCATCCGCACTCTTCCAGGGCAAGACGGCAGCAGCATCCGCAGATGCGCTCGGAGCGACCGGAAAAGGAACCGCGAACTACTTCATTGTTATCGGTGTCATTGAGACTGTCGCCCTCTTCTCGCTGGTATTCTGCATGCTGCTTCTGTCCGCAGCTGCCAAGTAAGGACCGGCTGAGGAATGGCGCTTTATGCGCTCGGGGATCTGCATCTTGCCTTTCAGAGGCCGGATAAAAGCATGGATATCTTCGGCGGCGTCTGGAAAAACCATGAGAGAAAGGCCAGAGACAGGATCAATCGCCTCATGGGACCAGAGGACACCCTGGTCCTTACCGGTGACCATTCCTGGGGGAAAAATCTGGACCAATGCCGGGATGATCTGCAGTTTATCTCAGATCTTCCCGGCAGGAAGATCCTCTTACGGGGTAACCATGACATGTTCTGGAATGCCAAGAAGACGGAAAAGCTGAACCGGGAATACGATGGCAAACTTTTCTTCCTGCAGAATAATTATTATTCCTATGAGGATTATGCCCTGGTGGGAAGTAAAGGCTACACTTTTGAAGGACCCTTTTATCTGAATGCCCGTGGCCGGGTGATCGGCTGGGATGAGGAGAAAGCGGCGGCCGCAGAGAAGCTTGTTCAGAGAGAATGTAAGAGACTTCGTATTTCTTTTGAAGCGGCTCGCTCGGACGGCTATCAGAAATTCATTGTCTTCCTCCACTACCCGCCGACCAATATCATGGAGCTGGATAGTCCCTTCACCAGAATGGCGGAAGAATACGGGGCCGAGCAGGTCATCTACTCGCACTGTCACGGAAGCGCACGCTTTCATGACTCTATCATGGGATATCACAACGGGGTCCTCTATCGGCTGGTTTCCGGAGATTTCCTGGATTTTACGCCGGTGAGGGTGCTCTGAAGGAAGTTCCCGCAATGCGAAATTATTGAAACAAGAGCTATGGAACAAGAGCTGTGGAAAATGAGGAATCATTTTTCACAGCTCTTTTGGAATCACGAGATTTTCCCACATCTGCTTTGTCATCGTCCCCATTCTATGTTAGATTAATCATAAATGAGTGGAAAAGTTGTTTAGACACTCATATCACAGCATACATCAGAAAGGAAGCACCATGTTAAACCAGTTTGCCCGTACCCAGCTCGTTCTCGGCAAGTCCGCAATGGAGATCCTGAAGGGGTCCCGCATTGCAGTTTTCGGAATCGGAGGGGTCGGGGGATATACGGTAGAGGCCCTGGCCCGAAGCGGAGTCGGCACCCTGGATCTCATTGACGATGATGAAGTATGTCTTACCAATCTAAACCGCCAGATCATTGCCGTCCGGGGAAGTGTTGGGAAATATAAGGCTGAGGTCATGGCGGATCGAATCCATTCCATCAATCCGGATTGTAAAGTCAATGTCCGAAAGACTTTCTTTCTGCCGGAAACTAAGGACCAGTTCGACTTCAGTGACTATGACTATGTGGTGGATGCCGTGGATACGGTAACGGCAAAGATTCAATTGGTCATGGCTTGTCAGGAGACGGGGACCAGGATCATTTCTTCCATGGGAGCAGGAAATAAGCTGCATCCGGAAATGTTCGAAGTGGCCGATATTTATAAGACATCGGTCGATCCCCTGGCGAAGGTCATGCGGAGGGAATTGAAGAAACGGCGGGTCCGTCATCTGAAAGTTGTTTACTCCAAGGAGAAGCCTTTACGACCGATCGAAGATATGGCGATCAGCTGCAGGACGCACTGCATCTGCCCGCCGGGAGCACAGCATAAATGCACGGAGAGAAGGGACATCCCGGGCTCGACGGCTTTTGTTCCGCCGGTTGTCGGAATGATCATTGCGGCGGAAGTTGTTCGGGACCTGACTTATGATGCCATGATGGAGGAGAGACGGGCAGCCGGACTGGCAGACTGAGTTGCAGGCGCTTTTCATCTGGGGGGAAGGATATGATTGAAATTCATGAATTAAGCAAGAGCTATGGGCCGGTCCAAGCCATACGATCCGT
This sequence comes from Porcibacter vitabionis, assembly GCF_046263795.1. Lineage (NCBI taxonomy): Bacteria > Bacillati > Bacillota > Clostridia > Lachnospirales > Lachnospiraceae > Porcibacter > Porcibacter vitabionis. The sequence goes on along the minus strand of NZ_JBJYZD010000004.1, from coordinate 170,364 downwards.
TGACCTGAATATCAGGGACCAGCAGATTTTCGGCCTGGTCGGTGCCAACGGGGCGGGAAAGTCGACCCTTCTGGGTCTTCTGGCGGATGTACTGGATGCAGACAGCGGCTGGATCCATATCGACGGCCAGCCCATCCGCGATCATGTGGAAAGCAAACAGGAACTTTTCTACATTCCGGATGACGCCTTTTATTTTCCATCCTCAACGCTTTCGAAGATGGCGGACTACTATGCTGCCTTCTATCCGGCATTTGACCGGCAGAAACTGGATGAACTCTTTCGATTCTTTGAATTGGACAGGAATCGAGCCATCGATACGTATTCGAAGGGAACCAGAAAGCAGATCTTCATTTTGATGGCACTTTCCGCAGGAACCCGCTATCTGGTTCTGGATGAGACATTTGACGGCCTCGATGTCTTCGTCCGACAGGGCATCAAGGCCCTGATCCGGAAGGAAGTGAAGGAGCGCGGACTCACGGCTGTGATCGCATCCCACGACCTGTCCGAAGTAGACGACGTCTGCAGCCATCTCTGCATCCTTCATGAGGGCAGGGTCCTCATTTCTCAGGATGGCATTGCCCAAACGAAGACCATACAGAAGGTTCAGTGCATCTTCCGAAATGAGGAGGACCGGAAGAAGACGGAAGGACTTATGACCATTCGAAGACATGAGCGGCAGGGCAGTATGCATATCTATATTACAGATGGAGGGAAAGAAGAAGTGGATGCGATCTTTAGGGAAGCGAATCCTGTCTTCTATGAATTCTTGAAATTATCCCTGGAAGAAGTCTTCTTTACGCGTACAGAGGAGGAAGGATATGACATCCGAAGATACACAAGGCTATAAGAAGCGGGGGATCGGCCACTTTGCTTATCAGCGCATGATCTGTCAAAGACGGTCGGCATGTCTGGTTCTGACATCTGTTCTGCTCTTTCTCTACTATGTCATCGGCCTTCCGGTTTTTATCATCTATACCAGAACAGAGAATGCGGTGGCAGAGGCATTAAAAAGCGAAGAAAGCCTGCGTGTTTTTCTGTCTCAGAGGATCCTTTTGGGCTTTGATCTCGGTGCACCGGCTGTCGTTCTGGTCAGCTTTCTTGCTCTGATCAATGGCCTGTCCGCTTTCTTTTATCTATTCAACCGGAGAGAGTCCGTTTTCTACCGGTCTCTTCCCATCAGCCGAAAGGTACGCTTCCGGGAACGCTATTGGAATGGCTTTCTGTCCTTCCTGCTTCCTTTTATCCTCTGTTCTCTGATCTCCTGGTCCATTGCCATCGGAATGAAGGCCATGACCGGTCAGATGCTGAAAGCAGTATGCTACGGTGCTTTCCGCATGATCGTTTTCTATCTGGCAGTCTACAGTCTGGTGGTTTTATCCGCCATGCTGGCCGGAAGACCCGGTATGTCCCTCTTACTCCTTTTGTTTTTTACGATCGTTGAAATCGCAGCCAATGTCCTGATCGGTCTGGCCCGGTCTGCATTTTTCTATACCTACTATGCCAGAAACAGTTCCTGGTATGATCAGTACCGGCTCTTCACATCGCCGGTCTTTTCCTTCTTTCTGGGACGCCATCGGATGAAGGATCTGATCACGCCGGAGGGCAGCCTGATCTCCGGAAACCGAATGGTTCAGGCGGACCTCACAAGCCTTCTCTGGATGCTGGTTCTGGCGGCCCTTTTTACCGGTCTGGCACTTCTGGCACAGCATTATCGGAGGATCGAAATGGCGGGGGAAAGCATTATCTTTGCCCCGGTCCGCATTCTGACCAAGATCTCCTGTGCTTTCCTCCTCGGAAGTTTTCTGGCTGTCCTCGGCGATACCATTCTCTGGCGCTTCTCCGCCGGCATCGCATCGATCCTTCTCTTGCCATTGGCTGCGATCCTTACGATCCTGATCTATCTGCTTTTCGATTTTGTCACCAAAGCAGACTTAAGGTCCGCATTCCGCCAGGTCTGGCCCCTTCTTCTCACCGCCGGCCTGTCGGTCTGCTTCTTATCGGTCTTCCGTTATGATCTGATCGGCTATGACAAATATATACCAAGCCCATCGAAGGTCAGTACAGCCGGGATCTATCTCCTGTCGCCCAATGATACCAGGACCTATGACGGGAAATCACTGCAGTTCAACATGGAATTGACAAAGATCCGGGCGGTGGAGAAAATTGCCGGGATCGGACAGAGGGAGCTTCGTAAGAATCCGGATGTCTCAAATGCCTCTCTTGGCAGCCGGCTGACCGGTCAGTTGTTCGGATTCGGACGGGAGAACTCGGAGACCAGTCATAAGGAGATCGGCTTCGATGCCCTGGTGGTTTATGCGATGAAGGATGGCACTACGGTCTATCGGAAGATGCTGATCCCCTATGATATTTCGCCGGACGACATGGATCCGATTCTGTCCTCGGAAGCCTATAAGGAAGCCTGGTTTCGATTTACGGAAGCATCCCAGCTTCCGAAACAGGCCAATCTCAGCCTGACCTATGACAGCGGCTATACCAGCCGGAGTGTAGCAGATACTCAGGGACTCATGGAGGATTTCATCCATGCCTACAGCGCGGATCTGACGCAGTACAGTTTCCGTTTCGCCAAGGACAATGATCCGATCGGGACCATTCGCTGGTCGACGGATACTTCGAATTTCAATTATGAAGTCTATGCTTCCTACACCAACACGATTGCTTTCCTTCGGAAAAACGGACTCTATACCTCAAGAGTCCCTTCCGGACGCCAGGTCGGAAGGCTGACTCTGATTCGTCAGGAGAAAAGCAGGCGGGAGTCGGAGGAAAAGAAGACTCTGCATGCGTCCGGTCTGAGCCGCCTGGAGCTGGCCGGCTCCAGAATCAGTGGAGAGAGGCTGGGAAGTGTGACTGAGCTTTCGGCAATGGAAGAGATCCTGGGCAGTCATCTGATGAATGACGGGGTTCGGGCGGACTGGAAGGATGATATCTCTTCCAAGTCGGATATCTGGGTCACGGAAGGCCAAAAACAAGTTTGCTACCGTCTGGCAGGGACTCTGAAAACAGATGAGGGAGGAAATGAAAGTATCGCTTATACCTTCCATGGCAAGCCGGCGGAAGAGATTCTGGCTTTGTTTGCGGAGAAATAGAAAAGTACCTTTTGATACGGTCATCCATTCATTAATATTTTATAAAATATAATCACATGAGTTGCAAACCGACAGGACTCGTGCTAACCTATCAAGAGATTCGAGATTGCTGAAATTACAAAATTGATGAAAAAACAATTGATGGAAAAAGCAATTGATGGAAAAAACAATGCTATAAATCATGCATGTAAACCAAAGGAGGTTTCTTATGGCAGCGATTCAGATTAAGAATGCAGATTTTAATGAGAAGGTAATGAAGTCCGATAAACCGGTTCTTCTGGATTTCTGGGCAACCTGGTGTGGACCTTGCCAGATGCAGGGACCGATCATCGAGGAACTGGCAGACGAACTGACCGATACACTGGTTGGTAAAGTCAATGTCGATGAGGAACCGGATCTGGCAGAGCGTTTCAATGTCATGTCCATCCCGACGCTTCTTGTGATCAAGAATGGTGAAGTCACAGCTAAGGCTGTTGGTCTTCAGGCCAAGGAAAGCATACTTGATATGCTTCAGAAATAAGTTTTTTTAGAATAAAAGAGTGGCAGAAGGTACTGTATGAATTGTACTTTTGCCACTCTTTTTTTATACCTATTCTGTTTATTTTCCGGGAAGGAGCAGATCTTTCGTTATTTTAAAGTGACTGCCGTCAGGGGTAAAAACCCGTACCTCGCAGTTATGAGGCTTAGGCCTCCAGACATATTGACTCTTCTTTCCCAGGAGACATCCTGTCAGGACACGCATGATTCCCCCATGACAGGTGATCAAGACATTTTGATACTTCTCTTCAGCCAGATCCCGGAGAAAGGACTGGCTTCTTTTTATCATGTCAGGAATGGGCTCTACCGTCTTTGGCTGGGACAGAATTTCCGGGAAGGCCCAAAAGAAGACCAGAGGGAGACTGCCCGGTCTTAAGTACTTTGTGGCATCATACTTTCCAAAATCCGCTTCGATCAGTCTGGGGTCGATCCTGATCTGGCTTCGGTCTACATTTCCGAGGATCGATGCGGTCTCGATTGCCCGGTCAAGAGGGCTGGCGTAGACGGCGTCAAAAGTTATATTTCCAAGCTTTTTTCGCATGGTTTGGGCCTGGATCCGGCCTGTTTGGTTCAGGGGCTGATCGATACGACCCTGCCAGCACTTGGCCAGGTTCAGATCCGTCTGTCCATGGCGCGCTAACCAAATCTGCATAAGAGGAATCCTTTCTACTGTTGGTGACCTTTCAGTTCAGCGTTGATCGCCAGATCATCATACCACAAAGGAAGGTCATCCGGATCGATTCAAATATTTTAAAGGAAGGTCATCCGGGTCGGTTCAAATATTTTAAGGGAAGATCATCCGGATCGATACAAATATTTTACAAAAATCACTTGCATTCTATTTTGGATTGGGTATAATAAGCTTAACGATAATGATTATCAATAAGGAGCGCTCTTGAGAAATACATTACAACGTACTGCAGTTCTCAATGATCTGAAAAAACGTAGTGATCATCCTACTGCAGAAATGGTTTATAACAATGTGAAAAATGAGATCCCGAATATCTCTCTGGCAACGGTTTATCGAAATTTGAGGAGCCTGGCAAAGGATGAGGAGATCATATCTTTTACACAAAATGGAAAGGAACATTTCGATGGGAATACCCTTCCTCACATGCATCTCTGCTGTAAGTCCTGCGGTAGTATCGAGGATCTGACACTTACGGAGGAAGCTGTCCAAAGAATGGAATTCCCGGAAGACTTTCTGGTTCGAAATATCATTGTGGAAGGCATTTGCAGTAAATGCATGCAAATGTGAGCACAGAAACAAAAAAACAGTAGAATCCGCATCGTTTGCGAAGAAACAAAAAACAGTAAGATCCGCATTATTTGCGATCTGATATAGAGAAAAGTTGTTATTGTAATACAAGGAAAAGGAGAAAGAATTATGGCAAAATGGGTATGTCAGGTATGTGGTTATGTTTATGAGGGAGAAGAGCCCCCGAAGGAATGTCCGGTATGTCATGCACCGGCTTCTAAGTTCACCAAGCAGGACGAGGGCCAGGAATATACATGGGCTTCCGAGCATGTAATCGGTGTAGCTAAGGGCGTTGAGGATGACATCATCGAGTCCCTTCGTTCTGAGTTCCAGGGTGAGTGCAGCGAAGTCGGCATGTATCTCGCTATGAGCCGCGCAGCTATGCGTGAAGGATATCCTGAAGTCGGTTTATATTTCGAGAAGGTTGCCAACGAAGAAGCCGTTCATGCTGCAAAGTATGCTGAGATGCTGGGCGAGGTCGTAAGTCCTTCTACCGCTGAGAACCTGAAGGTTCGTGCAGAAGCTGAGAACGGTGCAACTGCAGGTAAGACCAAGCTGGCTAAGCTCTGCAAGGAGCGTAACTACGATGCTCTGCATGATGCAATCCATGAGATGGCTCGTGACGAGGCTCGTCACGGCAAGGGCTTTGAAGGCCTCTACAATCGTTATTTCAAGAAATAATGAGAGCCTGGGAGAGTTTTTCCCGAAGGTTTTTCCAAAATACAGGAAATCATGAAAGTCCGGGAAAGCTTTTTTCTTAAATCATAATCATCGGAGGGATCGGCTTGGAATGCGTTTCCGAGCCGGTCCCTTTTTTCTTTTTTTCCGGACTTTTGCCGGACTTTTCCGGACTTGGCCGGACTTTGCCGTCTGCAATTTTCTCCTCGCACTTTTTTCTTTCCTTTAATGTGGTATGATTAAGAATAAGTTTTGAATCAGGCAGGCGAAGATTCGCTTTATATTTTATATAGAAATGCAGACCGGAATCAGGAAATGCATTGTGGGAAAGTGAGGCATAAGGATGAAGGAAAAGCTAAAAGAAATTCATTTCAGTAACATGATGGTGGCCGTTCTGACCATTCTTCTCGGCATTCTGATGATTGTCTTCCGAAGCGGCGTGATCTATACCCTGGCCAGGCTTATTGGTATTGCCATTGCTGTGATCGGCCTTGTTCAACTGATCCGTACTTTGACGGATGAAGTACATAACATGGGACTTACCGTCCTCTATATTGTCGTAACAGCACTTGGCTTATGGATGATGGCATTTCCGAGACCAATTGCGAACTTTATTCCGATCGTGATCGGGATTTTTCTGATCTTCCACGGAGCGGACACGATTCATACGGCATGGCGGGGGAAAGAGATCGGAGCATCCAAATGGGGACTGATGCTTGGCACAGGAGTCATCAGCGCAATCATCGGTGTCATCTGTGTCTTCCGGTCGGAGTGGTTTCTGTCCGCAGGCATGGTTCTTCTGGGGATCCTTCTGATCTATGATGGTATCAGCTCCCTTTTCGTCACCGGAAAGGTAACTTCGTTCGAGCGTGTAATCGATTCAACAGCAAAGGATCTGGACTGATGAGACAGATGGAATTCAAAATGGAGCGCCCCAATCTTACCAAGCCGGGAGATGTCTTGAAGGTGAAGGAAACCAAGCTTCCGAATTCTTATTTCTATACGCTGGAACATGCCATTGGGATGTCCGGAAATTATCCGACGGTAGAGAGGCTGAAATCTGACCAGGGAAAGGTCGTGGATGTCCGGGAGACTCCCCGTGGCTTCTTTGTCACGGTCGAGTTTGATGAGTGAGTGGTTAATAGGTGGATTCTCACTAATACCCACGGGCAAGCCCGTGGGGCTGTCTAACAACCCTTAGTGAGTAGCCTAAGTGCTTCGGGCACTACGTTAAGAGAGAATACATAGTTACCTACGGATGTAGTACCAAGTCTGTAGCTCTAAGGTCTGTGATTAAACAGTTCTGTGGTATAGGAACGGTGTTGCAGGCACATAAACCTCTCATTAACATTGGCGATGGTACACGAACCGCTCTTCGGAGCGAGTAATTAAAACCTTTCGAGGTTTTGAGAAAGGAGAATGCGTATGGTTTACGTACTGAATCAAAACGGACAACCTTTAATGCCTACAGAAAACCATGCTAAAGTGCGTGTTCTCTTAAAGCAAGGCAGAGCAAAGGTGGTAAATAAGTGTCCGTTTACAATACAACTGTTGTATAGCAGCACGAACTATACGCAAAGGGTAACTTTAGGCGTAGACAGCGGAAGCAAGCATATTGGTCTTTCAGCGACCACAAAAAACAAAGTGCTTTTCGAGTCAGATGTAGAGATTAGAAACGATATTGTAGATTTGCTTTCTACTCGTAGAGAATTAAGACGTTCCCGTAGAAATCGTAAGCTTCGTTACCGTAAACCAAGATTTAATAATCGTAAGCGTAGTGACGGATGGTTGGCACCCTCTGTAAAACAAAAAGTAGATTCTCACATTACGATGATAGCAAAGGTGCACAAAATACTGCCTATCTCAAACATCATAGTAGAAGTAGCCTCTTTCGATATACAAAAAATTCAGAATCCTGAAATTAGCGGTACGGATTATCAACAAGGTGAACAGTTAGGCTTTTGGAATGTCAGGGAATATGTGCTATTCCGTGACGGTCATAAATGTCAATGCTGTCACGGAAAGTCAAAGGACAAAATTCTTACTGTGCATCATATAGAAAGCCGTAAGACAGGCGGTAATGCACCTAACAACCTCATTACTTTATGTGAAACTTGTCATACTGGGTATCACAAGGGAATTGTAAAACTACCCAAGACAATACATAGAGGAATGTCTTTTAAGGATGCCACGTTTATGGGTATCATGCGATGGACTTTGTACGAAAAACTTAAAACGATATATTCGGATGTAAAACTTACTTACGGATATATCACTAAAAATATTCGTATTAAAAATGGCTTGCCAAAAGACCACTACATAGATGCTCGTTGCATTAGTGGTAATCCTAATGCTGTTAACAATGGAGATGTCTATTATTACAAAAAAGTCCGTTGCCACAATAGACAGATACACAAGAACACCATTCTTAAAGGTGGCTATCGTAAACGTAATCAGGCAGCCTACGAAGTGAAAGGGTTTCGGTTGTACGATAAAGTTCTATGGAAAGGGCAGAAATGCTTTATTTTTGCTCGTAGGTCAACAGGGCGTATGGATTTGAGGCTTTTAGACGGAACACATCTCAACGCATCTGTAGGATACAAGAACTTAAAGTTGTTAAAAATGCGTAGTAGTTATCTTATAGAACAAAGGAAGGTAGGTTAAAGGCGGTTCCTCCCACAGGTAAGCCTGTGGGTTTCCCCGCCATAGATTTTATGACGGTTCAGAGCAAAAACAATGCGATCGATCTCCTTCTGGCAGAAAGTCTGAAGGAGATTGCGATCACAAAGCCCATAGAGAAGATCACGATCCGTGAGATCACGGATCGGGCCGGCGTGATCCGGCCGACCTTCTACAACCATTTTCAGGATAAGTACGAACTCTTGGAATGGATCGTACAGAATGATCTGGTCGGCCCCATGGATCCCTTCATAAGGCGGGGCATGCTGAAGGAAGGTCTTACCCTGGCTTTGAAGAATATGGAGAGGGAGAAAGCTTTCTATATCCAGGCAGTCCATCTGGAGGGACAGAATTCTTTTCATGATATTCTGAAACGGTCGGCCAGGGATCTGATCCTTTCTTATATGAAAGACCGGGAATACGAACAGGTTCAGAAATATGAATGGCTGACCAATGAGAAAATCGCTGATTTCTATGCGGAATCCATCAGCTATATCATTACGACCTGGGCTTTGGAAAGCATGAAGGCACCGGAAAGTGAGGTCTCAGAGGTCTGCGTCTATCTCTATGGACACTCGATTGCGGATGTCCTGAACGGGCAGCGATCAAAGCAGCTGGGATCTCGTTAAACTTCAGTTGCGGGTGTTTGGCTTGGATCAGGAAATTGGCAGCCTGGTATACATTTTATAAGAAATGTATACCAGGTCCATACACGAAAGTTCGGTTGCATATTTCCACTGCTTTGAGAAATCATTAGACTGGTTTCGTTAAGTAGGAATAATGCCGGAGGGAATCAATGGTTTGGCTTGAAAATATATTGGTGATAGCGGGGATCAGCTTGGATATGCTGGCTTCTATGGAAGTTCAGGGTGCGATGCTTCAGAAGATCCAGAAGAAAAAACTTTTTGCAGTGACGACATTAGTGGTGCTTTTGCAGTGCATCTTTTTCTATGGGGGCTGCCTGATCGGTTTTGGCCTGGAAAAGTTCCTGGGGATCTCGAATCCTCACCGGGCAGGCTATCTCCTTTCTGCGATTATTTTTCTCCTTCTGGGAGTCCGCCTGATGGTGAAGGCGATTCGAAGCGAATTCGTCGATGAATGCCGGAGGGAGATCACAGTTAAGCAGTATGTCCAGATCATCGCGGTATCTTCCGTCTATACGATTTTTGCCGGACTGGCCTGCAAGCTGATCGGATCCAATCTCTGGTTTATGTTATTTATGATCATTCTGTTCTCCTTCTTCGCCGTATTCTGCGGGATTTATGTCGGCTACAACTTCGGCTTCGAAGCGAAGAACAAGATCTATATCATCGGAGCAATCGTACTTTTCCTGGCCGGAGTTACCATTCTGCTTGGAAATGTCATCTTAGTTTAGCCGGGGGTCCTTTCTATCCCTGCAATGGCTGTCATGAATGGCTGTCAGGAATGGTTGTCAGGATAGAAACAGGACAGAAATGAATGAAAGAATAAAGAGGGGCTGTGGAGGATGGAACTTCCATGGCTTTTTCTTGTATTGAAAGGCTTAATAAAGAGCCTGGGGTTTTATGATGTTTGCCGCCGGCCCTGGCGGTGGAATGGAGACTTTAATGACGAAAAAAGAACGCATCGCTCATATTCTGGAAGCGCTCGATCAGACCTATGGGGACCTCACGGAGGCAACTCTGGATTATCGGAATGCCTGGGAACTCTTGGTTGCGACTGTGCTTTCCGCCCAGTGTACGGATGCCCGCGTCAATCAGGTGACACCGGATCTCTTCCGGAAATATCCGGATGTCTATGCTTTTGCAGAGGCAAAGCAGCCGGACATGGAGAAGGCGATCCATTCCTGTGGCTTCTATCATAACAAGGCCAAAAATCTGATCGCCTGTGCGAAAAAGCTGGTCTCAGACTTCGGCGGGGAAGTGCCTTCCTCTCTGGAGGATCTGACTTCGCTTCCCGGTGTTGGCAGAAAGACAGCAAATGTAGTGCGTGGCCATATCTTTCATCAGCCATCGATCGTTGTGGATACGCATGTGGGTCGGATCTCCAGGAGACTGGGCCTGACGAAGAAGACGGATCCCACACAGGTGGAATATGATCTGATGAAGGTTCTGCCCAGGGAGTATTGGATCTCCTGGAATCTCTGGCTCATTACCTTCGGGCGGGAAACCTGTACAGCCAGGAATCCCAAGTGTAAGACCTGCCCCCTGAGGGAATATTGCAATTCCAAAGATCGGACAGATCGCTAGAGCGGCATCTTGCATGGTTATGGTAGAATAGTACATAACTGTAATGATTCGATTCGATAGAAAGAAAAAAGTTGAAAAATCCAAATCAAATGAGAAAAGTATTTGCCATGGTTTCCATGGTCTTAATTGTTACAATGGTTGTTACCATGATCGTTTCATTTATGATCTGAGGGAAATATGAAGAAAAAGAGCCTGAAAGTAACTCCTTTTAGATGGTCGACCGGCTTGCATTCTGGCATTCTGACCGGATTGCTTTTTGCAGGCATAGGAGTTTTCTGCCTTTTTTCAGCCGGCAAGGCTCTCGGCTCTCGGACGGTTATGGCAGATAATTCGGGAAAAAACACTGTTTCCACCATTCCCAAGGGAATCTCCATAGAAGGAAAAGATGTCTCCGGTATGACGGCCCATGAGGCAGAGGCAGTCATTTCTGATCTTTTGAAAGCAGAGGGAACGAGAGATGTTACTTTGCAGGCTTCGGACAAGACGATCACCGTTAAGGCTTCGGATCTTGGCCTGGAAACGGTGAACAGCGATCTGATTTCAAAAGCCATGCATTATGGCAAGAAGGGAAATCCGGCAGAACGTTTCCTGAATCAGAAGGCGCTGCAATCGGGGAAAGGGAAGGATTTTAAGCTTTCCTACGGATTGAAGAGCGATACGGCCAGGGCGCTTTTGACTGCAAGATCTGCCGATTTATCCCATCCGGCCGTAGACAACGGCTTGTCTCTTTCCAATGGTGTCTTCACCTTTGTCCCCGGGACTTCCGGAAGCAGTTTGAATATTGATCCATCGCTTGAGGTTCTGGAGGCTTTTTTTGATCAAAAATGGACCACAGGATCTAAGAGTCCTGTGACGATCAAACTTACTACTGAAGAGGCGAAACCCCGCGGAAGCAAAGCAGAACTGTCCCAGGTTCATGATCTCCTTGGAAGCTATACCACGGAATATCAGAACTCAACCAATGGGCGGAGGATCAATATACAGAGAGCGGCTGCTCTGATGAATGGGAAGATCCTCTATCCGGGCGACAGCATTTCCTTTTTTCAGACGGTTTCTCCTCTTTCAGCAGCCAATGGCTATGCAACGGCGGCTGCCTATTCCGACGGTGAGGTCGTGAACGAGGAGGGCGGCGGCGTCTGCCAGGTTTCCTCGACCACTTACAATGCGGCTCTTCTGGCGGAACTTGCCATTGAAAACCGTGCCGCACATTCCATGCCGGTTCATTATGTCCCTTTGTCTTTTGACGCAGCGACTGCAGGCTCTTCGGATGGGACCTATGCTCTGAAGGATCTGGAATTTAAGAACAGTACCAGCGCTCCGGTCTATATTGAAGAAGTGGCAACGGATTCGGCACTTACAGTCAATATTTACGGTAAGGAGACCCGGCCGGCCAATCGGAAGGTTTCTTTTGACAATCATCTGGTTTCCGAGACACCGATCAAGAACAAATATAAGGCGGATCCATCGCTCCCCGCAGGGACCCTTCAGAAGACCAAAAGCGGCAGTACCGGATATGTCTACCAGTTGATCAAGACAGTCACGATCGACAATAATGTGGAATCGACCAAGGTGCAGAATAAGTCCAATTACCGGGAAGTTGATGCAGAATACTCGGTTGGCGTCCAGTCCGGGGATCCGGCGGTCACGGCGGCTTTGCAGGATGCCGTAAAGAGCCAGGATGATACCAGGATCATGGCGGCGATCCAGCAGTATACCGGGGTAAGTGTCCGGCCGGACACCCTGTATCAGACGGAACAATTGAAAGCCCTGAAGGAAGTGGCAGAAGACAATCCGGATGATGAGAAAGCAAAGAAGGCTTATGAAGATGCCAGGAATGCAGTGAGTGGCGCATCTCAATAAGCATGAACAAAAGAGGAAGGGAGCCTTTCGTGCAAAAAGCAGACATTACGATTGCAGGTTCGGTTGGATTGGCCGGAACCTTCCATATCCTTCATGCAAATCGAGAGCTTCTGGAGAAAAATTTTCCTGCTTCTTTTCTGGAAGGGGCAGATCAGATCCTGTCGAAGGAGGATCCGAAGCGGCTGGCTTTTTCTGTGAAGGAGATGTCGGAGGAAGATTTCGGACTGGTCTATATTTGCGAGGGTGGACCGGGAGGAATCGAAGCGGATCTCTGGAAGGCCGGGGAGGCCTTGCGATCCGGACTTTCTGCGGATATAGGAGAAATCCCGATCCATCAGGAAACGGTGGAAATCGCAGAATTTCTGAATATTGATCCATATCGGCTTGACTCTGCCGGCTCCTGGGTTATACTTTCAGAAAACGGTCGCTCCATCACAGAGTATTTCAAGCGACTGGGCTTCCGAGCGGCCACGGTCGGAGCATTGACATCTGACAAGGGAAGAATCCTTCTTTTTGATCATGGAAGGGAGAAACGATTCCTGGAGAGGGTCAGAAGTAAGGAAATATCCGAAGGAAAGGAAGAGGAGAAATGGAAATGCAGGAAAAGATCTTAAATTACATTGAAAAAAACAGCAGGATCGATCTTCATGAGCTCGCGGTCATTCTTGGGGAAGATGAGGCGGCGGTATTGAACTGCCTGGAAGATATGGAAAATAAGCACATCATCTGCGGTTATCATACATTGATCAACTGGGAAAAGGCCGGCGTCGAGAAGGCTAAGGCCATGATTGAGGTCCGTGTGACTCCTCAGAGAGGCAGCGGTTTTGATAAAATCGCTCAGAGGATCTATAACTTCCCTGAAGTCAGCGATGTCTATCTGATCTCCGGCGGCTTTGATTTCATGGTCATTCTGGAGGGCAAGTCCTTACGGGAGATTGCGGACTTTGTTTCCCAGAAATTGTCTGTTCTGGATTCTGTCTTCTCCACTAAGACGAATTTCATTCTGAAGAATTACAAGGAACAGGGTACCATCATGGTGGATGTTCCCAAGGAAGAACGGATGAAGATGTCTTTGTGATGCAGAGGAAAGGGCAGGAACTTTTGTTATGAGAAGTATGGTGAATCAGACGATCACGGGGATCGCTCCCTCCGGGATCCGGAAATTCTTCGATATCGTAAATGAAATGGATGATGCGATTTCTCTTGGCGTAGGCGAACCGGACTTCGACACGCCCTGGAGGATCCGTGATGAGGCGATCTATTCCCTGGAACAGGGGCGGACTTTCTATACGTCGAATACCGGTTTGAAGCAGCTTCGGGAGGAGATCTCCAAATATCTGGAGCGCCGCTATCAGCTCTATTACAGCCCGAGCTCTGAAATCATGGTAACCGTCGGCGGATCGGAGGCCATTGATGTGGCTCTCCGTGCCATGCTGGATCCGGGGGATGAGGTGTTGATTCCTCAGCCATCTTATGTGAGTTACGGACCCTGCACGATCCTGGCAGGTGGAAAACCGGTCTACATTCCTCTGAAAGAGGAGAATGAATTCCGGTTGACGGCAGAGGAGCTGGAGGATGCGATCACGGAAAGGACCAAGGTCCTGATCCTTCCTTATCCCAACAACCCGACGGGCGCCGTCATGGAGAAAGCTGATCTGGAAGCGGTTGCCGAAGTGGTGAAGAAACACGACCTCTTTATTCTTACAGACGAGATCTATTCGGAACTGACTTATCTGGAAAAGCATGTGTCCATTGCTGCCTTGCCCGGCATGAAGGAACGGACGGTCTATATCAACGGCTTTTCCAAGGCTTATGCCATGACCGGCTGGCGGCTGGGTTATGCCTGTGCCCCGCGGGAACTTCTGTCTCAGATGTTGAAGATTCATCAGTTTGCCATCATGTGTGCACCGACCAACAGCCAGTATGCGGCAGTGGAGGCATTAAGAAACTGTCAGGATGAGGTCGACAAGATGCGGGAGGAGTATGACCACCGCCGCCGCTATCTCATGGACCGTTTCAAGAAGATGCAGCTCCAGTGCTTCGAGCCTTTCGGGGCCTTCTATATCTTCCCTTCCATCAAGGAATTCGGGATGACCAGTGATGAATTTGCAACACAACTTCTGAAGACTAAGAAGGTCGCCGTCGTACCGGGGACTGCCTTCGGTGACTGTGGCGAGGGATTTATCCGGATCTCTTATGCCTATTCTCTGGAAGATCTGGAGAAGGCGGTCGATCGGATCGAGGAATTTGTTACAGAGTTAAGAGCCGGGAAGAAAGCAGACGAAAACAGTGGCAGACAAGAATAAGAAATATGACAACATTATCGAGGCGGTCGATCTCTCTCATGAATATGTCCAGCGGGATGAAGAGGGAAATGTAGAGCGGATCCTGACTGCGGTGGATCATGTCGATCTGGATGTCCGCCCCGGTCAGTTTATTTCCATCCTGGGCCATAACGGTTCCGGAAAGTCGACATTGGCAAAGCATTTGAATGCTCTTTTAGCGCCGACCGGAGGAAGCCTCTATGTCGATGGCAAGGATGCTTCTCTGGAAGAGAATGTTCTTCCCATCCGAAAAACAGCCGGCATGGTCTTCCAGAATCCGGACAATCAGATCATTGCCAGTGTTGTCGAAGAGGATGTCGGATTCGGCCCGGAGAATATCGGTGTTCCGACCGATGAGATCTGGGAACGGGTAGAGAAAAGTTTGAAATCTGTCGGTATGTGGGAATATCGGAAACATTCTCCCAATAAACTTTCCGGAGGGCAGAAGCAGAGAGTGGCCATTGCCGGTGTCATGGCAATGGAACCCAAGTGCATTGTTCTCGATGAACCGACAGCCATGCTGGATCCGGACGGACGGAAAGAGGTTCTTGCTGCAGTGCATGAGCTGAATAAGAAGAAGGGCGTTACGATCATCCTCATCACGCATTATATGGAGGAAGTCGTGGGCTCGGACTATGTCTATGTCATGGACCAGGGCAAAGTCGTTATGCGCGGTCAGCCCAGAGAGATCTTCTCTGATGTCGACAAGTTGAAGTCCTTCCGCCTGGATGTTCCCCAGGTAACGCTTCTGGCGCATGAACTCCGCGAGGCCGGTCTGGACATCCCGGAGGGAATACTGACACGTCAGGAACTGGTAGAAGCCTTACGTATGGCAGCAGGGGAGGAGTAAAAGGCATGGGACTTCGCTTAGAGCATGTGACTTATCGGTACAGCAGCGGCACAGCCTACGAGATCAAAGCCTTGGATGACGTCAGTCTGGAGATCAAAGACGGCCAGTTCTTAGGCATCATCGGTCATACCGGATCCGGGAAATCAACCCTGGTTCAGCATTTGAACGGTCTCTTGAAGGCAAGTTCCGGGCAGATCTATTTTAATGATCAGAATATCTATGCAGACGGCTATGATTTGAAGGGACTTCGAACCAAGGTCGGTATGGTCTTCCAATATCCGGAGCACCAGCTTTTTGAGACGACGGTTTTCGCAGACGTCTGCTACGGACCTAAGAATCAGGGACTGTCGGAAGAAGAGATCAAAACGAGGGCAGGGGAAGCTTTGGAAGCGGTCGGCTTTCCGGAAACCCAGTATGATGCGTCTCCCTTTGAATTGTCAGGAGGGCAGAAACGCCGGGTGGCGATCGCCGGTGTTCTTGCCATGCATCCTGAGATCCTGATTTTGGACGAGCCGACGGCCGGCTTGGATCCGGCAGGCCGGAATGAGATTCTGGATTTGATCCGGGATCTTCATGAGCACGGGAATACCATTGTTCTGGTCTCTCACTCCATGGAAGATGTGGCAAATTATGTTGACCGGATCCTTGTTATGGACAAGGGGCGGCCGAAATACGACGGGACTCCGCGTGAGGTATTCCGCCATTATAAGGATCTGGAGGAGATCGGCCTGGCCGCACCCCAGGTGACTTATGTCATGCATGACTTGAAGAAGGCAGGTTTTCCGGTCGATGTCGACTGTACAACGGTCGAAGAAGCCCGGGAGGAGATCCTTCGGGTCTTTCGGGCGAAAGAGACAAAGTAAAACCTGATGCCAGATGTGGCACAGATATTTGCGAAAGGCAGCATTATGTTTCGAGATATTACACTGGGACAATATTATCCGGCGGACTCTGCTTTGCACCGGATGGATCCGCGGACCAAGCTTCTGGCGACCCTGGTCTATATTATTGCGCTATTTATTGCGGACAATCCGATTGCCATCCTCTTTGTGACGGTCTGCCTGCTTATCATCATTGCCCTTTCCAAGGTGCCCTTTTCCTTTATGGTAAGGGGACTTCGCGGCATTGTCCTTCTGATCGTGATTGCAGCAGTCTTCAATCTCTTCCTGACGCCGGGCAAAGTGGTCTTCCACTGGGCTTTTCTTACCATTACAGAGGAAGGTATCAAGAATGCAGCCCTTATGACAGCGCGAATGATCCTGTTGATTATCGGAAGCTCCATCATGACGCTGACGACCACGCCAAATCAGCTGACGGACGGCCTGGAGTCCGGTCTGCATTTCTTAACCTATATCAAGGTCCCGGTTCATGAAATCGCTATGATGATGTCCATCGCTCTTCGTTTCATCCCCATCCTCATCGATGAGACGGACAAGATCATGAAGGCACAGATGGCCCGTGGAGCTTCCTTTGATACCGGAAATATTGTCCAAAGGGCCAAATCCATGGTGCCTCTTCTGGTGCCGCTTTTTGTCAGTGCTTTTCGCCGGGCCAATGATCTGGCCCTAGCCATGGAAGCCCGCTGTTATAATGGCGGCGAAGGCCGGACCAAGATGAAACCGCTCCACTATGAGAGACGGGACGGCTATGCGTATGGCTGCCTTATCGTATTCCTGGCCCTTGTCATCTGTCTCGGGGTGCGTTTCTGATGAGGGTCCTCATAAAAGTCGCCTATGATGGCACAGATTTTGCCGGCTGGCAGAAGCAGCCCGGCCAGAGAACCGTGGAAGGGGAGCTTTTGAAGGCTTTGGCGGACCTCTTTTCAAGAGAAATTGATTTGATCGGTGGCAGCCGGACGGATGCAGGTGTGCATTCTTACGGAAATCCGGCGGTCTTCGATATCGAGACCAGGATGCCGGTGGAGAGAATCGCCCCGGCATTAAATGTAAGGCTTCCGGAAGATGTCCGTGTCCTATCGTCAAGTGCTGTGGCAGAGGATTTCCATCCTCATAAGATCAAATCCAGAAAGACTTATGAATACCGGATCCGGGTGGCAAGAACTCTGCTTCCGACGGACCGCTATTATTTCCATACGGTTCATGTAGCCCTGGATCTTACAGCCATGCAGAAGGCAGCGGATCTTTTGGTTGGAAAGCATGATTTTACGAGTTTTTCCTCGGTCCATGCCCAGGTGACAAGCCGTGTGCGGACGATTTATGAACTTCAGGTTACAGGGGAGAGGCATGACTCTCTGGAACCGGAAAGATACCGGAGAGTGGAAAACTTTGGCGGATCGGAGCATTTGCAGCAGGCAGATCCTTCGGATCAGCGAACAGACCACCCGGAATTGACAGAAATGGATGTCAGGATCCGTGTCACAGGCGACGGCTTCCTCTATAATATGGTCCGGATCATCGCAGGCACTCTGATCGAAGTCGGACGGGGCGCTATGAGTCCCCTGTCCATGAAAGAAATCCTGGAAGCAAAGGACCGGAGCCTGGCCGGACCGACGGCACCGGCAAAAGGGCTCTTTCTGATCGGGACAGAGTTTGAAAAATAAGTGGCAAAAGGGCTCTTTTTGATTGGAACGGCGTTTGAAGATTAAGTGACAAAAGGTACTATGGACACTCCTATTATCATGATTGTGAATAATTGATAAGAAACCTGGAAAAATATTGTATATTTTTCGTCGAGAAATAGCCAGAAATCGTTTGACACTAAAGGAAAACCGTAATAAAATGTAAAGGCTGATGTAGTTTCAGAAGGTATGTTCCAAAGCCCCGGAGCAGCCTTTGACTATATAGAGCGTATGGAATCCGGTTTGGTACATTTCCCGGAGGAAAGCGCATGAACCTGATTTAAGGAGGAAGCTCTAATGAACAATTCGACTTATATGCCGAACCCGACTAAGGTTGAGAGAAAATGGTATGTCGTTGACGCTGAAGGCCAGACACTTGGCCGCCTTGCTTCTAACGTCGCAAGAGTTTTAAGAGGCAAGAACAAGGCAATCTATACCCCTCACGCAGATACCGGTGATTATGTCATCGTTGTAAACGCTGAGAAGATCAAGGTTACCGGTAGGAAGCTGGATCAGAAGGTTTACTACAGACATTCTGATTATGTTGGCGGACTGAAGTCCACTACTCTGAAGGAAATGCTTCAGAAGCATCCGGAGAGAGTCATTGAAATGGCTGTTAAGGGAATGCTCCCGAAGGGACCTCTTGGCCGCGAAGAATACAAGAAGTTATTCGTATATGCCGGACCGGATCACAAGCATGCAGCTCAGAAGCCGGAAACTTTAACATTTTAATCCTTGAGGAGGGTATCGAATAATGGCTGATAACAAGTATTACGGAACCGGTAGAAGAAAATCTTCTGTAGCAAGAGTTTATCTTGTACCTGGCACAGGCAAAATCACGATCAATAAAAAGGACATCGACGAGTATCTTCCCCTTGAGACTCTGAAGGTTGTCGTTCGTCAGCCTCTGGTTGCAACCGAGACTGTTGATAAGTTCGATGTACTGGTTAATGTAAAGGGCGGCGGACTTGCTGGTCAGGCCGGCGCTATCCGTCACGGAATCTCCCGTGCACTGCTTGAAGTCGACGGTGACTTCCGTCCGACCTTGAAGAGTGCAGGTTTCCTGACACGTGATCCTCGTATGAAAGAGCGTAAGAAGTACGGTCTCAAGAAGGCACGTAGAGCACCTCAGTTCTCAAAGAGATAATACTTCTGCAATGGCAGATTTCAAAGGCTCGGTACATTGTACCGGGTCTTTTTTTATACAGTTCAAAAACTTTCCACAACGGAAAGCTTTTCTTTTACACCTAGTACAACAAGTGTATTATAATTTGTGTGCTTACATATAAAATGAAGTCATGAAAACAAGTAAGGGGCTTCAGATATGGAACAGAACAGGAAAATGTATGGGGAAATTATTAAGGAACATGAATATAGAAAGCTGATTTTTGCTACGGTTATCAACAGATTTGGTGATTCTGTAGATGCAATTGCTTTTACATGGTTGGTTTATCAGATTACACATAGTGCAGCATGGTCAGCAATAGTTTTTGCGCTTAATACACTTCCAAACGTGGTGGTGCAGCCTTTTGCAGGAGCCATTGTTGAGAAGATGAACAAGAAGCATGTGATTGTAGCAACACATCTTCTTAGAGCAGTCATTATTACATTGTTTGCACTTTTATATAGAGCAGGTCTGGTGAATGCCCTGGTTATAGCAATATTTACTTTGGTCATCACAACAGTGGAGTCCTTTAATCTTCCTGCAACTTCAGCATTTACAATGCAGGTGTTCAAGAAAGAGCATATGACTTGCGGAATGAGTCTTAATTCCATGCTTTCAAGTGCTGCATCACTGGCAGGTACAGGTGCTGCCGGCATAATCATTGCAACAGCAGGTGTTACTACAGCAATGATGATTGATGTAGTAACTTTTGCAGTTGCAGCGGCTCTTGTCGGAGCAATGAAGGCTGGAAGAGTAGCAATTACTGAAGCAGCACAAAATGAAGCATTCAAGACAACATCCGCTACCGGAGAAACAGAGAACAAAATGGAGCAGAGTAAAATTGAATTTTTCCTGGATGGATTTAGATATGTGGCAAGCTCACGAGTTATTTGTAATTATGTCTTACTTGCAGTCGCTCTTAATTTTATGCTCATTCCAATAAATGCACTTCAGGCACCAATTGCCAGCGAGATATTCAGAATGGGCGGTGAAATCCTTAGTATTGCAGGCGCATTTGCTGCAATCGGAGGTATTGCTGGATCTGCATTTGTACCAGTTCTTTCACAGAAACTCTCTCCACTTAAGATGATCATGTTTGGAACATCACTTCTCGCGGCAGGAATGCTTGGTATGGCCTGCGGTGGAGTTTTTGCTGGAAATAATATTGCTTGTTATGTGGACGTAGCTGCTTCATTTTTTATCATGATGGTGGCAGCTTCAATCATAGGCGGCACAATCAATATCCAGTTTATGAAAAATGCTGATCCAAAATATATTGCAAGAGCAGCCGCAGTAATGGGAGCTTGCGGAAAAGCATGTATGCCTGTGGGTTCACTTCTTTTAAGCGCAGTTGTAACTAAGGTCAGCATAGAAGCAATTCTTGTATTCTGCGTGATTTTTGCAATAGCTATTTTTGCAATCTTAGTCTTTGTAAAGCCACAGATGTAGCTTGAGGAAGGCTCCATTGGAATTAAAAACGAGAAAGTATCAGAAAATTTAGTATAAAAATTATTTCATTAAAGGAGTTTGCTATGCAAATAAAGCTTAATGAAAACATAAAAAAATACCGAAAGAGCATGAATTTGACACAGGAAGAACTGGCGGAAGCCTTTGGAGTTACGGTTGGAGCTGTATCAAAATGGGAAAGTGGCAGTAATATGCCGGATATTCTAACTCTTATGCAGCTGGCAGACTTTTTTAGCATTTCTGTCGATGTACTTCTGGGCTATAGCATGTCCTCCAAGAACGTCAAAGATATTTCTGACAGGCTGGAAGCTCTTTTACATGAGGATCAATATGACGAGGCTATTGCTGTGGCAGAAAAAGCGCTGGTTAGATATCCGGGTAACTTTAAGATTCTCACAAGTTGTGCGGATGCATACCATATTGTTTCAGCGATAAAAGATTTGAAGGATTATCGTGACAAAGCAATCGAACTTTATGAGTCGTCTCTTCGCTATGTTCCACAAAGTGACAATCCGGAGCAGGAAACCTTTAGCATTAAATATCGCATCGCAACTTTAAAAGGTCGTGATAACCCTGAGAAAGCTCTTGAGGAGTTTAAAAAGATAAATTATCAGGGGATAGCAGACATCAATATTGCCAATATTTTAAGAATGACGGGCAAGCCCGAGGAAGCAATGGAGGTTTATACAAGAGTTTTGGTTTCAATTCTAGTCAAAACCATGGAGTTTTCTACGGAAATGTTTATGGTGCTGGTTTCTATGGATAACACGAAGACATACAAGGAAGCCTGCGAGATTATGGATTGGTATATGACTATAGTAGATGCCACCAGCATTGATAGGAGCAAGAACAGTTATCTTTCCAAGATGAAGATCATGGGGCTTGTCTTTAAATCATTGGTTCTTTGTTGCCTCAAAAAGGATGATGAAATGAAAACCTGCATCGATACAGCTTTACAAATAGCAAAGCAGTACGACAAAAACCCTTCAAATGATTTCGCCGGAAAGATCAAATTCTGGCATGGAAGTAAGGATTATCACCATTCTCTATATGATAATATTGGTGTTGGTGCCGTGGCAGGTATCGATAATATTTTTAATATGGGACCAAAAGAGCTGCCTTATAATGTTATGAAAAAGATGGAAGCAGCCCTTGAATACTGGAATAGCGTAAAATAGACTGATTATGAAGATTTAAAAAGAATTTCCTCGTTCGCCGGAGGCATCATATTTGAGTAAAGCGATACTGAAATTTGGATTTTTTGAAAGAAATGACAAAGTTGCAACCAGCCGCATACAGTAGCCCTGAACTTTCTGCCGTACGCAGCAGGCGAACATCGAGTTTTCAGGATATAGCTTGAAAAAAAGCTAAAATATAGTATTATAAAGCTAACAGAGTTGCCAGGTGCGAATAACACATGGGACCAAGCCGAGCGTTGAGCTTGGCTTTTTTACTTTATGGAGATTGTATGGATTTAAAGAAATATGAGAAGGATATAGATCTCAGCCTTATAGGATTTTCCAAAAACTATAGAGAACTGATGTATATAAAGAATTTGAAGAATATTACTTAAAGTTGCCATCAACCGCATACAGTAGCCCTGAGCTTTCTACCGTACGCAGCAGGTAAACAGCAACTTGAAGGAGAAATGCCAAAAATACGCACTTTCACTTCATTAACAGTTCTCAAAGAGATAATCGTTTCACAACGTATTACGTCTTTGGACAATCATATACGATTTATTACACCTCAGGACAACTGTTCTGGGGTGTTTTTTCATAGGTACATTACGTGGTGATAGTAATGTGAAAGTGATAATTCAAGATTCGAATGCTGTAAAAGCACCCGAGTTTTCACATACCCCAGGCAGAGTATACGCTGTAGTCAAAGATGGTCAGTTAAAGCATGTAGCCTATTATGATGAGAATCATAAACAAGCTGTGAGCATAGATTTAGCACATCCGCATAAAGGGGTACAACCACATAGACACGTATATCTTAGTCACAACAAAAATGATCCTGGAATACCACCTACTGATGCAGAGACCGCGTTAATTAAAAAAATAAAGAAGGAGTTTCAGCTAAAATGAGAAAAAATGAATATGAATCATTAGATCAATTTAAGTCACAGTATGTTGGCGAGTGGAATCCTTCAGGAGGACACTGGTTTGGGTTGGATTTTATATATGAAGGAGTGGAATATCGATTTCATACAGGATGTATGTATGATGAATCAGGGGTTCTTCCAGATGGAAGAGAAGTTATGTTTGGATTATATTGTAAAAAAGAATTTGTTGGAGCGGATAAAAGAGAATATGAATTACTGGGCGAGTATGCAGACATGAACGATGTACTTGAAAGTACTGTAATAAATGGTAGACCATTTAAAGAAGTTATTATGGATGATGATACTGAGATTGTAGGTCAGGATTAAAAATTGTACTTACCGAGAGCTCTGGGGCGCAAGAGGTCCAGAGGACCTCTGCTATGCGCCGACCGGAGTGGAACGAAGACCTCTCGGTAAGCAACAGGTAAGAAACAAAGCTTTCAAGAAATGCTGTATTTTCAAGGATTTCGCCCATACCAATGTTTCCAAAGAGATAATCATTTCACAACGTATTACGTCTTTGGACACACAGAGCGACCTTTTTATTCGGATACAACCGACTCGGTGATGACCGAATAAAATCTGTACAGAAAAACAAATATAAGGTATAATCATTTTAACTCGATAGCGGCCGAGTCGGAAAGGACCGAGTAAAATGAAATTTATCGGTAGAGTAAAACAACTGACACAGATCAAGAAAGAACTGCTTACAGATGGTATGCGAATGGTTCTGATCTATGGAAGACGCCGGGTAGGGAAGAGTGAGCTTGTGAAACAGGCGATCAAGGAATCCGGAGTCAAAAGCTTTTATTATGAATGCAAACAGGTGACAGAGGCGAGTAACGTCCATAGTATCTGTGAAATCATTTCTGAAGTGCAGAAACTACCGAAGTTAGGATATTCATCCATAGAAGAAGTACTGAACTATGTGTTTAAGCTTGCAAAAGAAGAGAATATTGTCTTTGTTTTGGATGAATATCCCTATCTCAGGGAAAATGTAAAAGGCCTCGATAGCATTCTTCAGTCATTGGTCGATAAATACAGGGAAACATCAAAACTTAAATTGGTCATCCTCGGCTCTTATGTAGATATCATGAAATCGTTATTGGAACCTTCGAATCCCCTGTTTGGCAGAGTTGATCTGCCTATGAATCTGAAGCAGATGGATTATTACGAGTCAGCGATGTTTTATCCTCTTTTGTCGAATGAGGATAAGGTCAGGATCTATTCTGTCTTTGGCGGGATCCCCTATTTTAACCGGTTAATTGACGATAAGAAATCTGTAAAAGAAAATATCATAGATTTAATAGCCTCTTCCGGGGCAAGACTGGAAAATGAGGTCTCCATGTACTTAAGCTCTGAAATCTCCAAGATCGTGAATGCAAACGAGGTATTCTATACACTTGCCAAAGGATTCTCTAAGTATAGTGATATTCTGTCCCAGTCTCATGTATCAAGCGGTCCCACTCTTGTTGATGTCCTTGACAAGCTCATCAATATGGAAGTGGTGGAAAAGAAAGCACCGATCAATGATGATAGTAACAAAAAGAAGATGGGGTATTATATCTGTGACAATCTTTCTCTTTTTTATTTCCGCTATATCTTTAAATATTCTTCTCAGATGAAAATAATGGACTCGGATGTATTTTATGAGAAGTATATCCAACAGGATTTTGAGGAAAATTATGTCCCCCATAAGTTCGAGGAAATTTGCAGGCAGTATCTGATCCGTCAGAATCGGCTTGGAAATATAGACCCTGTTCTTGAGAAGATCGGAAAATATTATTATGATGATCCGAAGACTAGGTCAAATGGAGAATTCGATGTTGTGTCGGAAGATGAAAAGGGATATATCTTCTATGAAGTCAAATTCAGAAAAAGAAAAATATCACAGGAAGTGATCGATGAAGAAATACAACAGGTAAAGAATACCGGTCTCAATTGTTATAAGTATGTCTTCTTTTCGAGGGCCGGATTTACGGTAAAAGAGACCGATACAGTAAAGCATATCGAACTCGACCGGCTATTCCAAGGAATGCTTCCGGAAGTTCGAAGGAGAAATTAAGAAACTGCACGAAGAATTGGGACTCTACTTGTGACCTTCGATTACTCCGCCGATCTCCACTTCCTCCCAATAAAGGGGAAGTGAATCTCCCTGCCAGGAAGTAAGATCCGATTGGCTGTTTTTCGCCGGATGGCGGGTTTTCTGCCGTGTAAGAAGAAGGATATGATCGAATCCTAAGGAGCGTGCCAAAGTAATCCCGTCGGA
Organism: Porcibacter vitabionis; assembly: GCF_046263795.1. Taxonomy (NCBI): domain Bacteria; kingdom Bacillati; phylum Bacillota; class Clostridia; order Lachnospirales; family Lachnospiraceae; genus Porcibacter; species Porcibacter vitabionis. The sequence goes on along the minus strand of NZ_JBJYZD010000004.1, from coordinate 145,260 downwards.
GAATCCGCCGTCTAACAACTCCTTTTGGTGGGCATCGCTGCTGAGAAGGATCTCGCCGCCAAGCTCATGAAGCGTGCCGAGGAGTTCCCGCCTGGGATAAGGCTCTGCCTTTCGTCCCCGGTTATAGGCACCAAGATTCAGTTCAAAGGGGATCTGATAGGAAACAAGCTTTTCCAAAGCATCTTTTGCCGGATTCAGATATGCCGGATTGGTCTCGTCCAGGAAATGACCGCCCTCTTCCCAAGGCAGGTCATTGAAACGGCTTACGATATCAAAATGCCCGATGAAAGTTGGCCTGGTTCGTTTCACGACGTCTGCTTCAAAACGGTAATAATCCCGGGCCAGTGCATAGAAATCGCCCTGGTAATAGGTCTTGCAGTCTTCTCTTAATTTCATCGGGTCCCCATCCATTCCGATGATCTGGTCGCCATTCTGCCCGCCTTCCCGGATCTCACTCAGGGCACAGGTCTCCTGCCACAAAATGCTGTCCGGAATGGGAATAAAATGCGTGGAACCAATGCGGTATTCGACATTCGGGGCACAATCCGGCCCTGTAATACTGTCAATTTCCGCCCCGCGAAGGATTTCAATCTGGTCCGCATAGCATTCTTGCAGGCGGCGGATCTCGGCATCATAGGAAGGAAAGTCCATCCTTACACCGGGATCCATGTGCCCGGAGAAACCCAGATGCAAAAACCCCTTCTTCAGGGCTTCACGGACCATATCTTCGGGCGTGTTTGTCCCATCGCAGAAGCTGCTGTGTGTATGATAATTTGCCGGAATACAGCTTGACATGATGAACGATTTCCTTTCCGGATCCTGGAATTGATGCCGTTTAACCTGTCGATGGAAGGTTCCTTTGGATCAAGGGATTGATTCCATCTTCAGGGCATGACAGATCCTTTTATAATGGAGAAATGCGGACCGGTCGTTTAATTCCCGGATTTCATCCCATGAGGCAAGCCGGCAGGCGATCGCTTCTGATTTCTGCAGGGTGATATCTGTTTCTGTAAAGGGAAAGCAGAAGTGATAGATATCCATAAAATAAGGATCCCCATCGTCATTTCGATAACGATCGATTGGAATTGCCTTGGATTCAAATCCCGGAATACGAGAGGCAAGATCCAAACCGGTTTCTTCCGCTACTTCACGCTTCAAGGCATCCATTGACGATTCACCGGACTGTACTCCACCGCCTGGTACTTCCCAGTCGCCGGCTGCCCACTTTTTATCCAAAGCCCGCCGTGTGATCAGAAACTTATGATCCGGTGTCTCCAAGAGGGCAAGAATATAGAGCATGTACTGCCCGTCCTTGAGATGGTCCGACTTCCGGTCGATGATCTGCCCGGTTTTTTCTCGGTTTGCATTATATACGTCGATCCATTCTGCCATTCTGTCTTACTCCCAGGTCTTTACCATACTATCATCAAAACAGCTGTCACAGCCTCTGTGACAGGCCGGCCCGTCCTTTTCCACCAGAACCAGGATGGCATCCCGGTCACAGTCCGCTTCCATGCGGACGATATGCTGGTAGTTTCCGGAAGTTTCTCCCTTCAGCCAGAGCTCTTGCCGGGATCTTGACCAGAAGCAGGTCAGACCGCGTTTTAAAGTGATCTCCAGAGATTCCCGGTTCATATAGGCCAGGGTCAGGACCCGCTTGGTATGCACATCCTGAACAATGCAGGGAACCAGGCCCTTGTCATCAAATTTTACTTTATTTATATCAAATGCTTCTGTTGCCATTGGTCTGCCTTTTCCTATTATGACTTTTATCAGATAAATTTAGAGTGGAATGATACATCCTTATGAGGATCTGTGCTTAGAAAAATAAATCATTCCCTGTTTCTACTTCTGGTGAATTCAAAGCGGCTCTGTTCAAATTCTGACCGGAATGCCTTCTTCCTTAAGCTTGGCTTTGAGATCCGGAATGGTCACTTCACCGAAGTGGAAGATACTTGCAGCAAGTCCTGCCGAGATGGTCGGAATCTCATGGAATAGATCAATGAAATCCTGAATAGAACCTGCGCCGCCGGATGCGATGACCGGAACCTTGACAATCTCATTGACGGCCTTTAGCATTTCGATATCAAATCCCTGTTTCACACCGTCGGTATCAATCGAATTCAAAACAACTTCTCCGGCGCCGTTTTCGACTCCCTGCCGGATCCATTCCAGGGCATCCATACCGGTGTCGATTCGGCCGCCGTTCTGGAAGACATGGAAGCTTCCATTCACCCTCTTTGCATCCACGGAGAGGACCACGCATTGATTCCCGTATTTCTGCGCTGCTTCCGGGATCAGATCCGGATTCTGAATGGCTCCGGAATTGACGGATACTTTATCTGCTCCACATTTTAAGACCCGGTCAAAATCATCGAGTGTGCGGATTCCGCCTCCGACAGTCAGGGGAATGAAGATCTGGGATGCCACTTGTGTCAGGATCTCGGTGAAGAGATTTCTGCCCTCGGCAGAGGCTGTGATATCATAGAAAACAAGCTCATCAGCTCCATGGTCGGAATAATATTTACCGAGGTCTACCGGGCTGGAGACATCCCGCAGACCTGTAAAGTTTACGCCCTTTACAACACGGCCGTCACGGACATCGAGACAGGGAATAATTCTTTTCGTTATCATTCGCTTTCCTCCTCGCTATAAACCAGCTTCAAGGCTTCTTTCACATCTACGGCACCGGTATACATGGCTTTTCCGAGAATGGCTCCATAGATACCGAGTTTTTTCAGAGCTTTTATTTCCTCCAGACTGGATATGCCGCCGGATGCTGTGATCTTAAGCTTTTTTGTGCCTGAAAGTTTCTGATAGAGGGGAAGATTGGTGCCCTGCATGGCACCGTCTTTGGAAATATCTGTGACGATGGCGCATCTTACGCCGATTTCTTCCAGATGACGGAGAAAGTCGATCATGTCGACATCCAGTACTTCAAGCCAGCCCTTGACTGCCACTTTTCCGTTTTTTGCATCCACGCCGACGGCGATTTGATCACCGAAACGTGCCAGAGCTTCCTGAAGGAAAGCTTCATCGGTAACGGCCTTGGTGCCCAGAATGACCCGGCTGACTCCGGCATGGAGATACTTTTCAATGGTTTCAAAGGATCGGATGCCACCGCCGATCTCGCATTTCAGACCGGTTTCTTTACAGATGGATTCGACGACCGGGAAATTCGGTGTACTGCCGTCCCGAGCCCCCTCGAGATCCACCAGGTGAAGCCAGCGGGCGCCGGCTTTTTCCAGATTCTTGGCATTGGCCAGGGGATCATCGGAATAGACGGTCATTTTCTGGTAGTCGCCGTGCAAGAGGCGGACAACTTTTTTGTCATATAGATCAATGGCAGGGAATAAGTCCATATTTTTTACTCCATAGCGGGATACTGCGAAGCGAGGAAACCACGCCTAATCATTTCATATCATTACTTTATTACATAGCACAGAATTACATAACACAGAATTACATGGCACAGAATTACATAGCACAGAAATTCTGTAAGATCTTCAAGCCGACAGGGCCGCTTTTCTCCGGATGGAACTGGGTACCGCAGACATTGCCATGCTGGACGGCAGCGGTCAAGGGGCAGCCATATTCCGCCTGGGCAATCAGGTCTTTTTCACAATCGAAAGCGGCGTAGGAATGGACGAAATAGACAAAAGAGCCTTCCGGAATGCCCTGAAAAAGAGGGGAGGGATTCCGATAGATCAGGCGGTTCCAACCCATATGGGGGATGTCGAGATCCTTTGGGATGACATCTTCGATGCCCCTTACCTCGCCATGGATCAGTCCAAGGCCCTGATGGAGACCATATTCTGTAGACTGGTCGAAGAGGAGCTGCATACCGAGACAGATGCCGAGGATAGGCTTTTTCGCCCTGGCTTCTTCCCGGATCCTTTCAAAGAGACCGACCTTATGAAGCTTTTTGGCGGCATCTTCAAAAGCGCCGACACCGGGCAGGATGATATGGTCGGATGCCTGTATTTCTGCCGGATCCCTGGTAACAATCACTTTCTGACCAATCGCCTTCAGGGAAGACTGGAGAGAGAAAATATTGCCGGATCCGTAGTCGATGATTGCTATCATGGCTTATACCTCGTCTTTCTGCTATGTATCCATTCGATGAGCATCTCGCATCGGTCTATCTTTCCGCACGGAAAAATGGATCATCCATCTTCAAAGAAAGGGTTCTTAACAGGTGGTTTTAGTCCCGGTCTTCCTTGCCAAAACGGATATCTACGGCTCTGGCATGTCCGGTCAGACCCTCCCTCCGGGCGAAAAGAGAGACCTTATCGCAGTCTTTTTCTAGTGCTTCTCTGGTATAGTAGCTGTACTGCATCTTCTTTACGAAATCATCCACAGACAGAGGGCTGTAGAAACGGGCTGTTCCGGAGGTCGGCAGGGTGTGGTTGGGGCCTGCGAAGTAGTCGCCTAAGGGCTCTGGATTGTAGCGGCCCAGGAAGAGCGATCCGGCATTTTTGATCTGTCCGAGATAGTCGAAAGGCTGGTCAAGGGCCAGTTCCAGGTGCTCCGGGGCGATCCGGTTGGCAGCGGCGATTCCTTCTGTGATATCGTGGGCTACGATGATTTTGCCATGATTGTCTATGGAGGCACGGGCGATTTCTTCCCGCTTCAATTTCTTCAATTGAGCTTCGATCTCTGTCTGGACCGCCTTCGCTTCTTCGATGGAAATGGTTACCAGAACAGCGGAGGCATTCTTGTCATGCTCGGCCTGGGAAAGGAGATCGGCGGCCAGATAGCGGGGATTGGACTTTCCATCGGAGAGAACCAGGATCTCGGAAGGCCCGGCGATCATATCGATGTTGACCTGGCCGAAGACCTGCTTCTTGGCTTCTGCAACGAAGGCATTTCCGGGGCCGACGATCTTATCGACGCGGGGGATGCTTTCGGTTCCGTAAGCCAGGGCTGCAATGGCCTGGGCTCCGCCGACCTTGTAGATCCGGCCGACGCCGGCGACCTTGGCGGCTGCCAGGATATAAGGATTGACCGAGCCTTCCTTGGAAGGCGGCGTTGTCATCACAATCTCGTGAACGCCTGCGATCTCCGCAGGAATGGCATCCATGAGAACGGTGGAAGGATAAGCTGCGGTGCCGCCCGGTACGTAAAGGCCGACCTTATCGAGCGGAATGATCCGCTGTCCTAAGACAACGCCTTCCCGGTCCGTCTGAATAAAGCTCTGTCTGACCTGATTCTTGTGGAAGGAACGGATGTGGTCGGCTGCCTCTTTCAGAACCTCCAGAAATTCAGACTCTACTTTCTTTAGAGCGGTCTCCATTTCCTCATCAGTGACAAGGAAATCATCCAGTTCTACGTGATCAAAGCGGGCGCTGTAGTCATGAAGGGCGGCATCGCCACGGCTTCTGACATCGGAGATGATGTCCCGGACGATTGCCTCGACCTCGGAGGTCGGTTCGCTCCGGGCGAAGATCTCTTCATCCTTGATTTTTCCCATTTCAAAAATTCGAATCATGTCGAGCCTCTTTTCTTTCTTTGGTGTAATGTAGACCGGCCCCGTCGCTTTTCAGACGGCCGGCCATTGGAATCATACTTAAGATCCCTGCTGCAGGTGCTTCCTTTCGGATCGAACCTTTCAAAGGCTTAGTGCTGCAAACTGATCGTTTCTACTTTCTGCCCGGAAAGGATCAGGTTCTTCAGGCCGTCCCGAACCGCCTGGATCTCGTCATGGCGGAACTGGAAACTGACCTTATTACTGATCAGCCGGGCACTGATGGGGATGATCTCCTGGAGGACCACGAGGTCATTTTCCCGGAGGGTGCTGCCGGTTTCTACGATATCGACGATGACATCGCTTAATCCCAGGATAGGAGCGATCTCGATGGATCCGTTCAGATGGATGATATCGATATCACGGCCGACGGATTCATAATATTCTCCGGCAATGTTCGGAAATTTTGTTGCGACACGAAGGGTCCGGTCTCTTGGATCGATAAAATCACGAGGACCGGCGACGCACATGCGGCACTTGCCGATTCCGAGATCCAAAAGTTCATAGACATTGGGCTGATATTCCAGGAGAATGTCCTTGCCACAGACTCCGATATCCGCAGCGCCGCGTTCCACATAAATCGATACGTCGGATGGTTTGACCCAGAAATAGCGGACTCCCTTTTCGGAATTCTCAAAGGTCAGTTTCCGGTTCTTTTCCAGAATGGCAGGGCAGTCGAAACCGGCAGCTGCCATCAGACTGTAGGTCCGGTCACCCAGACGCCCCTTGGGCAGTGCGATATTAATCATTGGATTTGATCTCCTTCTCTGCTTCCGTCGGATTCAGCACAGATCGTGCATTGACTTTCTGCTCCATGGTCTTCCTTTCATCTTCGCGGACCGTGCGGACCTTGTGCCCCCTGGCAATCAGGCCTTCCACGATGGAGGCAAGTTTTGCCGGATCTTCCTCCTCGGAATAGACCAATAGATCATCCACATCATAGGTTTTCGGCTTGGAAAGATAATTTTCCACCAGATCCAGATCCAGGGCGAAGCCGATGGCACCCTCTTTCTTTCCCATTTTCTCAGGCAGCCGGTCGTAACGGCCACCGGTCAGGATGGTGAAAGGAATCTCGGCAACAGCTCCCTGAAAGAGTATGCCATTATAGTAGTCCATAGAATTGACAAGAGAGAAATCCAGGTAAATAGAGTCCAGAACACCATAGGCATCGAGGACCCTGGCAAGGTCAGAGAGATTACGAACCATCTCCATGGAAGCGTTGGAAAAAGCATATTTCCGGATTTCTTCCACGCCTTCGCGGAAGGGGAGATAGAGGTCTATGAGATGGCGGATGCTGTCTGCACTGGCAAGGGTCAGGCGGCCATCCTTCACCATTTCATCGATTCCCGAGGTGTTCTTCATGGAAAACATGACAAGCAGTTCTTCCCGGGTGGAAGGGCTGATGCCGAAAACCTGAAAAAGTTCCCCGAGAAAAGCCGCATCCGAAAGGCGGATGATGTACTTTTTACTGATGAGTTGAATGGATTTTGCAGCCAGGGCGATGACTTCGGCTTCAGAGAAACGATCGATCTTCCCGATCCGTTCCACGCCGGCCTGGAGGATCTCCCGGTAGTGGTTTTCCTTGGGACGGTAGACGGTCTCATTATAATAGACCTTTTCCTCGCCGCCACTGTTGGACTTTACAATGCTTAAGGTGACATCGGGTTTTAGAGCGAGAAGGGATCCGTCCAGATCCGTAAAGGTGATGAGCTGGCTGGATTTCAAAAAGTCCCGGTTATCGGCATAGAGATCATAGGGTTCAAATTTGGAGATCTTGAATTTCCGGTAGCCGTAGGTCTCATATAAGGCATTTAATTTCTGTTCGATCATGCGGTTGGTCTTCTTTCAAAATTTTCGGATCGTGTTGGTGAACAAGACATAAGGAAGGCAGAGACAGCAGTTCGCTTTTGTCTGCCAGATCCCCTTTCTAAACAAGTTCCTGCGATTCTAAGGGGCCTTTTACAGGAGTCCCTTGGTGGAAGGAATGCGATCAGCCTGCTTTGGGTCGATGGAAACTGCAGCGCGAAGGGCATGTCCCAGTCCCTTGAAGGCAGCCTCAGCGATATGGTGGCTGTTTTCTCCGGTCAGTTTCCTGACATGAAGCGTGATTCCGGCATTGGCTGCCAGAGCCAGGAAAAATTCCTTCACCAGCTCCGTATCGAAGCTTCCGATTTTTTCGGAAGGGAAGGTCAGGTCGGTGAAGGCCTGGCCCCGGCCGGAAATATCGACCGCTACCAGAACAAGTGCTTCGTCCATGGGAAGCGCCAGCGAAGCGTAGCGGCAGATCCCACGCTTGTCTGTGAGCGCTTCGCGAAAGGCAGCGCCAAGAGTAATACCGATATCCTCTACGCTGTGGTGGTCGTCTACCCAGGTATCTCCCTTGCAGATCAGGGCCAGATCAAAGTTGGCATGGCGGGCAAAAAGGGTCAGCATATGGTCGAGAAAACCAACCCCGGTGTGGATATCGGACTGGCCGCTTCCATCCAGATTTAAGGTGAGCCGGATATCGGTTTCTGTTGTTGTGCGGCTGACTTCAGCAGCTCTCATGGCAGGCTCCTTTCTTGATCAGATCAGTGTTGTTTTTAGTAATAGTATAGCAAACAGCAGGGCTTTTATTCTATGAAATAGATGCGAAATAGATGCCAAAAACCTTTTGATATGGCAAGAGTTCACTCTATTTGATACCGGCTTTGTCCAAGAGGCTTTCGATCGTCCGGATCAAGGCCTCCATTTCTTCCATGGCTCCGATGGTGATCCGGTTATAGGAAGTGATCTTCGGATCGGTGAAATGACGAACCAGGATGCCATTTGCCTTCAAATCCTGATAGAGCTTTTCTCCGTTGTAAGCGGGATGACGGGCAAAGACAAAATTGGAGGAAGAAGGGATCACCTGGAAACCGAGTTTTTCCAGGGCGTCTTCCGTATAGGCACGATTGGCCTTGATTTCCCGGATCCTTGCCTGATAATAGGCAGGATCCTCGACGGCTGCAATGGCACAGGCCATGGAGATCCGGTTGACATTATAAGGATTCAGGGCAAATTTTATCGTTTCGAGATCCTGAATCAGGGCCTTTGGGCCGATGGCATAGCCGACACGGGCGCCTGCCAGAGACCTGGACTTACTGAAGGTCTGGATGACTAAAAGATTATCGAACTCCTTTGTCAGGGGAATGGCAGTCTGGCCGCCAAAGTCAATATAGGCCTCATCGATCATGACCACATGCCCGGGGTTGGATCGGGCAATCGACCGAATGTCATCAAGAGATAACAGGAGACCGGTTGGTGCATTGGGGTTAGCGATACAAACGGCCTGGTCTACATTTGTATAATCAGAAATATCGATGGTGAAGTCCTTTCGGAGGGCTTTCTCCTCATAGGGAAGATGGTTGGCCTCGACCAGGACTTTGTAGAAGCCGTAGGTGATGTCAGGGAAAAGGATACCATCCTGTCCGAAGGCCATGAAGGCGTAATTCAGGGCCTCATCCGATCCGTTGGAGACGAAGACATTCGAAGGATCCAGTCCATAGGCAATAGCCAGGGCAGCTTTCAATGGTTTTAGTTCAGGGTCTGAATAGAGGCGGAGGTTTTCAGCCTCCTTCTGATTCACAGCATCAATGACTCCAGGCGCTGGCGGGAAAGGAGACTCGTTGGTATTCAATTTGATATACTTCTTGTCCTGAGGCTGCTCTCCCGGTGTATAAGGGGTCAGATCCTGATAAAGACGGTTGAGAAATTTTGACATATCTGTATTTTTATCCCTTTATTCTAAAATCTCTTTTGCGTGTTAACTTGCTAAAGTTATAAACCAAATGGAAGCACAAATCAAGATTTAAGTTAGAAACAAGAGTCTTTCTTGGCATTCGGATGCGGTTTTGTGGTATTGTAAAGTAGACGAAAAAGCATGAAATGAGAAGGTGATACTATGCTGATCTGTAAAAATTGCGGAGCCAGACTCGCAGATCATTCGAAAATATGCTATGCCTGCAAAACCCCTGTGACGCCGGAGACCGTCATAAGGGAAGACCCTTTTGCAGAGGGAGAGCCGACTGCCGATGGAGAGCCGGCTGCCGTTGGAGAGAAGCAGGGCCCGCGTAATATCTGGGAAGAGCGTTATGGCAAGGATGCAGAAAATAAAAAAGACCCCATTGCCGATTATGACTGGCAGGATGAGGGAGACCTGCAGGATCTGTTAAAGCGCCTGGAGTCCGGCGAGGCAGGGCTTACGGACGAGGAACTTCTGATCGGGCCCGGTGCCTTCGGTTATGGAGAAAAGTTCAAGAAGATGCGGGAGAAAAACCGCCTTTTCGGATGGAACTGGGGCGCCTTTCTCCTGGGACCCATCTGGTTTGCCTATCGGAAAATGTATCCCATGTCGATTGTAACCATACTGATGGCCGGCTTTTTCGGCCTCATTTTCCGTTCTCAGCTGGCAATGATCATTTCGCTGATCCTGGATGTATCCATGGCACTCTTCGGAGATCGGATCTATCTCGAGCATATCAGTCGTCTTTTGAGTAAGGTAAAGAAACTGTCCAAGGATCAGAAACCGGCTTTTATCCGCCGCCATGGCGGAGTTGCCATTGTCCCGGTCATGATCTTGTTTCTGGTTTACTGGATCTTCAGTCTGGCCGTGATGCGGTGAGGCTTGTCATTTGAATAACAGGGAAGCTCAGACTGGAATAAAGTTGTAAGCAAGAGAATATCAGTCACAAGAGAATATCAGTCAACAGGTGATTTATGGAAGAAACGATTCAGGGTCTGACCTCAAGGGAGGCAGCCGAAGAAATCAGAAAAGGAAATCAGAATATTCAAAGTGATAAGACCCAGAAAACAGTCGGGGATATTATTCGTGAGAATGTACTTACTTATTTTAACCTGATCTTTCTGATTCTGACGATTCTTTTGATTGTCTCCGGGAATTTCCGGGGACTGACTTTTCTCCCGGTCATTATTGCCAATACTCTGATCGGCATTGCCCAGGAGATCTATGCGAAGAGTGTTTTGGATAAGCTGTCTATCATGAACACAATGGCTGCCCATGTCATGAGAGACGGGGAAGTCAGAGAAATTCCGATCGACAAGCTGGTTTTACATGATCTGGTTCTTCTGCAGAGTGGAGATCAGATCCCGGCCGATGCCAGAGTGGAGAAGGGGACGGTTTCTGTCAATGAAGCACTACTCACCGGTGAAGCAGATGAGATTGAGAAGAAACCGGGGATGAATCTCATGTCCGGATCCTTTGTCGTATCCGGCAGATGTTTTGCCAGACTGACAAAGGTCGGGGAAAATTCTTATCTGTCCAGACTGACCAGGGAAGCAAGGGAGATGTCAAACGGGGAGCAATCGGAGATGGTGCGGTCGATTGACCGTCTGGTCCGAGTCATGGGTGTCCTTTTGATTCCAATCGGCCTGATGTTATTTATCCAGGGCATGTTCTGGAGAGGCAGTTCTTTTCAGGCTTCGGTTTCTTCCATGGTAGCCGTTGTTCTCGGTATGATTCCCGAAGGACTCTACCTCCTGGTCAGTGTAACTCTTGCCATGAGTGCTGCAAGGCTTGCCCTGCAGAAGGTCATGCTGCATGATATGAAGAGTATTGAGAGCCTGGCCCGGGTCGATGTCCTCTGTGTAGATAAGACCGGAACCATTACAGATACCAAGATGCTGGTTGCAGACTGTGTTCTGCCCGGCGAGGAGGCTGACATTTTGAAACCGGATGCCGATGGGAATCCCGGAAAACCGCGGTCAGTGGAGGAAAAACTGAATTCGGAACTGGTTCTCCGCTTCGGCTCTTATCTCTCGGCTCAGACGGATGACAATATTTCCATGCAGGCCATCCGTTCTTATTTTCCTTCCAATCGAAATTTCCCGGCTAAGGAGGTCCTTCCCTTCAGCTCGCGGAATAAGTACTCCGGAGTGGCTTTTTCCGATGGGGTTTACCTTTTCGGGGCACCCGAGATCATTCTGGGTAAGAATTTTGAAAAGTACCGGCATCAGGTCGACAGCTATGCCGAAAAGGGCTACCGCGTGATGGTCTTTGCCCGCCTTGTCGGAGAAGGGAAAGACCAGCTGCCGAAAAAGGGGATGGGCCTTTCTGAGGCAGAGGCACTCTTTTTCACTCTTCTTCAGAATCCGGTCCGGGAGAATGCGCCCAGGACCTTCCGCTTCTTCCGAAAGCAGGGCGTCTCGATCCGGGTGATTTCCGGAGACAATCCTGTGACGGTATCGAATGTGGCCAGGCAGGCGGGCATTGAAAATGCAGACCGTTATGTCGATGCTTCCACTTTGAAAACAAGGGAGGAGATTCGAAGGGCCGTCCAGACGATGACGGTCTTCGGTCGGGTGACGCCGGAACAGAAACGCACGATCGTGCAGGAATTAAAGGCCCAGGGACATACGGTTGCCATGACGGGTGATGGTGTCAATGATATCCTTGCCATGAAGGACTCTGATTGTTCGATCGCAATGGCATCCGGTTCCGATGCAGCGGTGCAGTCGGCCCAGGTGGCCCTTCTGGATTCCGAGTTTTCCCATCTTCCGGAGATCGTCGGAGAGGGCAGGCGGATCATCAATAATATTGAGCGGTCGGCAACGCTTTTTCTGGTAAAGAATATTTTCTCGGTTCTTCTGGGTCTGTTTTCCATTTTCTCTATCATTCAGTATCCTCTGGAACCGAATCAGATCTCTCTGATTTCTGCTTTCAATATTGGAATACCGGCTTTCTTTCTCGCTATGGAGCCTAACCGCCAGAGGATCAAGGAGCACTTTATGCGGAGAGTCCTCATTCGGGCACTGCCGGCTGCATTGACGGACTTTCTGGCAATCGCCGCTATGGTCGTCTTTGCAGATACTTTTGGCGTGTCAGGGCGGGATGTCTCGGTGGCAGCAACCTTTCTCCTTGCGATCGTAGGTTTTATCATTCTGTTGAACATCAGCGCACCATGGAATGCTTACCGAATCGCGGTCATTACGGGCTGTATTGCCGGGCTGCTTTTTACAGGGATCTTCTTCAACGATCTCTTTGGAATCAGCTTTGTCTCGACCAAATGCGCCATGCTTTTTGTTCTCTTTGCTATTGCGACGGAACCCTGTATGCGCTATCTGACCAGGTTTGCAGACTGGGTGAACCGGAAGGTGGACGAGAGGGCCGGGCGAAAGAGGAGAGGAAGGTCTGTGAAAAGCAAAGGGAAGAATAGGAGCAGGGAAAATAAAAGACGAAAAAACCTATGAATGTAATCCATGCACAGGTGTGATATAATATTTCATTCCAAGGTCATCTGTATTACAGTAGGATATGTGCGATGTTGAGCAGTTTGTTGATGGCACTGAAGCAAAGACGCGTAAGCGTACTTTGGATACTGTGATCAGCATATTTCATTTGAAATCAGGAGGAAACCAAAATGGCACAGTCAATTGAATTCCGCTATGACACACAGCTTCTCTTAGAACCGGTAGATGATGAGGAACTGGATGTGGATGAGATCCATGATTATATTGCCGACCATTTCAAAGGGGATGAGCTTCTTTGCGTCGGAGATGAAGATTTGATCAAGCTGCATTTTCACACCAATGAACCTTGGAAGGTTCTGGAATATTGCGCTGGCAAGGGCGAGATCTATGACATTGTAGTTGAGGACATGGATCGGCAGACAAGAGGCCTGCAGGGATGATAAAGTCGCCACATCACAGACGTTTTCTTGCAGCCGGAATCTTTTTTTTGATTTCTACGGGCTTAGTCTGTCTGGTCCTAGCTTATGCATCTACTGCCTATTCTGCGGATGCCAGAGCTTTGCAGACCGAGAAGAGGCTGGAAGCTGATGGCCATCTGACCTGGGAAAACGGCTATGCAGTTCTAACCCCGGATGACTCGGATCAGCAGTCCGAAGGAATTATTTTCTATCCGGGCGGGCTGGTAGATGCCAGGGCATATCTGCCTCAGTTAGATGCTTTCCGAAAAAAAGGCTTTACCTGCGTTCTTCTTACGATGCCCTTCGACTTGGCGGTATTTGATATGAAGGCCGCGGACTATATTTATCCGAACCTTAAGAAACTTGATGTGAAAAACTGGTATCTGAGCGGGCATTCTCTGGGCGGTGTTGCAGCCGGTCAGACCTTCAGAAGTCAGAAGCATCCCTATGCGGGTTTGATTTTACTCGCTTCCTATGTGACCGATCCGAAGACAGATGCAGGGGATGTTCTGACCATTTACGGTAGTCAGGATCATGTCCTTCATAAGGAAAAGGTTTCTCTGAAAACGAGTCAGGTCGAGGTGCTGGATGGCGGAAATCACGGACAGTTCGGGGATTACGGTCACCAGGCCGGCGATGGGAATGCCAGGATTGATCACAAGACTCAGCAGAGTCGGACGGCTGAGGCTGTATGGGATTTTGTCTCCGGAGAGAGTCGGAAATAGTTCTTTTTTTCAGGCGGAGGGCCCGGCAGGGCTTCGAATCCGGCACATAATGAAATGAATCGTAAGAAATTCCAGAAAGGGTAAAATGATATGGGCCATTTGTTACGCCAGGTTATCATCATTTATCTCATTCTGTCACTGGCTTTGACAGTATTTATGATGGCCCGGATGTATTGGGTCGATCATAAGGCAACCAATAAGAAATTGGGGAAAGCACGTGTTCAGGACTTGAAACGGGCCGGCCGCTGGCGGCAGCTTCCTCTCTATACCATGGAGGAAATTCAGGCCGATAAGAAACTGGGGGATGTTCGGCTGACCATTTTCCCGTGTGACAGTGGAAAACGGGGAAAATATGCCATTGTTCTTCCGGGCGGCGGTTATGCTCATGTGATTACGGATACGGAAGGATACAGTGTCGCAGCCAAGCTGAACGAAGATGGGGTCACTGCCTTTGTCCTCGAGTATCGGACCGGCTTCAGCTGCTCGGATCATGCGCCCATGCGGGATCTGGCACGTTGCGTCCGCTTTATCACAGAGCATGCAGATTCGTTCAATGTAGACCCGACCGGTTATGCCCTGATCGGCTTTTCAGCGGGCGGCAATCTTGCAGGTATTTATGGCACTCGAAAATACGGCTGGCATCTCTATGGGACAGAAAAGCCGGGAACTCTGATCCTGGGTTATCCCTGGAGTAATATCAATCACTGGATGCAGCATCCTTACTGGAATATCTGGGAAGGCCTGATCGGCATCTGGTTCCAGGAGCGGGGGAATTTCTTCATGTTCCGTACCCACCAGGGAAAGGAAAAAAGAGATTCGCTCTGTGTACAGAAATGGATCGATGACGATTATCCGCCGGTCTATATGTTTACCGGGGATGATGACATTTTGGTCAAGGCAGGTGCACATACGGATGTTTTAGCGAAAGCGCTTCGGAAGAAGAATATACCGCTTTTGTATCAGCGTTTCTTCCAGGTTCCCCATGGAGTGGGCCTTGGAATTGGCACCAATGCAGAGGGCTGGCTGGAAGAAGCCCTGGAGTTTTGGAAAAAAGAGGCCGGGGAATAATTCCCCGGTTTGGATTCGCTTTTTTCCACTGTTCATCTGGTTTTGGAAAAAAAGAGGCCGGGGAATCATTCCCCGGCCCTTCCTGTGGGTAGATTTATTTCGCCCTCATCTCTTGTGGGCAGATTTATTTCGCCCTCATCTCTGCCAGCTGACAGATGATGTCAATGCAGCACTCTTCACCGAGGGTACCGGAATCCAGTGCCAGATCATAGTTGCTGTAATCGCCCCAATGCTGGTCTGTATAATAACGGTAGTAAGTGCGACGCTGCTTGTCCTTTTTCTTGATTCGCTTTTCCACATCCACGTCCTTGATTTCACCATAGCGTTCCAGGACTCTGGCTCTCCGATGTTCCATATCGGCATGAATCAGGACATTGATGCAGGGGATCTGTGCCCGCCGAAGGATATAGTCGGAACAACGTCCGACAATAACGCAGGGTCCCTTCTTGGCGGTTTCGAGAATGACCTTCCTCTGCGCCAAAAAGATTTCGTCCTGGGGACTCTGGAAGTACATGGTGCTGGCTGCGGAAACGTCGAACCATTTATTCGCCATGCTTGCTGTCTCGCCCTGCTCCTCGATCAGTTCCTTACAGTAACCGCTGTTGATTGCCGTCTGGTTGACGATCTCTCCATCCAAGAAGGGAATATTTAATTTCTTTGCCACCTGTTCTCCGATGGAATGTCCGCCACTGCCGAATTCACGGCTGATCGTAATAATAGGATACATAAAAATCACTCTCCTTGTATGGCTGGGAATATTCTGACTACACTCTTAGTTTAGTGAATTTGTTGGTAAAATGCAAGATTCCAGAATGCATACAAGGCAGTTTTTACAAAGAACTATAAGGAGATTTCACTTGTTACATATCGAATTTGCTCCCATGGAAGGAATCACCGGATTCCCCTTCCGAAATGCCTTTGCGAAGATTTATGGAGGAATCTCTGTCTATTACACGCCTTTCTTAACAGTGAACCAGAATAAGAAGTTCGGCAGTCATGATATCCGTGATGTCAATCCGGAGGTCAACCGGTGGATTCGTGGTGCTAATCCAGAGGTAAACCGATCGGTTCGTGATGCCAATCCAGAGGCAAACCGATGGATTCGTGATGCCAATCCAAAAGGAAATCAATCGGTCTGTGATGATGTGAAAGGTAAACAATCTATAGCACTCATTCCA
The DNA here is from genome assembly GCF_046263795.1 of Porcibacter vitabionis. Lineage (NCBI taxonomy): Bacteria > Bacillati > Bacillota > Clostridia > Lachnospirales > Lachnospiraceae > Porcibacter > Porcibacter vitabionis. The sequence continues at coordinate 129,077 of NZ_JBJYZD010000004.1, read as the reverse complement.
CAGATATTAACAAATAAGGCAGATCAGCTGGCTTGGGGAGCTGAAAAACTGTATGAACTGGGTTATGGGGAGGTGAATCTGAATCTCGGATGTCCTTCACCGACGGTTACAAAGCGACACAAGGGCGCGGGTCTCCTTTCTGACCCGGAGGATGTAGACCAGTTTCTGGAGGGAACATTTCGCATTTTGGAGGCAGATGGCTGTCCGGTCTATATTTCCGTAAAAAGCAGGATCGGGATGCAGGATAAGAGTCGGTTCGATGACTTGCTCCGGGTCTATGCTTCTTATCCTCTGCGCCGCCTGGTTCTGCATCCGCGGCTGGGATGCCAGGGTTATGATGGAAATGTGGATCTGGAGTGCTTTTCCGAGGCTCTGCGAGTCTTGCCCTGCCCGGTGATTTATAACGGGGATCTTCGGAAGGTGGAGGATGTAGAGGATGTTCGTGAGAGGTTCCACCAGGCGGCGGGGATCATGATCGGTCGAGGACTTCTCTATGATCCGAGCCTGGCCCTGAAAATTCAGGAGGGCCCGGATGGCGAGGGCCTCGGTCAGGATCTAAAAGGCCGCTTGAGTTTGTTCGTGTCCTTTCATGAGACACTTCTGGAGGAATACATCCGGGCAAATCCTTATCCGGACAGCTGTGTGCCACGGATGAAGGAATTGTGGAGCTTCTGGCTGGAGAATCCGGATCTTTTGGAAGTTTTTGGCAGAGAACCCCTCCGAAAGATGGTAAAGAAGATCAAAAAGAGCCGGAATCTGGAAGATTACCGGCTGGCAGTCAGGAATCTAACCGACATTTGTCTGATATGATCATGGATTGACATAGGCATCTCTTGCCTTTGGGAGCATCGTTTTTTCACAAAACCTTCTTTTCTTATACACAAAATCATCACAATTAGACGATATGATGTAATCATCAAATGAATGAATACTTCATTTGAAAAACTTTTTTTCATAATCCTCCCCCATACGAGCCGCGTCGAGAGACGCGGCTTATTTATTGCAAATAAAACGTCTGCAAACGGCCACGTCAGGAGACGCGGCTTTATTATTGTACTAGGAAAATATCTGTAAGCGGCCACGTCAAGAGACGTGGCTTTATTATGGTCTTGTCCCGGGCCAATTATCGTAATGCAGAACATTTTTCTGAAATACGATAGTACCGGACGTTGATCTGCAGCCTATTATCGTAATAGGAATTGTTTTTTTAAAATCCGATAGTAAGAACTTGAATTCAATATCTGATTTTGGAGAGTTACCTCCTATTACGATAAATTGGTCCAAAACCGGGCAAAAACAAGTGCCTAACTATCATAATTTGAAGAGTTTCCTCCTATTACGATAAACTGGTTCAAGATCGGGCAAAAACAGGAGCCTAACTATCGTAATTTGAAAGATTGACTTGTATTATGATATTGCTACAATATTTCGCATGAGGGCAGGCAAGACCAAATGTGTTATAATAAAAAAATCTGTAAGCACTTGAAACTAAGTACTGTAGTGTTACGGTAGGCTGACCAAAGTATAGTAGCAAGCTAACAGAAGGTCTGCAGCAAGCCAATAGAAAGCCAACGGAAGGCCTGCAGCAAGCCAACAGAAAGCGAACGACAGCCAACAGAAGGCCTGCAACAAGCCAACGGAAAGCCAACAGAAGGCCTGCAGCAAGCCAACGGAAAGCCAACAGAAAGCCTGCAGCAAGCGAACGAAAAGCCAACCGAAGGCCAACAGCAAGCTAACAGAAAGTGTACAAAACCATGGATCCTAGAGAACCTGCCAGGGCGAGAGTCCGGAAGGGAAGCCAAGAGGACAGTCAAGATGGAAGATTGGAGCTTACACCTTTTCCCATCATCGGACTTGATATGAGTGGAATTCTTCGGGAAGAGACCCTGCCTCTGACACGTCCTCTGATTGACTGCCAGGATATCAGCGGCACGGATTGTTATTGTGATGAGATCGCAGAAGAAGAGATTAAGTCCCGCCTGACCGGGATCGGGCCGGAGGGGGTTCATTTTCTGGATTCCGGGAACTACCATTACCTGACACTTTTCTTTCTGCAAAAGCTGCCAGAGGATCAGCCCTTTGAATTGATCCTGTTTGACAATCATCCGGATTCCAAAGAACCGGCCTTTGGAGATATCTTGTCTTGCGGTGGCTGGGTCAGGAAGGCTTGGGAGAAAGTCCCCGGACTTTTGAAGATCACGATGATTGGCATGGATCCTCTTCTTTTGAAAGAAGAGGGACTAAAGCCGGGCAGGAATTCTTTGAAGCGAAGGCCGGATCTTTCCCCTTTGATCATTGAATGTTATCCGAGTGGGCAAAATATAGACCAGAGGCCGGATCTTTCTCCTTTGATCATTGAATGTTATCCGGGTGGGCAAAATATAGACCAGAGGCAGGATCTTTCTCCTTCGATCATTGAATGTTATCCGAGTGGACAAAATGTAGACCAGAGACAGGATCAAGCATATGACATCCCGGTCTATATTTCCATCGATAAGGATGTGCTTCGAGTCGAAGATGCCAGATGCAACTGGTCGCAAGGAAATATGTCGAAAGAGGAATTGCTGGAGATGGTCAGTGAGATTTACCGGACACGGCGGGTCCTGGGCATGGATATTTGCGGTGAGGAAGACAGGAAGGACCTGACGGAAGGCACGAAGGAAAACGAAAAGCGAAATCAGGAATTAGCAGAGCTGCCAGGATGGTGTCATTTTACTGCTAAGAGCAAAAATAAATAGATCATGTGAAAGACAACGATGACGAATCGTGAAAGGAAGGAAGATTATGACAAGTCAGTCAGATGCCAGAAACCTCTCCATGGTCATGGATCTCTATGAGATGACCATGGCGAACGGATACTTTAAATATAAAGACGATCATACGACGGTCACATTCGACGTATTTTATCGCCATAATCCGGATCAGGGCGGATATGCGATTTTCGCCGGTCTGGAGCAGGTGGTGGATTATATCGAGCATCTGCATTTTTCGGATGAGGATATTGCTTATCTGGAATCGCTTCATATTTATCGGAAGGATTTCCTGGAGTGGCTTAGAAATTATCGTTTCCATGGGGATGTCTTCGCTTTTCCCGAAGGAACTATCATGTATCCCAATGAGCCGATCCTGACTGTCCATGCGCCACTTCTGGATGCCCAGCTGATCGAGACGGCAATTCTGGCTCTGATCAATCATGAGTCATTGATCGCCACCAAGGCCAGCCGAATCGTTCGTGCGGCCGATGGCAGAGGTGTTTCGGATTTCGGCGCCCGCCGGGCGCACAATATGGATGCAGCGGTCTATGGGGCCAGAGCTGCTTACATCGGCGGTGCCGGCTCAACAGCAACTGTTCTCGCCGGTCAGATGTTCCATATTCCGGTCAGCGGAACCATGGCTCATAGCTGGGTCATGTATCAGGAGGATGAATATACCGCCTTCAAGGAATTTGCAGAAACCTATCCGGATAACTGCATTCTTTTGGTCGATACTTATAATGTTTTAAAATCCGGCATGCCCAATGCCATCCGGGTAGCAAAAGAAGTGCTGGAGCCTATGGGTAAGCGCTTAAAAGGTGTTCGGATTGATTCCGGCGACCTGGCTTATCTGTCACAGAAGATGCGGAAGATGCTGGATGATGCAGATCTCAAAGATGCCATTATCGTCGGATCAAACAGCCTGGATGAATATACGATTTCTTCGATCATTTCTCAGGGCGGCTGCTTTGACAGCTTCGGAGTCGGTGAACGCATGATCACGGCAGAGTCCAACCCGGTCTTTGGTGCAGTTTATAAGATTTCCGAAGTTGAGCACGACGGTGTAAAGATTCCGAAGATCAAGATCTCCGAGACGGTTGAGAAGATCACCAATCCCGGAAGAAAGAAGGTCTTCCGGATCTATGACCAGGACAAGAAGGCGGTGGCAGATCTCATCACCATGGAGGATGAGACTCCGGACTTTAGTAAACCATATCGTTATGTAGATTCCAGAAAGCCTTGGAAGAACCTGTGCTTTGAAGGCTGTACGGCCAAGGAACTTCAGGTTCAGGTCATCAAAGATGGCAAGAGAACCTTCCCGGAGAGAGATCTGAAAGAAATTCAGACTTATGTCAAGGATCAATTGGATCATGAGATCTGGGCATCCGAGAAGCGGTTTGAAAATCCCCATGTCCACTATCTGGATATGAGTCCGGCTTATTACGAAATGAAGATGGATCTTCTTTATAAGAGTCAGAAGGCAGATTGAGGAGGCTGGTACATCATGTCAGAGGAAATCAAGGCCAATTTGCCCAAGGACCTTCCGGAGCGGCTGCGCCGGCAGCTGGAATTTGCTCTTGCAATTGATCAGGAGAAAAATGTCCTTCGTCAGACCCATTTGACCGGTCATGGCAGGAGAGAGGATGATGCGGAACATGCCTGGCATATGGCAGTAATGGCGGCAGTCCTTGCAGAGTATTCGGATGAAAAGATCAATAAAGGCCACACGATCCTTCTCTGTCTGATTCACGATCTAGTGGAAATCTATGCCGGTGACACCTATGCCTATGACGAAGAGGGTAAGAAGTCGCAGAAGGTGCGGGAAGAAGCAGCGAAGGAAAGGCTTTTTTCCATTTTGCCGGAAGATCAGAAGAGCTTTTTTTCGGATCTCTTTGAGGAATTTGAGGAAGCGAAAACACCCGAAGCACGATTCGCAAGGGCCATGGACAATCTCCAGCCCCTCCTTCTCAACAATTCGAATGACGGAGGCGACTGGAAGGAACATGGTGTCTCTGTCGATCAGGTGGAAGGCAGGCAGAAGAGGACACGGGAAGCCTCGCAGACGCTTTACCGTCTGACGGAAGAAATCCTGAAAGAGAATGTGAAGAAGGGAAGTCTTCGTGGCAGTGAAGAAGACCGGTGATGTAGAGCCTGACAGGTGACACAGTAATTCTTGTAAGAAAAAAGCCGTAACTCTGGTGAATCACTAGAATTACGGCTCTTTTTATAGGCAGACTTCAAATGCAAAGCAGGAAGCCAGGGCTCTTTTTATAGGCAAACTTCAAATGCTAAGCAGGAAGCCAAGGCCATTTTCTTAAGAAATCTTAACAAATCTTAAGAGATAATGATCTGAATCGTGCAGTCTCCGAGAGGGAAGGTGGAGCAGGCGTGGATATAGCCGAATTTCTTATCGGCATAACGTCTTCCGTCTCCAGCGTCCGGGACGAAAACTTCTCCCTCGATCAATTTGGATCGGCAATAGCCGCATGCACCGCTTCTGCAGCGGGTTTGATTGGGAATACCGGCTCGTTCCAGAGATACAGCCAGAGGCTCTGTTGAGAGAGCATCGATGACCGTTTTTTCCAGACCGCGGAGTACGGTCAGATGGTAAATCGTTTCGGCCTGATCCTCGGGATAAGGAGCAATCTCGCTATTTACCGGAAGGTCTTTATTTGCCTTTCGGATACGGTAACCACTGGCTTTCGTAATATCTCGAGGTGCACCGAAGACCTCCATCCGGATTCGTTTGGCCGGGACATTCAGCGCTTTTAACTCACCGCTTACGAAGTTGTACATAGGCAGAGGACCGCAGACAAAGTAACTGGTCTCTCCATCCGACGGTTTTCCGTAAGAATATTTCTCGATCAGATCCCGGGAAAGGAATCCCTTCTCACCATCATAGTCCGGATCATCGGACAAGACGTTAATAAAGCGGACTCTGTCACATTCTGCTTCGATCTTCGAGAGCTCATCGACCAGAATAATATCCTTTCGGTCACGGGATCCATAAAGGATCGTGAGATCACAATCCAGACTTCCGTGAGCAATTTCCTGAGCCATGGAGTAGAAAGGCGTGATTCCGGAACCACCGGCCAGAGCCAGGATATGTTTTGCATCCCGCAGGGGCTCATAGTGGAACTGTCCGAAAGGCAGATGGACCGTAAAGTGATCGCCGACATGAGCTTTTTCATAGAGATAGCTGCTGATAAAGCCCTGACCGGGGCGGCCGTTTCGGATGGTCAGTTCGAAAAAGGATTTCTCTCCCTGTCTGGCCTGATAAGGGGCCGATGAAATGGAGTAAGGCCGGGTGGTGACAGTCGTTTTGCCACTTTCTTCATCCTTTACCTTAAGGTCAATCGAACAGTACTGGCCTGCATAGAAAGGGGGAAGCGTATCACCGTCTTCCGGAACAAAGGTGAACTTCCGGGCAGTTGGGGAGACTTCTTCGACTTTGGTGATCCGGACATGAGTCTTATTGGGATGAACTTCCTCTGCAACCTCCCGGATATGATCCTTATAGAGGTTTTCAGGGCTTCCACTCTGAATCAGCTGTCTTCTGGCTTTGATGACGCGGTTGGCGCCTGTGACATCTTTTAAAAATCCATTGACTTTCATGCTCAGGCCTTCCTTTCTTTCTGCATCTCATCCAGAATGATCTTGGCTGCGATCTTACCGTTATTGATATTACATGCCATACCGTCGCCGACTAACTGGTGGCTGGCACAGCCGACAAGACCTTTGATATACATTTCCTTATCAACGTCTTCCAGACGGGCAACGACAGAGTTGTCCATGGAATGCTGATAACCGTAGATACCGCCCTTATAGTCGCTGGTATAGTGGGAAATCGTGACGGGGGTCTCTATTTCGATATCATAGATATGATCTCTTAAATTGACACCAAGCCGTTTGGATACCTGATCGATCATCTGTCCGGCGATCCGGTCCTTGGTTTCAAAGTAGTTATCCGCATTTACACCGTCAAAGCATTCCGGCAGAGGCAGATTGGTGATGGAAAGCGAGGTCATGCCATCCGGTACACAATCCGGATTCGCGTAATTCAAGCAGATCGTGGTCAGGAAGTCCCAGTTGCCAAGTCTTTTCCCTTGTTCCCAAAACTTGTCCGTATCCATAGAGCTATCTGCAGAAAAGACGGAGTAGGCATGAATATTGAGATCCTCCGGTCTGGCATCGAGAAGAAGCACGACAGAGAAGCAGGAAACGGACATCGGCATGGCATTGGCATACTTTCTGGCGGCTGCCGGGACTTCTGACTGGGGCTCGATCATCTTGCCGTAAACGGTATTGGGATAAGGTGCACTGGCAACGTAATCGCAGTGGATCTCTTCGCCGTGGGCCGTCCGGACACCATAGACCCGGCCATTTTTCACGAGGATCTTATCAACATTCTGACCGAATTCCATCTGAACGCCAAGCTGTATGCAGCGCTCCGCCATGGCAACGGACATCTCATGGGAGAAGCCGCGTGCGACATAAGAGCCGCCCAGAAGATAATCAGCCATGAGGAAGGAATAAATGGTAAAGGGCATAGTGGACAGGGGCTGACCGACATAGATCCAGTAGGCCGACAGGATCTGCTTTACTTCCTTCTTCATATTGGGACAGATCTTATCAATGACTTCTTTCGCAGAATAGCCGGCCGTCTTTGCCAGTGCCTCGTGATTCTTTAAGGTCTCGAATTTTGAGATACTGTGTTCGTTCAGATAGAGAACGGACTCATAGACCTGTTTTGTGACCTCCAGGAGCTTATTGACATCATCACGGGATCCCGGATACTGAGCCTCAATTTCGTCGGCGCAGATCCAGCTTCCGTCCGGGCGTCTGCCGGCATGAAGTTCGATATCGATATGATCTTCCGGGGAAACGAAGACATAGGCCTCCGGAACCCTGAGCCAGTCGATACAAACCTTCATTTCATCCAGATACTGGCGGATGAAGAGTGGATCTTTCTGGCTTCCGATGGACATCATCTCATGTAAGGTGGCTTCGATCTCAATGCCGTCACGGACAAAGGAGGTTGCGATTCCGCCCGGCAGATTGTGCCGTTCCAGAACCAGAACGTCCTTCCCCTCGGAGGCCAGCTTCATGGCACAGCTCATGCCGGCCAGGGCGCCGCCGATGACGATGACATCATATTTATTCTTATAAAATGCCATAGATTTCTCTTTCTAACGATATGGAAAAATACAGACCAATGCGAAGACTTTTTCTGCATTTCCCATCGTGACTGAAAATAAGGCACCGCAAGATGCGATGCCCTACTTTATTTTATATCATGTGGTCAGGAAGACTTAGAAGAAACGCTCTACCAGTTCTCTGGAGTATTCAGCGGTCTCATCCATATCGCCGAAGGACATGATCTCGCCTGCATAGAAGGTATCATACTTATCCTGCATTGCCTCGACATCGTCGTACCAGCCGGCTGCATAGTCCTCAGAGAATACATGCGGGAAGTAGTACCATTTGCCCTCGTTGATGACTTCCTCAGCGGGATTATGCATCTCTTTCAGATCATTCAGAACGACCTTCTTGGTCTTCTCATAATCAAGCTCAGGGCCTCCCTTATGCTTACGAAGGGTGTAAGTTACGATCGGCTGATTGATGTCATCTCTCCATCTTCTGTAGTAAACCATCAGATGCCCAAGACGCTCCGGTGTCATATTCTCGAAGATATAGTAGGAGATCTCCGGATGGTTCTCCGGTGTGGTGGTAACTGCCATGGTGTCGTAGCGCTCATAATCGATCTTGTCGAAATGAGACTTCTCATCCTCACGGATATCTGCATAGTCACCGAAGAACTGGAGAGGAGCAGTAACGATCAGCTTGTCATATTCTGTGGTCTCTCCGTTGGCGGTAACATAGACCTTGCCGTCTTTTCTCTCTACCTTTTCGATCTTCATATTGAGAAGTGCCGGATGCTTCAGATGATCGTTCAGGCTCTCCCAGATGGACTGGGTTCCGTTCTTCCAGGTCCAGAGGTTGATATTAACGAAGTTCATGCAGGTCTGGAAATCCAGATACTTTAAGACATAAGCAGCAGGGATCTCATCGAAGTAGCCATATCCGAAGGAGGTAAAAGGTCCGACCCAGATATCCTGTGTCAACTCGACACCATTCTTCTTACAGAATTCACTGAAAGGAAGAGCCAGATCCTTCAGATTCTCGTTTTCACCCTCGACCTTGTTCCGGTTAGGTGTGCAGTCCCAGCCGTCATAACGTCCCTGGGCAACACCGCGGTGTCCATTGACATCATAACCCTTGTACTTGGTCTCGAGGATACGTCCGAGTTCCTTGACCTGTTTCTTCATCTTCATAAGCTTGGGAATCTGCAGAGGGTTTTTCTTGGGATCGAAAGGATGAATGACATCGCCCTTCAGGTTCTTATAATCTCGGTTCAGTTTCGGACCGTCATGCGTGATTCCGCAGAATTCCTCAACATCATGTACGGCATAATAGGAAGGAACGCCCATGATGGCACCCATCTCATATCTCCTGCCGTTGTACTCCGGAGAATGGCATTTACCGCCAACCCAGCCATTTCTTTCCAGGATGGTGTAATTCTCATAACCCTTTTTCTCGAGATACATGCCGGCAGAAAGTCCTGCAGGGCCGCCACCGATGATACAGATCTTGGTATTCGGATCAAACTTCATAATAACCTCCATATGTGCTGCTATTAAATGAACCGTTTGCGTCGGAAAGGGCTTTTGCTTCTTGTCATTAAGCTAAGTCGAAGACCGCTTTTTTATAGACATTGAAGGAAACCAAAATCGTTCGAAACAGTTCCAAAGATCGATAATATTTTAACATTCACAGTCAGGAAGGTAAACAGAGAAAGCACGGTCGTTTTTCACGAAAATCATCGTTAAAATTTTGACAAAATGACGAATGACAGATCAGATGGATCATGCTATAGTTATATAGGTTGTAGTTATAGATCAATGACAACCAGCTTATAAGTCATCGACAGATATGGACGGATGCGGATCCTCTTCCCAATCCGTCTTTCTTTTTGTCAGGGAGGAGACAGATATGGATCCGTTTTTTCATTCATTTCAGGAGCTTCTGGATCATATGGCAGAAAGCTGTCCGGACCGGATCGCCCTTCGTTTCTCACCGGATGCGAAGGAGTCACATCTTACCTATCGGGAACTTCGGGACGAAGTCGTAAGACGGAAGGAAAGAATCCTTGATGAAGCGACAGCCGGGGACTTTCCACCGGCTATCCGGATGGAAGCCGGAAGGACTGTTTTACTGACCGGGAAAACGGACCTGAACTGGATTCTGAACCTTCTGGCTTCCGTAACGGCCGGCTGCATGACCGTCCTTTCCGATCCCAGCCGACCGAAGGATCAGGTGCAGAAGGAGTGGGAGAAGAGACGTGGGCCTTATTATCCCGGAGCCCTTCTCTTCTATACTTCCGGAACGACCAATCGGGGTAAAGCGGTTGTTCTGACTCAGGAGAGCCTGCTTCGGGCCGCCTGGAACGGGCAGTCTATGCTGCCCTGCCAGAAAGAAGACCGTCTTCTTTCGGTCCTCCCTCTCAACCATGTTTTCGGATTCGTCTGTGCCTTCCTCTGGCCCCTGACTCAGGGAGCAGAGATCGACCTTGGAACAGGCCTTCGCGGCCTTCTGACAGACTGCGGCAAATATAAACCAACCATTCTGACCTGTGTACCGACATTGCTTGGCCTCTTCCTGCAGGCGGATGTCCTGAATCCGGAACTTCGGATGGTCCTGGTTGGTGCCGGTCCCTGCGATCCGGACCTCGTCAATGCAGTTTTAAAAAAAGGAATTCACCTGCGCTTTGGCTATGGTCTGACTGAGACATCGAGCGGCGTGGCAATCAGTATCGAGGACAGTGACCCTTATGGTTTTGTCCCCTGTCCGGATACCTCTTTTCGAATCACAGAAGAGGGAGAATTGCTGTTGAAAACCCCCTGTATGATGCAAGGTTATTATGATCTGCCGGACAAAACAGAAGAAAAACTGATTCAAGGAGAGCTTCATACCGGTGACCTGGCTTCCCTTGACGAGAAAGGCCGGATCCATATTCTGGGAAGGATCAAGGATGTTCTGGTTCTGCCAAACGGAGAGAAAATTTTCTGTCCGGAGGTAGAGGCGGCCCTGCAGAAGGTCCTATTGGATTCTGTCGAGATTGCCCTCCTTCTGGATCACAAAAAACTGGCTTTGGCAGTGAGAAGGAAGAAGGAGGATCAGGGAAAAGCTTTTCATGGACTGACTCCGGAGGAGGCGGTAGATCAATGGAATGCCGGGGAGAGCCTGGGACGGCGGATCCAGAAGATCCTTTATCTGGAGGAAGAATTTCCCCGAACCACGACGGGAAAATTAAAGCGTTATCTCCTGCAGGAAATGGTAGAGAATCGAAAATCCGCCGGAAGGAACTAAGAAATACCGGATAGGAAACAAATGATAATAGAAGAAGGAGAAAAAAATGGGAGAGCAAAAGATCAGTTATACAGATGAAGAAATCTTTGAAAAGTTAAAAGGGATCCTGGAAATCTGCTGTCCGGACCTGGATGTCAATACGGTAAAGCCGGACTCTGTCATCAACCGGGATCTTGGTATTGATTCTATGAATTTTGTTATGATCATGGTGAAAGTGGAAGCTGCCTTTGATATCCGTGTCGAAGATGAAGAATGGGATCATCTCCATACCGCACAGGATGTCATTGACAAAGTGAAGGAAGAACTTGCAAAGAAGGCCGAGGCATGACAAGTATTTACACCCGGGACTGGAAAGTTTTGGCATCGGATGTAGATCGTTATCAGCATCTTCGGATGAGCAGGATCTTTCAGCTTCTGCAGGAACTTTCCATTGCGCATACGGAGGAACTTGGCTTTCCGAGAGAAACCACATTAGACCGGGGCATGCTTTGGGTCATTTCCCGTATGCAGGTGGAACTCATGCGGCCGATCTCTTATGACGAGAAAATCTGCATGACTTCTTCGCCGGAAAAAATGCTCCATATGATCTATCCCAGACGTTATGAGATCCTGGATCAAAAAGGGAAGACGATAGGACGGGCGATAGCTCTCTGGATGCTCATTGATTCCGTGAGCCGAAGATTCTGTATGCCGGGGACCAGCCATGTGATCATTGACGGTCCCGAGCCGGACAAGGATCAGTCTTATCCGGAGGGCCTGCCCTCTTTTGAGCCGTTGAAGGAAACGGCTCATACCGTGACCTACAGTGAGCTGGATCTAAACGGTCATGTCAATAATACCCGCTATCTCAACTGGATCGATGATCTCCTGCCGGATACATATCACAAGAAGGGCTCGATTCGGTCGATTCAATTGAATTTTCAGAAGGAAATTCAGGCCGATACAAGGGTTACCCTGGCAGAGAGGATCGAGGGACCATCCTTTTCGGTAGCAGGGATCCTTCCAAACGGAAATCTTGCCTTTCAGGCAAAGGGCGAGATGTTTTCCTGAAGATAATAAAATCCCCTTCCTGAGAACGGAAGGGGATTCTTTTGTATCTGACATCAGATTGTTTCTTAACAGATATGTTTGGCGTTTTCCATCGCTTTCTTTGCCATCAACCGGCGATGCACCTTATTTTTTTTCTTAGCGATGAAGGTCTCGGTCCATATTTCCGGCGTGAAGAGGATCAGCATGGGGAAGAGTTCCAGACGGCCGGCCAGCATGTCGAAGGATAAGACGAGTTTCGACAGGTTCGACATTGCATGGAAATTCCCGGCAGGACCAACGACTCCGAGACCGGGTCCGATATTGTTGAAGGTGGCTGCAACTGCCGTAAAGCTGGTCACCAGATCCTTTCCATCAAAGCAGATGATGAAGAGGGAGATCACGAAGATCATAAAGTAGGTGACGAAGTAGACATTGGTGGAACGCAATACGTCATGCTCAATGGTTTCGCCATCCATTTTGATCTTTTTGATGCTCTTGGGATGGATATAGGAAACGATCTCCTTGATGAAGGTCTTGAATAGGATCACGACCCGGGAGACCTTGAGACCACCGCCGGTGGAACCGGCACAGGCGCCGATGAACATCAGAGTGACCAGGATCATTTTCGATACGCTGTCCCATTTGTTGAAGTCCACCGAGGAAAAACCGGTTGTTGTTATGATACTGCTGACCTGGAAGAAAGCCTGCCGAAGGGCACGCTCTATATTTCCCACATGGCCTATGATCCGGCTGAAAATGGTCAGGGTGGAGAAGGCAATGATGATGAAGTACCAGCGGACTTCCTCCATGGCCAGAGATTTCTTCGGCTGCTTATGAAGAAGGAAGTAGTAGAAATTGAAGTTGACACCGAACAGCATACAGAAGGTACCGATGATCCATTGCTGGGATATGGTATAGCTTGCGGCGCTGTCATTCCGAACACCGAAACCACCGGTTCCGGCGGAACCGAAGGTCATGCAGAGGGTGTCAAAGAGCGGCATGCCGGTGCAAAGGAGCAGGACGATCTGAATTAAAGTCATGCCGACATAGATGAGATAGAGGATCTGTGCGGAAGACTTGACTTTGGGAACCAGCTTTCCAACGGAAGGTCCTGGCGATTCTGCCTTCATGAGGTTGATATTCGAGCCTCCGGTCAATGGAATGATGGCAAGAAGGAAGACCAAAACTCCCATGCCGCCGGTCCAGTGGGTGAAACTCCGCCAGATCAGGGAAGTGTGGGAAACCGCCTCAACATCGGTAAGGATACTGGATCCTGTGGTCGTGAAACCGGAAACTGTTTCGAAAAAAGCGTCAAAGAAGGAGGGAATCTCTCCTGTCAGCATAAAAGGAAAACAGCCGAAGACGGACATAATGAGCCAGGACAGAGCGGTTGTGACGCATCCTTCTTTGAGATAAAATAGTGTATTCCTGGGCTTCTTCAGACTGAGAAGGGTTCCCAGGACAAAGCAAATCAGTGCCACAATGACATATGCATAGCCCTGTGATTCCTGATAGATCAGTGCAGTCACGATCGGAAGGAGCATGAGAATGCTTTCGATCCGAAGGACATAACCTAATACATAGCGAACGATCGCTGTATTCATAAAACGAACCTCGATAAAACGAAAACGGTATCAAATCCAAAGCCCTAGAAACTTGTGTATGCTTGCAGGGTTTTCATATAATCCGGGGCTTGGCTTCAATGGTAAAGCTGCCTATTCTGCAAGAATGTCATCCAGATCATTAAAGCAGGTATGGGTGGTTACAACCATGACGGTATCGCCAACCTGGATCTGATCAGAACCGCTGGGAAGAATAATCTCACCGCCCCGATTAATAAAGGCAATCATGAGAGAGTCCTTTAACTTCAGATCAGAGAGAGGAGCCATGGTTGCTTTGGACTCGGAATCCACTCGGAATTCGATGGCCTCGACCTTCTGGTCGTACATATGGTAGAGGGTCTCGATATTCGAACTATTGGAAGCACGTTTTGCCCGTGCATATGCAATAATGGCTTCTGAAGTGATATAGCGCGGATAGATAATGGATCCCAGATCCAGGTCGTTGATGACATCGTGGAAGTTGGAACGATTGACTTTGGTGATGACCTTGGTATCACTGACTCTTCTTGCGAATAAGGTCAGAAGAATATTCTGCTCATCGATCCCGGTCAGGGAGACAAAGGAATCCACCGATTCGATCCCCTCTTCCCGAAGCAGTTCTTCATCGGTGCCGTCGCCGTTAATAATGACAGCCTCCGGCAGCACCTCAGAGAGACGTTCGCATCGATTGGAATCCTTCTCTATGATCTTCACACTGACCCCCATATGGATCAGCTGCTTGGCAAGATAGTAAGTGCTCTTGCCTCCACCGATAATCATGCAGTCCTTTACGGTTGCATTGTTGATATTTAAAGCCTTGAGGAAGGATCTTCGATCACGGCGGGGCAGGACGAAGGAGACTACATCGCCTGCCTGGATCCGGAAGTTACCGTTTGGAATCGTGACATTTGCATTTCTCTCAATTGCGGTCACAAGCAGTCTCGTCTTACCGGGCCTGGACTGGGCAAATTCCGCCAGGGTGACCCCATCCAGAATACTGTTCTGAGGGATCCGGTATTTGACAAGCTCTGCCTGACCATGGGCAAAGGAGTTGACGTTCAAAGCACTGGGGAGATAGAAGAGTCTGGCCATCTCACGGGCAGACTCGAGTTCCGGATTGATGATCATGGACAGACCCAGTTTGTCGCGGAGATAGCTGATCTCATTGCTGTAATCCGGGTCCCGGACACGGGCGATGACAGAACAGTTACCTACTCTCTTGGCAACGGTACAGGTCAAAAGATTCAATTCATCCGAATCCGTAACAGCAATCAGAAGATCGGCATCGACAATATCAGCCTGAGCCTGGGCTGCATAGGTAGCACCATTTCCAACGATTCCCATGACATCATACATATTCGTGAGAGCTTCGATTTTCGATGCTTCCCGGTCAATGACAGTGATCTCATTGCCCTCCTGGGACAAGCGTTCTGCCAGGGTGCGGCCGACTTTGCCTGCTCCGACAATGATCACCTTCAAAGGTGGTTTGTCATGGTTCTTGTTGATTCCAAACATGATAGTTCCTCCTGAGGAAGAATAATAATTTCTATGAAATATAGACCGGCATACAATCGGAATACAGTAGAAATGGAAAGCCCCGACATTCGAGAAGAATTGCCGGTACTTTCCATTCTGCCTTTTCAAAAACTGGTCTTTTAAAACGTACTCACAGAGAATACGAAAAAAAGGAAGAAGCCTTAGAATCCGTGGTCTCTTAAAATACGGATACAATCTGCAAGATGAGAGGCCAGACTGACGCGCCCGGATTCTTCTTCAATGGTGATATCCTGATATTTCTCATAGAGCCTGGTGCGCTCTTGATAGAGATCCTTCAGTGTCTGATCCGGCCGGTGCACAACACCGCGGGCATCCAGATCGCCGATCCGGCGCTGGCATTCTTCGTAAGAGATCTTGAGGTAGACGATGGTTCCGATCTCTTTGAAGTGACGCATGGCATCCGCCCCATAGATCACGGATCCGCCGGTTGCCACGATGGTATGGTCTACATTTAAACCGGCATTGACTTCATTCTCGATCCGATTGAAGCCGTCGATTCCGTGGTCTCGGATCAACTCGGACAAAAGGTGACCGGTTTTCTCCTGGATGACCAGGTCACTATCGATAAAACGATAGTTCAAAGCCTTGGCCAGGAGAACGCCGAGCGTACTTTTGCCGCACGCAGGCATACCGATCAGGATGATATTGTTGGTCTTGTCTGCCTTTCCTGTCTCCAATGTGTTCTCTCCTATTTGGTACCGAAGATCCGGTCGCCGGCATCGCCGAGACCCGGACAGATATAAGCGTTCTCATTGAGTTCGCGATCCAGCTGGCCGACATAGAACTGCACATCCGGATGATCCGCGGAGATCTTCTTTAAGCCCTCAGGAGCTGCGATGATGCACATGAATTTGATCTTCTTGCCGCCGTGCTGCTTGATCAGGTTCAGGGCATCAGAGCCGGAACCGCCGGTTGCCAGCATAGGATCAACGACCAGAATGGTACGAAGCTCGATGGGATTGGGCAGCTTGCAGTAGTATTCGTGAGGCTCATGGGTCTCCGGGTCACGATACATGCCGATGTGTCCGACTTTGGCAGTCGGAACCAGATGCAGAACGCCGTCCACCATGCCAAGTCCGGCACGAAGGATCGGAACAATGGCAAGCTTCTTACCGGCAAGTACAGGTGTCATGCATTTCTCAATCGGAGTCTCCACTTCGATTTCCTTGGTCGGGAGGTCGCGGAGTGCCTCATACCCCTCTAGCATGGCGATCTCACTGACCAGAGCACGAAATTCGTTGGTACCGGTATTCTTATCCCGAAGCATGGAAATCTTGTGCTTGATCAGGGGATGTTCAAGAATATGTACGTTTTCTCCAAAATCCATAATAACCCTCTTTCTATCGAGTCCCGAAGAACCCACTCTAAATAGTCATCGCTATTGTAGTCAAAGGTATTCCAGAAGTCAATAAGGCCACCCCCGAAGGGATGGCCTTATCCAGGTACATGATCAATTTTCTTAATTTTCGCGCTTCAATTCGGAAACTTCTTCCTCATTAAAATCATAATCCTTATTCGGCAGGATGGCATTTAATACGATGCCGAAAATGGAGGCCAGGGCCAGGGAAGTCAGTGTGATGGTGACCTTCCCGATGGTGAAGGTGATGCCTTCGGAGA
This sequence comes from Porcibacter vitabionis, assembly GCF_046263795.1. Lineage (NCBI taxonomy): Bacteria > Bacillati > Bacillota > Clostridia > Lachnospirales > Lachnospiraceae > Porcibacter > Porcibacter vitabionis. The sequence continues at coordinate 112,090 of NZ_JBJYZD010000004.1, read as the reverse complement.
AGCCAAGACCGGTGACAAGGATCACTGCAGCTACGATCAGGTTCCGGGAATTCTTGAAGTCCACCCGATTCTCTACAACATTTCGAACACCGATGGCGGAGATCATTCCATAGAGGATGAAGGAGATACCGCCGATGATGGCAGAAGGCATGGTACCAATGAGCTCCGCAACCTTCGGGAAGAAGGAGAGAATGACAGCATAGATGGCTGCGATCCGGATGACCCGGGGATCATGAACCTTGGAAAGCTCCAGGACACCGGTATTTTCGCCATAGGTGGTATTGGCAGGACCGCCGATCAGACCGGCCATAGCAGTTGCAAGACCATCACCGAGAAGGGTACGGTTTAAGCCGGGATCTGTGATGAAGTCCTTGCCGCAGGTAGCGGAGATCGCAGAGATATCACCGATGTGTTCCATCATGGTCGCAATGGCGATCGGGGCCATGACGAAGATTGCGGTCGGATCAAATTTGCAGATCTGGAAAGGCTGGAAACTGACAATGGAGGCTTTGGCAATCTCACCGAATTCGATAATGGAGGAGCCGTCGGCATTGGTCATTCCCAAGAGCTGGAAAATGACTGCGCAGAGATAGGAGATGACGACGCCCATCAGGATCGGTATGATCTTGAACATGCCCTTGCCCCAGACATTGAAGATGACAACGGTTGCAAGCGCAATCAGGGCAAGAATCCAGTTGGTCTTGGCATTGCTGATGGCAGAGGGAGCAAGAGAAAGACCGATACAGATGATGATCGGGCCGGTGACGACCGGAGGCAGATATCGCATGACCTTCTTTACACCGACCAGCTTAATGACCAGAGCCAGAACCAGGTAGAGGAGTCCGGCCACAACGATGCCACCGCAGGCATAGGGGAGTTTCTCTCCCATGGTCATATTCTTATAGATACCGGTCTTCAGATTCGCTACGGTTGCAAATCCGCCAAGGAAGGCGAAGGAAGAACCGAGGAAAGCGGGAACTTTTCCCTTGGTCAAAAGATGAAACAGCAGGGTGCCCATACCTGCGCAGAAGAGGGTGACCTGGATATTGAGGCCCTCTCCCTTGAAATAGTTGTTGACCAGAATCGGGACGAGAATTGTCGCACCGAACATGGCGAACATGTGCTGCAGGCCCAGAAGAAGCATCTTCGGATAGCCCAGAACACGGGCATCATCGATTACATTTTTGTTCATAATACACTCCCATCTTACTACTTGTATGTGCCATTTGGCATGACTCCAATCGCTTAGTATACACGATACAAAGGTAAAATGAAATGCAGACCGGTAGAATTGGAAAATTCCCTATTTATTAAAGTGGATGGAAGAGCCACAAGGATGCCGAATGTGTCTTGGAAGCCTTGTGAATTAAAGTGGATGGAAGAACCACAAGGATGCCGAATGTGTCTTGGAAGCCTTGTGAAAAAGACGGCCTGTGTTTATAATAAGAAAAGTCAAACCGACAGATTACTAGAAAGCAGGGAATCATGCAGCAGGAGAAAGTCATCGTTATAGATTTCGGCGGCCAGTACAACCAGCTTGTCGCCCGCCGGGTCCGCGAAAATAATGTTTACTGCGAGATCTATTCTTATCGGACGCCTCTGGAAGAGATCCGTAAGATGAAGCCTCGGGGAATTATTCTGACCGGCGGCCCCAACAGCGTCTTCGAGGAGGGCAGCGCAACTGCTCCCAAGGAACTGTTCGAGCTTGGAATCCCTGTTTTGGGCCTCTGCTACGGCGCCCAGCTGATGATGCATGTCCTCGGCGGAAATGTAGACCACGCCCCGGAGCGCGAGTATGGGAAGACGCGGATCTCAGTGGATGATCCGACAAGTCCTCTTTTTGCAGGCGTGCCGGAAAGTTCCATTGTCTGGATGAGCCATAATGACTACATTAGTAAGGTCGCTCCCGGTTTTCATATCACAGCCCATACCGCAAATTGTCCGGTGGCAGCAGCAGAAAATCCGGAAAAGAAACTCTATGCTTTTCAGTATCATCCGGAAGTACTTCACAGTGAATTTGGTAAGGAAATGCTTAAGAACTTCGTATTAAATGTATGCGGATGTTCCGGTGACTGGAGGATGGAGGATTTCGCAGAGAGGACGATCAGCGAGCTTCGTGAGAAGATCGGAGACGGTAAAGTCCTTCTGGCCTTGTCCGGCGGTGTCGACTCTTCTGTTGCGGCAGGCCTTCTTTCCCGGGCCATCGGAAAGCAGCTGACCTGTGTTTTCGTAGACCACGGTCTTCTCCGAAAGGATGAGGGCGACCAGGTTGAGGCTGTCTTTGGTGAAGGCGGTCAGTTTGATCTGAACTTTATCCGGGTCAATGCCAAGGAACGTTATTATCAGAAACTCGCCGGTGTGACCGAGCCGGAGAAAAAACGAAAGATCATTGGTGAGGAATTTATTCGTGTCTTCGAAGAAGAAGCGAAGAAGATCGGCCGGGTCGACTATCTGGCTCAGGGCACCATCTATCCGGATGTTGTAGAATCCGGCCTGGGCGGGGAATCCGCCACCATAAAGTCCCATCATAATGTGGGCGGTCTGCCGGAACATGTTGATTTTAAGGAGATCATTGAGCCGCTCCGGAATCTCTTTAAGGATGAAGTTCGTCGGGTTGGTCTGCATTTGGGAATACCGGAAGAACTTGTGATGCGACAGCCCTTCCCGGGGCCGGGCCTTGGCATCCGGATCATCGGAGAGGTCACGGCGGAGAAGGTCAAGATCGTTCAGGACGCCGATGCCATTTTCCGCGAGGAGATGAAGAAAGCCGGTTTGAACAAGACCGCCGGCCAGTATTTCGCAGCACTGACCAATATGCGCTCTGTCGGCGTCATGGGTGACGAGCGGACCTATGACTATGCAATCGCGCTTCGCGCCGTCAATACTGTCGATTTCATGACGGCGGACATCGTTGAGATCCCTTATGAGGTGCTGAAGACAGTGACCAGTCGGATCATCAATGAAGTGAGCCATGTAAACAGGGTACTCTATGATATTACAAGTAAGCCGCCGGGAACAATTGAGCTGGAGTAACGGGTGAGTAGTTCCAAGTAGTTTGCAATTGCATAGAAAACCAGTAAGATCAAGGGCTGAGAGCATTTGCTCCCAGCTCTTTTTTGTAATGATTCTAATAGTGATTCTAAATTGATTCTATAAATGGCTTCCTTAAACCACACATTGCGTGCATGGAGCGGACATGATATAATCAAGAAAACGCAATGCGAGGAGAATGAAATGGATATTGCAAAGGTGATTAAAGAATTACGTGAGGGTGTGAAAATGAATCGAAAAGAATTCTCAGAGCACACTGGGATTTCGGTTCGAACACTTGAGGATTGGGAGGCTGGTCGTCGTACTCCTCCGGAGTACATACCAAGACTTATAGCATATCAGCTGAAATATGAGGAATTGGTGGGGAAAGGTGTTAAATATGGAGGGGCAAGTGGCGAAAACGGAGCAGATTCAGACAACGGATAATATACCGTTGAAAGTGGAAACTATAGATATTAGGAGTCAAATTCATATCGTACGTGGGAAGCAGGTTATGCTGGATAGTGATCTTGCTATGTTATACAAGGTCGAAACAGGAGCTCTGAACCGTGCGGTTAAGCGCAATAAGAAACGATTTCCTGAAGACTTTTGTTTCCAACTGTCGGAGGAAGAGTTTTTGAGATGCCAAAATGGCATCTCAAAGGATGATGACCCAGATGGACGCGGTGGCAGACGATAAAATGAACGAATTTGAGTTGTATACAATGATGTTTTTTTGGATAGATAATTATTATGCTGACTCTACCGATGACAGAATCAATAATTTGATAGGAGAAATGAATCCTTTTTTGTGGCAAGATATAGGTTCCGCTGATCCGGCTAATTATGATGAGTTTTGCCGATACATGAAAGGAAAAACCATAACTCTCGATAATAGCTTTGAATTAGCAAAAACCTTTGCAAAGACAATAGATTATGTTGATGTAACAGAGGCCTTTGAAGAATCTGATTATGACAAATGGAAGAATGGGTGCAAGAGATATATTGCCGAGGAACATAAGGGCGGTGAAGCCAGAGAAATCTGACAAAAGTCAGTTGCTTAAAATAGAACAATAGAATCACAATCCTTGATGAGTGATTCTAAAATGATTCTATTTTTCTGGAAAGCACAAGAAATATAGGGTGCTTTGGGGAAGATAAAAAAATAGAAACGCTGAATTTACCAGTATTTCACACGAGAAAAAGAGTTGAAACTGGGGAGCTGGAGTGACAAAGTGATAAATAATGTATCCGCAAGCCCTTGATTTTGCAGGGCTTGCGGATTTTTTATGCTCTTTTGTGACACCATTTTGATGTAAATCATGATCTTAGACACAGTCATGTGTCTTTATTAATTCATATGGGCTTTTCAGCAGTTGCTATCGGAAAGCGTGTTGGACACCAAAGTGAGAGGATTACATATTACTATGCACATCTTTTTCCCGGCGTGCAGGAGGAGATTGCAGATAGACTAGAAAAGGAAAGAATACAAGGGTGAACGTACTTTCCACGATAATTCAACTGCCACGTTGTGTTATGTGACGAGGAGAAATTGTGATATTAAATGGTTTACATACTGGAGATTTCGTGATATTCCTGATTATCTAAAAGGGAAGATAAAACTTCCTCAGAATGATGCTCAGATTAAACACATATTTGAAGAAAGGGAGGGGCACCTTGCGGATACTCCTGAAAATCGAGAGTTGTTGGTAAATCTTGCGAATGATTCTAACGCCTATATGGGTAAGGACAAATATGGGAATGATTGGAATGTCAAGATGAATGAAAACGGAACACAGGACTGGGTAAGAAGCCTGAATCAGACAATCAATGAAGGAGGAAGAAATCTAACGCCGAAAATATGGGATAGGGAGACTGGACTATATAGAAATCCAACAAAGAGGAAATAGATATGAATAGTTTTGAATTATTTACTATGATTTTTTTTACATTAGATGCATACTGGGACGAGCATAAAGGCGAAGAATTGGGAAATTTCTTAAGTGGCATGAACCCATTTTTGTTCGAGGGAGAAGGCTCTGCTATTTCAAATGTATATTCGGAATTTTGTGCTTTTTTGGATGATATGCCTATTACAAAAGAAAATAGCTACAGTATTGCGAAAGAATATGTTTATAGTTTGGATAAGGACTATGTCACAAGCGCTTTTGAGTGGATTGATAAGAAAAAATGGGATGACAGTTGTGAAGATTATCTGGCAGAACCACATAAGGGAGGCGAGGCAAGGAAATAATTGTAGTTATAGTATCACTGGAGACAGTATCGAAATTTGTCAACCTTATCAGGATTTAAAAATACTTTATCGATATTATCCCAGTTACGGATTGCACGACTATTCCAACGCTCTGGATGAGCTGTTTCTGCGAGAGCTTTTTCCTTTCGCTGAAGCTCCTTCCTGCGATATCTAAAATGATATCACACATAACTTCAAGCTTCACTGACATCTATTCTGGCACACGGGGGTATATTGAAGCGTTGAAACAATAAAAAGGATTTATTGAGTAGAGAATTGACAAAACGATTAATAAGGTGTATCTTTAAAGCAGAAGTACTAATGGAGAACAGAAGTAAATGATAGCGGAATGGCATGATAAAGAGGCCGAAAAAATATGGAATATGAATTTCTCGACGAAGCTGCCTCATGACATTCAGAAGACAGCGAGAAGAAAGCTTGTAATGATTCACTCGGCTGCAAGCATTAATGATTTGAGAATACCGCCTTCTAATCATCTTGAAGCATTCAAAGGCAATCGTGAAGGTCAGCATAGCATTAGAATAAACGATCAGTATAGAATATGTTTCCATTGGAATAACGGAAACGTAATTATTGAAGAAATTGGTGATTATCACTAAGGAGGTGACCTATATGATAGATTTAGGACCTGTATCACCTGGAGAAATATTACAGGAGGAGTTTTTGGAACCAATGAATGTAACAGCATATAGACTTGCCAAGGAGGTTCATATTCCTCAGTCGAGAATCAGTGATATTCTAAACGGAAAGAGAGGAATTACAGCTGACACTGCTATGAGATTCGCAATGTACTTTGGAACAACTCCTCAGTTTTGGCTTAACATTCAGAATCAGTATGATCTTGATATGCTTAAGGTAACAGGTAAGATTGTTGATATGTCAGATATCAGGCCTTACAATCTTATGCAAGGTTAATGGTTGCAAAAAATCGTAAAAAGCAAACGAATTGACGGACTGGCGGGGATTTTTCTATGTCCGATGGGTACGATTTAGGTGCAGATTATACAGACTGGAGGAGCGAGGATGCGGTACAGAAAGGAGATTAGATTAAGAGACGGCTATCAATGCCTGCTGAGAAGCGCATCCACTTCTGACGCGGAAGAGATTCTGGTACACTTCAACAAAACACATGGAGAGACGGAATATCTGCTGTCATACCCGGATGAAAAGAATATCACTATCGGCGAGGAAGCTGATTTTCTTCAGAACAAGGAATGCAGTCCTTTTGAAGCAGAAATCTGTGCCATCGTTGATGACAGAATCGTCGGCACGGCGGGGGTATATGCAATTGGGTTGAGAGAAAAAATCAGGCACCGCGCGTCGTGCGGGATCAGTATAGAAAAGGACTACTGGGGACTTGGAATTGGCAGGGCATTGATGACCGCGTGCATCGAATGTGCGAAACAGGCGGGATACAGCCAACTTGAACTGGAAGCGGTATCTGACAACGAGCGGGCAATTGGACTGTACAGAAGTCTTGGCTTCCTTGAATATGGACGCAACCCCAGAGGATTCAGGACAAGAGATTCCCAATGGCAGGAGTTGGTGCTGATGCGCCTGGAACTGGACTGATTCAGATGCCTTTTTCCAGAAGTTGGATCAAGCATGTTGAGGCGGCCCTGCGCATTCAAAGCAAGCGCATACAGAAGCATAGTCTTTCAAAGAAGTAAGCGGTAAATTAGGGGTGCCTCAGGAAGACACCTCATCAAAAGGAAAGTTTTATAAAACGATAGTTGCAGGGCATGTCGGTACAGGAACCAGGGATCTAGCAAATGATCGCTCATACCATGATGTTTATTATGATGGAGAGAGTCATTATTATATTGATAAAATTTCTAATCGGTAGAAAAGAAATATAATGCCGAAATATCGGGGGAGGGGGTAGAATCAAATAAACTTTACTTTACTGCAATATCAGGAAGAGCCCCGTGAGCAATCAGTACGGACTACCCAGGGGCTTTTCGTGATTGACAATGTAACTGCTTCAGGAAGCGGCAATCAAAGAAGCTTACTGCGTCTTTCCACACCGCGCCCTCCAGCGTGCAATCCCGTTCAGGATGCGTTCATCTTTAAGCGGCGAATAGTATGGATCAGCAATCATGTTTATGAGCTTTGCATGTGTCAGAATATTGATGGCCAGACTTTCAAAGAGTTCGCCGGCCTCGTCCCAGTATTGATCCATATCAACCCGGTAATAAAGATAACTGATGAAATCAATGGGGTCAGGGATTGGTTTATCACCGGCCTCATAATAAACATAAAGATTGACAAAATTAATTACTTTTGCCGGAGTATCGCAATAGCTGTGGAGATACTGTTTCCAAATGGGATAGATGTTCGCCCAGTCGTAGGCATCAAATAATTCCCAGGATGCTTTCAGGTGATCTTCATGATCCTCCGGATCAAAGGATTCATCCGTGAAAGTGCAATGAAAAAGATATTCCGTATAATCTTGAATCGATTTCTTCATTTTCAACGACCTCGTTTCTTTTTGAATACTGATTTTGGCAGCTTGCTAAACGCCTTGTCTGCGGCATCCATAGATTTTTTGTTGGGTTTATAATGACCACTTTGATTGTCATAAGATGCGATTTTGCCTCCCTGGATGTGGACAATACCTGCCATCTGAACCTGTGGATCGCGGCCGCCGATCAGAGTGGGATGCGGAGTCGGCGCTCCATTCCTACCGTTTTTGTTCCGCCTGCCAACAATGATATTACCATTCGTATCAATGACATAAGGCATATCGATATTGGTGTTCTTATTTCCAATGTAATTTCTATTGATTATATCATTAATGTTTTTTGCGGTCGGGTTCTTATCATAATGTCCGTCATGGTAAACGCCATTCGCGATATCTCGTGCATGCATATCTGAAGCGACATAATATGTCTGTGCATATGGCTGAGATCCACCGCCACTGCGGAGAAGGCTGGGGGACGGGCGTGAGTGCCAATGTTCCTCACGGTGGCACTCACGATGAAGGAAAAATAAGAGAATCCTATGAATCTGGCATTCTCTCAATGGTGAAGTCAAATAACAGAATTACCCGGAAAGAAATGGCGGAAAAGTTATCAATCAGTCTCCGTACTCTTCAAAGGATAATTAACGAAATGGATGAATTACATTACGTTGGAAGCGGAAATCACGGACATTGGGAGATCAAGCATGATCAATATTGACTTCGCGCAAGGTGACTGATGGGGCGACTGATTCAGACAAAGAAGCAAGTGGGTACAAGTGGATGCACCAGCCGCGAAGTAGTGTGAACTAAGAACAGCCGTGAGTACATTTTGAGTACACTTTGAATGCGATATAAATTAATGTGATCCCAATGCGTGATAAAACCGAGAAAAAGTAGTGGAGCAGCTAGATAAATTACGCAGATTTCTTTAGGGAGACTCGAGCTGGAATAAGAACGTAATAAGCCGTGAGACCTTTGAAATAACGGGTTTCACGGCTTTTGCTTTTTCTCAAAGTACTGTTGCCGTACTGTCTGATTAAAGCAACAATTGTGATGACATAGCATCTTGACATTGCTTGAATATGGAAGTAACATAACGTATATACGGATGTTGTACGAAAGAACGTATAAATGCAGAAAGATAGAGAGGAGGGCAAAAGTTATGGTGTGTCCGGAGATTTCTTCTAGAGAATTGATAGAAAAATTTGATTCAGATGATTTTTATAAGGTTTATGGAAATCCTGTCAAATGTAAAATATTTGATACAGATAGAATTCTTATGTCTTTTGATTTGTATGAGCGACTGTTCGGTAAGGTCGATTTAGATAAAGAGAATACAATAGAAATGGATGATTTTATCAGAGCGTTAGTATTGCAAAGGCTTCATGAAAACCCAGTTAGTGTAACAGATACGGAGGATGGGTATTCACTTTCTATGGAAAGCGAAGTTTACGATTTCTTAAATCGAAATGCATTGAAAGATTTTGGAATTACACTTGAGAAACTCGCCTCTTATTTCTTTGAGTGGATAGTTGCTTGCCCGGAGGAGTTTAAGTTATGGATAGCAGAAAGTGTAATGGAAAAGGGAGCGGAAAATGACAATAAGTGAACGCATTTTTAAATTGATTGAAGAACGTGAAATTACCCAGATGGACTTTTCGAAAGCTACAGGAATAGCACAGAGTACTATTAGTGATTGGAAACGAAAGAAAACGAACCCGTCTGCGGATAAAATAATGATTATTTGTAAGGTGTTAAATGTAACGCCATATGAATTGTTGCAGGACACGGTTCAATCTGTAGAGGAGTTGGATTATCGAGTGGTTACAAAAGGCACAGAGGAATATGATCTTTTGATTGAAATGGAAAGTCTTAAGAAATCGCAAAAAGATAGATTGTTGGGGTATATAGAGGCTTTAAAACAATCGGTCTGATGGCGTTGGAACTAGCCGAATTAATTGAAAAGATATTATCAGGAATTAAGCCGGATAGACAGTTTGTGGAAGAAATTAAAAAATGCGGAAAAAAGTAATATGCGCGGGAGGTGTTTTTAGTGAGGGAAAGTGAGATTATACTATTTGAAACATCTGATAAGGAAGTGACTTTGTCTGTGCCGATGGATGGAGATACGGTATGGCTTTCGCAAGCGCAGATGACAGAATTATTTAATGTGGATAGAACAGTAATTACGAGGCATGTAAATAATATTTTTAAGGAGAAAGAATTGATTCGAGAAAGAAATGTGCAAAAAATGCACATTGCAAATGCGGATCGACCAGTCCACTTTTATTCATTAGATGTCATCATATCTGTAGGTTATCGCGTTAAATCAAAACGAGGTATCGAATTTCGCCAATGGGCAAGTAAAATCTTAAAGCAGTACATGATTGATGGCTATGCAATAAATGAGAAACGCTTACATGCATTGCAAAAGACAGTTGATATTCAAACCAGAATGCTGGCGGATGCGTTAAATGTTGAGGAAAAAGATGTACTTCGTGCGGTTAATTTATATACAGACAGTTTGAATTTGTTAGACCAGTACGATCATCAAGCGATAGTAAAGCCTACGGGGGCAAAACCTATTTATAGGATTACCTATGACGACTGTATGAAAATGGTTTCGCACATGAAGGATTCATTTGAGACTGATGTGTTTGGAGTGGAAAAAGAAAAGGGAAAAGTAAACGGTATCATTTCCGCTATTTATCAAAGCGCATTTGGAGAAGATGCTTATCCTTCCATAGAAGAAAAGGCTTCAAATCTTTTATACTTTATGATCAAAGATCATCCGTTTGCGGATGGGTGTAAAAGAATAGCGGCTTCTTTGTTTTTGGAATTTTTGGAGAGAAATGATGCATTACTTAGAGACGGCAATAAACGTATTGGTGACGGAGAACTAGTCGCTATTACACTTATGATTGCAGAATCTAATCCAGAGGAAAAGGATGTTATGGTAAAGCTGGTTATGAATTTACTTAACATGTGATTTGATTAGAAGAGGGTGCTATATTTCTTTTATGTAGATCAGCGCATTATATTAACCAACGGGTTTGTCAAGAAAACGCAGAAAATACCACCAAGAGAGATTGAGCGCGCAAAGAAATACCGCGCAGATTATCTTAGTAGAAGGGAGGATCGGAAATGAGCGTGAAATTTGATGATTTTCTCAAGGAACAACTTCAGGATCCTGAATTCAAGAAAGAATATGAGGCTCTCCAGCCAGAGCGTGCCATCATTCAGGCAATTATTGATGCCAGGCAACAGTCCGGCTTAACGCAGAAGGAATTATCTGAACGGACAGGAATTACACAGAGTGACATCAGTAAGCTTGAAAGAGGCAATGCCAATCCGTCGATCCGTACATTACAGAGACTTGCTGCTGGGATGGGCATGAAGCTACGGTTGGAATTCCTTCCAGATGCTGCAAGAGTCGTATCTAAAGGGTGACCATTCTGGAGAGAATTGAAACATCGAGGAAATGGCTCTGGATACACTTTGAATACACCAGTAGCGCGGCGATATAGAATAAGTGCAAAAGCGCATCAAAATGATACGTTTTCATATGAAAAATCGCATATTTCAGGAGTTGCGGAACGAAGGAAGCTGAGATGAAATGATAAGCGAGAGGCTGTAGACCCTTATATTTAGTGGATTTACAGCCTCTCTTTCTGTGCGGTATCAATATTGTCGGCGACGACCTGCTCCTGCTATCGCCCCTTATGATATTTGCCCCATATGATGAATGGATTGTTGAAAATGAGTCAAGTCCAAATTTGTGTGTAAATTGATTCCCTTTTAGGTGCCGGTAGCACCGGGGGATGCCTTGCATCCCTTGGCTGCCACAAGCTCTCTTGATGGCGCCTGAAAGAGTGCTATGTCTTAGGCTGCCCGGAGTTTTTGTTGTTCCGCTGCCACGGAACATCCGGGAACACCTTGCTGATGGCGTTCTGGATGCCTTCATGGGTATCCACTGTAATCATCAGGAGATCCTTGAGACCGCGATTTTTCAGGCTCTGGAGGAAAGTATTCCAAGTAGGCTTCGATTCGTTATCGAACACGCCGAAGCCGAGAATTTCATGGTGTCCGTTCTGGTTTGTCCCATAGGCGATCAGAGCGGCTTCACTTCGGGAATAATTCTCGAAGACAAGAGTCTTGAACGGGACATTGCGATGCCTGGGCACCGTTCATGTGATCCGCCCTATCCGGGCCTTAAGTTCACGCTCCCGTGTGCCGTTGCGGCTGTCTGTACGCTCCTCTGAACGTTCATAGGGCTCTGCCTTCAGTTGGCAGTGGATTCCGCCATCAATATGCTGTTAAGACTGCTCTTCAGCAGCTCACGGAAAGCCTGTTCGTGATCTTTTGAAAGAAGTTGTAGAATTTCTTCCTGATTCAATGTAATATTGAGTTGAGCCATTGGTTTTCCTTTCGGTACTATGTTGAATGTCGCGATTCTCATTATACCTGAGGGCTGAGCCATTGGCTCTTTTGAATTATTGAATTTACACCATTATATGGACTCTATCAAGAAAAGGTGGAGATATGCAAGTGTTGATATTTAATATCGTTTATGCAGGTGTCATGATATTGATGGGCATCTATGTAAGAAAAACTAAGAATAAAGATATGGCTTTGTCATTTTTAACAGGAGATTATTCTGATCTAAATGCTAATAAAGTTTGTAAGATTATTGGAAAACGTTTTATTATTTTTGGAGTTTTATTGGGGTTGCTAATACCGGTAAGTTTATGGAAAAGTAAAGTTTCTTTTTTTTGTATTCTGTTCTTTACAATAATGTTAGTGGCATATGAAAATTGGGATTTTATAAAGAATAGGAATAAATACAAATAAGAAAGAATGGATTAGTGTATCGCTTGTGATGCATGGAGTTACCAATAATATCTATAAAATGTCTATTAAAATTCCAAAATAGTTGTAGATTGGGTGGAATAATTAGAGGAGTTATACTATATATTATGAATTAAATTATATAGACTCAATATATAGTGGTCAGTATAGAGCTGGAATAAATATTGGAAGTCCGGAACCCGGCATAAACACTGGGTGTTCGGACTTTTTCTATGCCTCGTGAGTACATTTTTCCAAAAAAGATTCGGCGTTTACCGACCACCCTTTTTGCCTGAAAACGGAACCACCTATTTACCTCCGTCTGTGAAGGTGAATAATTCCTCGACAGTAACGTCAAATACTCTTGCGATATCCATTGCCTTGAAAATTATAATTCGCAGTATGGAAATGACGATCAGCGAAATCATAATAACCCAGCCCATGAAAGATGCAGTATTAGCTACATGCCCCAATGTGCCGCCAATAAATGCAGTCAAAACCATTGTTGCTGCAAATATTTTCAGACAGATGGAGTCACATCTTTTTAAAAGGATTACAGGAAGTTGCAAATTATAAGAGCGCAAAAAGACATTATTATATGCGGGTTACGCGATTAACCTATTGTGGAATGAGCTTTTGTTAAATACTATGAAATAAAAGCGTAAAGGAGAAACCCCATGTCAGATAAAAGATTTTTACAAGATGTGCTGCGCATCTCTATACCGGTGGCATTACAATCCATGCTGCAGTCTTCCTTTTCCATGGTCGATCAGATCATGGTCGGTCAGCTTGGAAATAAAAGTGTTGCTGCGGTTGAAATTGCCGGAAAGCCCAGTTTTATTTATGCGTTTGTCATTGGAGCAATCAGTACGATCACAGGAATCATGATCTCGCAGTACATTGGCAACCACAACAGAGAAGCAGAGGAAAAGAGCATCTGTATCAATTTTCTGGTGATGATATTAACCGGGCTTACCTTTCTATCTGTTTTCAGCCTTTTCCAGAATCCGTTCGTGGGAATGTTTACGGAAGAAGAGCAGGTAATCGCAGAGGGCAGCACTTATCTCGGGATTATCTCATGGACATTCATTCCGCTGGGGATCTGTAACATTCTGGGGACGGCACTGCGATGCCGGGACAAATCAACCTGGCCGCTTTATATCGGCATTTTTTCTGCTTTGCTCAATACAGTTTTAAACTACTGCTTTATATTTGGAAATTTTGGCGCGCCGCGTCTTGGAATAGCAGGCGCCGCATATGCGAGTGTCATATCCCAGGCAGCAGGAGCACTGATTTCCATCCTGTGTTTTTGCAGATTATATGGGCGGATTCGTATTTCGTTAAGCCTTGGAAAGGCAGGATATTCGCAGTACTTTCTGATGCTTCTGCCGATTGTTTTGAATGAGTTTTTCTGGTCCGTGGGACAAAGCGTATACACATATGTTTATGGGCATATGGGGACTAATGAACTGGCAGGAATGTCGTTGACGGGCGCTGTTCAAGGCCTGACCATGGGAGCATTAAGCGGCCTGTCTCAGGCAGCCGGGATTCTGATCGGCAAAAGGCTGGGCAGCAGGGAATATGATGCTGCTTATGAGGATTCCAAAAAGCTATGCGGTCTTGGAGTGGTCGGATCACTGGTCTTCACGCTGTTATTGATTTTGATCAGAAATCCGTATGTTCAGCTGTTCAACGTATCAGGAGATGTTCGCACAATTGGCGCAGATATTATGGCAGCATTTGCGATCCTGATGCCTGTGAAGGTACAGAATATGATACTGGGAGGCGGAATCATCCGAAGCGGCGGAAAAACAAAGTATGTCATGATGATTGACATGATGGGAACCTGGCTGATCGGCGTACCTCTGGCACTGCTTACAGGACTGTATTTAAAGCTGCCGGTTATCTGGGTCTACTTTGTTTTATCGCAGGAAGAACTGGTCCGTCTGATCGTATCTGTTATTATGTTCAGAAGCAGAAAATGGATGCATACGCTACAATAACTGGTGATGAATATGTGGGATGAAAAGAAGATCCGGATTATTGATATTGCGGATGAATTGGGCGTCAGTACAGCGACGGTTTCCAATGTTATCCACGGCAAAACAAAAAAGATATCCGACGCAACTGTCAGACGGGTGCAGGAAAAACTCGTTGAAAGGGGATATATTCCGAATATGGCCGCGACGCTCCTTTCGCAGAACAATTCGAGGATTGTCGGAGTGGTCGTAAATAATCATCCGAAATATGAAGGACATGTTCTGGAAGACCCGTTCGTCAGCAGCGCGGTCAATGCGTTATCCGATGCGCTGGAAAGCCATGGGTATTTTTTAATGCTGAAGAAGACAAACAATATTATGGATATTGTCCCCTTCGCATCCATGTGGAATATGGATGGAATGGTAATCATGGGTTTCTGCGAAGATGAGTATCAGAAACTTCGTGACCGCATCAGAATACCATTTGTTGTATATGACGGCTTTTTTCAGAATAACAGAAACATCTGCAATCTGATGCTGGATGATTATGACGGAGGAAGGCAGGTCGGCGCGTTCTTCAGGGAAAACGGCAGAGAGAAGATATTATTTATCGCGGATAACCGGCTGAAACCGGATTTTGACAGATATGAGGGGCTTTGCTCCGGTTATGGAAGAACAGTTGATTTTCTGGAAGTGCCTATGAGTAAAAAAGAAAGACAGGCACATTATCGGGATATCTTACCGGTATTTCAGGATTATGATGCGGTGTTTGCCGCCTCGGATTATTATGCGGTTGAAATCATGTACTTTCTGATTCACGCAGGGATAAGTGTCCCGGAAGATATTTGGGTTGTTGGCTTTGACGACATGGAGTTATGCAGAAATGTCATGCCGCAGTTATCCTCTGTCCGGCAGGATGTGTTTTTGCGCGCGGGAAAAGCAGTGGAGTATCTGGATCGGATGAAAACAGACAGAAGTTATTCGGTAACGGATAAAATTCCGGTACAGTTCGTTCCGCGGATGAGCTGTGGGAGAAGGAATTGATTCGAGAAAGCAATGTGCAAAAAATGCACATTGCAAATGCGGATAGACCAGTCCAGTTTTACGCATTAGATGTCATCATATCTGTATGCTATCGCGTAAAATCAAATCGGTCGTCGAATTTCGTCAGTGGGCCAGTTAAATTTTGAAGCAATATATGATCGACGGTTATTGCTGTCTTGGATTATAGCAGATCCGATGGGTCAATCATATTGCAGTATGATGTGCCAGTGCCTGGATCATGCGGTCTGTGCCTTTACCTGTGCCAGCGCCTGCTCAACGCCTCTGGCCAGCTGATCTGCACAGGATGTGGGGCGGGATCCGCATTTGTTTCCTTTAAGAAGATCGACTGCCCGCTGTGCGTCTGTCCCTTCAAGGAGTTTGCCGATTGCGGCTGTATTGCCGGGACATCCGCCAATGAACTGGACATTATAAAGCTTTCCATTCTCAAGTCCGAAAAGGATCTCTGAGGAACATGTCCCCTGTGTCTTTACTCTGTAATTCTCCACTGTTTCCTGCCTCCAATCAAAATGCATCTTTCATATTGCTGCTCTGATTTCTGAGTTTCTGCCTATTATGATGTTTTTATTACGGTTTAGCACCACATCTCGAATTGCTCCAAAATACGCCGCAATTTATAACCTGAGTAGCCTTTTTCAGAGCAAATTAAAGATCCTTTGCTATCTCGTTAAGGATTTTCCTGTCGCAGTGAAACGGGGCGAGAGCCATCTTGGATTCCTGGAGCTCATCGACGGCACGGGAGAGAACCTCATCGCTTACGGTGAGCTGCTCACTTACTTCAGAATAAAATTCGCGCCAGTCGTCGAGATCCTTGAATCCGGCGAGGGAGAGAGCCTTATCTCGGAGATCCTTATCTGCGTGAGACAGATAGCCGGCCTCAAAATATCCGCATGCCTGTCCGTGAGGGATACCGGCGTTTAAGGTGAGCGCGTAGGAAAGACCGTGAGGAATCGTGGTCCCGACCTGGGCAATCGACATTCCTCCCAGGACAGATGCGGTCATTAGGTTCGAAAAATCCCTATCGGACGCCCGGACCATTCCGGAGAGAATATCTCTGTTCAATGACCATGCCTTCAGGCCGGCTTCCGCCGTCATGTTGCTGTAGCTGTCAGAATGTGCGTTGATCAGGCTCTCCCACAGATGAGCCAGCGCGTCGACAGCGGTATTTCTCAGTATGGATAGAGGAAGTGATTTGAGATATCCCGGATCAGTAAGGCCAAGCGACGGAAAAATCTTGTATGGAATGGAGCCTTTGGTATTGGTCTTATGGTTCGTAAGGACAGATACTGCCGTGACCTCTGAGCCGGTTCCGCATGTGGTGGGAACTTCAATGACGGGAATGGTATCGACAGGGTTTCCTTTTTCGTAGAGATAATCGATTCCCTTGTCGTGGTTTTTGATCATCAGCGCTGCGGCCTTTGCCGCGTCAAGCGAGGAGCCGCCGCCGATGCCGATACAGAGATCGGCGCCGAAATCCACGGCCTGATCCCGGATTTTCATCACGGTATCGGTCGAAGGATTCTGTTCAACACCATCAAAAAGTGTGTAGGGGATTCCAGAATCATTGAGAACACCTTCAACATCTGAGAGCGATCCGTTCTTCTTGGAAGAGCTGCCGCCGGTAACGAGGACAGCCCTGCTGCCCAGCGAGGCTATTTCTGATGCGTGATTCCTTACGCAATTCACTTCCTGATAAAGTTTTACGGGCATATAAAATTTCATAACATACACCTTTCCATATAAAAAAAAGAACCAAGACTAAACAGTTAAAAAAGGTTATATTCCCTGATCCTTTCCAAGATTAAGCAATGTTCGTGCATGATCTTCCTCATCGGTGGTAATGGCGAGATGATAGATCATCTCGTTTCGCGGCCGGATTACCGGCTTTATCCCGCTCCAGTCCGCGGGCCGCATCTGTTATCCACCTTCGGAACTGAAACATGGCATGTTCTCCTTTGTTCTATTATACGTTGCAGGGGATGCTGCAACAAGAATAAATAGACAAGACAAGCATGAAGAAACATTACATCAACTGTAAGTGGTATATGAGGCGGACCATCATTACAATGGTCTTATGAAAGGATGGTGGTGACTATTATGAGTAATATTTTACAGGTGGACCGTCTGAAAAAGACATAAGGAAAGGTATATCAGCTTTTCGCGAAAAGGAACTTGCCGCTTACAGGGGAAAACGATGGGGGTGCGGACAATAGTCCGTGAGATCTTTTTTTTGACCTCTTCGCCACAACAGTTGATTCTGTGATATTCTAATACAAAAGCACATCAACGCCGAGGAAGGGGATATCCATCGATATGAACAACTTAGAGCCTGCTGTTACTGAACAAAGGCGTCAGACAAGAAATAGGATCTATCGATATATTCTGGAGAGTGAAGAGCCGGTCTCCAAACATCAGATGGTTCTGAATCTGGGCTATTCTCTCCCCACCATCTATCAGAACGTTCAGGAACTTTCGGATGCCGGATTGATCCGGATCGGGGCGGTGCAGAAATCCACAGGCGGGAGACCGCCGCAGGCTTATGAAGCAGTGGCGGATGCCAGATATGCGATCGGGGTCTCTATTTCATCCAATCACATCAGAATGCTTGCTTTGGATCTGAAAGGTAGACCAATCGCATATAAAAGCACCCGTGTCGAAAATGATCTGCATTTTGATGAAAGGGTTTCCGAGGAAAGCAAGTTATTTATTCAAGAGAACCATCTGCTTTCAGAGAAAATACTCGGGATCGGTATCACCATACCGGGGGTTTTTGATACCAAAAACGACAGAATCGTAAGTTCGCCAACGGTTCGTTTGTCAGATTTCAGCATGAAAAGGATCAGGGAGTCGTGTGATTATCCTTTGTATATTGTAAACGACTCGAAAGCGGCGGGGCTGGCCGAACTGCTTCTTCGCCCTGCAGAGATAAGAAAGAGACCCTTTGCTTATCTTCTTCTTGAGAATGGGGTTGGCGGAGCCCTGGCTTTCGGAGGACATATTCTGAAGGGAGACAACAACAGGTGTGCTGAATTCGGACATATGTGCGTAGAGCCGGGAGGACGAAAGTGCAATTGCGGAAGAAATGGATGTCTGGAGGCTTATTGCAGCGCCAACCGATTTACAAGGGATATCGGCTTGTCAGCTGAGGAGTTTTTTGAAAAACTTGCGTCCGGCGACAGGAATCTGGAGAACCTATGGGAGGATGTGCTTTTGCACCTGTCGATTGGAATCGTCAATATCCGGATGAGCTTTGACTGCGACATTATTTTAGGTGGCTTCGTGGCGGAATTTATGGAGGACTATCTGCCGCATTTGAAAGAACTGGTGGCAGAAAGAGATCCCTTCTCGCAACATGCGGATTATTTATCGATTGGAAAACAGAAACGTGCCGGAATGGTTGGTGCAGCCTGGCATTTCAATGAGAAGTTTGTCAACAAGATTTAATCATTTGCTTATACGAGCGGAAACTTTCACAAAGTTCCCGCTCCATTTTTTTGCACTATCACTAAATACATCTGGCTGTATTGACATTGAAAATAGAAAGAAATAGTATAAAGATACTTTTAGAAACAATATTTATAAAAGTTGCATAACAAGTTGTATCTGTACATATGAGTCGTAAGAATGAGTCGTAAGAAGGGTAGTGTATAAGCTTTCAAAGTTAGAAAAGGAATAGAAGGCTTTTACGAAAAAAGAAACGGCTTCGTTGCATCAAATTACAGATAGAAAGGGGAAGTATATGTATGATATCGGCATTGATCTCGGTACAAGCGCTGTCAAGCTTCTTCTGATGGAAGAGACTGGCACGATCGCGAAGATCGTATCCAGAGAGTATCCTTTGTCTTTCCCGCATCCCGGCTGGTCCGAGCAGGATCCTTTGGATTGGTGGAATGCAGTAAAGGGTGGTCTGAAGGAACTCCTCGATGGGATCCCTTCAGAGCAGGTCGGTGCGATCGGAGTCGCAGGGCAGATGCATGGTCTTGTGATCCTGGATGAAAAGGACAGGGTCATTCGCCCGGCAATTTTATGGAATGACGGACGAACCCAGAAGGAAACCGATGATTTGAATCAGGAGATCGGAAAAGACAAGCTTCGTGAATACACCGGAAATATTGCATTCGCAGGCTTTACAGCGCCGAAGATCCTCTGGGTCAAGAATAAGGAACCGGAGAATTATAGACGGATTTGTAAGATCATGCTCCCAAAGGATTATATCAATTATCGATTGACCGGGACTTTCTGCACGGATTATTCCGATGCCTCCGGAACGCTGCTTCTCGATGTGAAGAATAAATGCTGGTCAAAAGAAATGCTTGATATTTGCGGACTCAGACAAGACCAGTTACCAGAACTATTCGAGTCTTATGATCCGGTTGGTACTCTTCTTCCAGAGACAGCAGAGGAACTTGGTCTTCCCGCCAATGTCCTGGTTGCTGCGGGCGCAGGAGATAATGCTGCAGCGGCTGTTGGAACGGGAACCGTAGGAGATGGGAAATGCAATATTTCTCTTGGAACCTCCGGAACGCTTTTCCTTTCCAATCGGACCTTTATGCTCCCCTCGGAAGGGATCCATTCCTTTGCTCATGCGGATGGCAGTTTTCATTTAATGGGCTGTATGCTGAGTGCTGCCTCCTGCAATAAATGGCTGATGGAGGAAATCTTTCATACCAAGGATTATGATGCGGAGAGTTCACAGATCAAAGATGAAATGCTGGGCCGAAATCAGGTATTTTTCCTGCCATATCTCATGGGCGAAAGGGCTCCCCACAATGACCCCAGTGCAAGAAGCTGTTTCATCGGTATGAGTATGGACAGCATCCGAACAGACCTTGTTTTGGCTATGATGGAAGGCGTTGCTTTTGGTATGCGGGATTCTCTGGAAGAAGCAAAAAAGGCGGGGGCTTCTGTCAGCTCGTCGATGATCTGTGGAGGGGGATCGAAGAGCCCGATCTGGAGAAAAATCGTATGTAACGTGATGAATATCGAGCTTACCATGCCGAAGACAGAACAGGGACCGGGATACGGCGGAGCAATCCTGGCTGCGGTTGCAGATGGACGCTATCCATCGGTCGAAGATGCCTGCCGTAAGTTGATTTCGATAAAGGGAAAAATAGAGCCCGATCCGGAAATTGCCGAGCGATATGAGGAACGCTATCGTATCTTTCATGAACTATATCCGGCTTTGAAAAACATTTTTCCTAAGTTGTAATAAGTTGTAGGTTGTAATAAGAAGGTTAGAAAAGGAGATCGAAATGACAAATAATATTCCTGAAGTAAAAATTGGTATTGTTGCAGTATCCAGAGACTGCTTCCCTGCTCCTCTTGCAGTCAACCGCAGAAAAGCTGTGGTAAAAGCATATGAGAAAAAGTACGGAACAGATGATATCTATGAGTGCCCGATCACAATCGTTGAGTCAGAGATCGATATGGTTCATGCCCTGGAAGATGTGAAGAAGGCCGGATGCAATGCATTATGTGTATATCTGGGAAATTTCGGACCGGAGATTTCCGAAACCCTTCTTGCAAAGCACTTTGATGGTCCTGTGATGTTCTGTGCCGCAGCAGAGGAAGGAAAAAATACACTTGGTATTGAAGGAAGAGGCGATGCTTACTGCGGAATGCTGAATGCGTCCTATAACCTTAATATCCGTAATACCAAGGCATGGATTCCGGAATATCCGGTGGGAGATGCAGAAGACTGTGCAGATATGATCCATGAATTTATCCCGGTTGCCCGCGTCAGAATCGGACTGGATGGCTTGAAAATTATTTCTTTCGGCCCCAGACCGCAGAACTTTTTGGCCTGCAACGCACCCATCCGTCAGCTCTATAATTTAAATGTCGAGATCGAAGAGGAGTCTGAGCTGGATCTCTTTGAAGCATATGAAAAGCACTATTGCCCGGAGAAATATCATCTGCCTTCGGAGGTCATTGAGAAACAAAATATACGCATTGCTGAAATCAAGGCAGATATGATGAAGGAGCTTCATTTTGAAGCATCTTCCATGACAAAGGCTCAGTCCGACATGCTGGATAAATTTGCCGCTTATGAGGCAACGCTCCTTGACTGGATCGATGAACATATCGGATATCGGAAATATGTAGCTTTGACTTCCAAGTGCTGGCCGGCTTTTGAGGATATGTTCAAATTTGTTCCCTGTTATGTCAACAGCCGCCTCACCGGGCGTGGAATACCGGTTTCCTGCGAGGTCGATATTTATGGAACACTGTCTGAATACATCGGCTGGTGCGTATCCGGTCAGCCTGTAACCCTTCTGGACATCAATAATTCCGTTCCGAAGGATATGTACGAGGAAGAGATCAAGGGTAAATTCGACTATGACTGGAAGCACACAGATACCTTTATGGGCTTCCATTGTGGTAATACCTGTTCCGGACATCTGACGAATCCTCATATCGGATATCAGAAGATCATGGCCAATACCCATCCGAAGGAATGGTGTGACGGCACCATGGAGGGCGATATTATGCCTGGAGAAATCACATTTTATCGACTTCAATCGACTGCAGATGCGGATCTTCGTGCATATGCTGCAGAGGGAGAGGTCCTTCCGGTTGCTACGAGATCCTTCGGATCCATCGGTGTATTTGCCATTCCCGAAATGGGACGTTTCTATCGCTACTGCCTGATCGAGGAGCATTTCCCTCATCATGGTGCAGTCATGTTCGGACATTACGGAAAGGCACTCTATGATGCATTGAAATTCATCGGAGTAAGTCCTGACAAGATCGGTTACAATCATCCGGCAGGAAGACTCTACAAAACGGAGAATCCCTGGGGAACCATCTGATTCGAATGGAAAGTGTGAAAAGAGGAGCGGGAGAGCAGATGAGGAAATTGATCGGATTTCAAAAGGGCGTCAATCTGGGCGGCTGGATCTCCCAGTTCGACCATTATGACAGAGAGCATTTCGATACATTTATTACGGAAAAAGATCTTCAAAAGATTAAGGAGATGGGATTTGACCATGTAAGAGTTCCTGTGGATTATAACGTTTTACAGGAAGAGGATGGTAGAATCAAAGAGAGCGGATTCACCTATCTGGAAAATTGCAGACAGTGGTGTGAGCATTTGGGACTCAAGATGCTGATTGATTTACATGAGTGCTATGGCTACTCTTTTGATCCCTTGAAGAAGAATATGGATCGGAGGATCTTCTTCTATGACGCTGCATTACAGGAGCGCTTTCTGGAATTGTGGAAAGAAATAGCCAGTCGTTTTCAGGATCATACGGATATGGTTGCTTTTGAACCCTTGAATGAAGTGGTTCTTCCGGATGTGGCAGACGCCTGGAATCAACTGCTGGCCAGGTATATCGGGCTTATGCGGGAGATCGTTCCGAACGCATATTTGATTATTGGAGGAGTATGTTATAACAACGTTTTGTCTGTTCCACTGATCGATGTGCCTGTGGATGATAAGATCGTTTATAACTTCCACTGCTATGAGCCCATGGTGTTCACACATCAGGGGGCCTATTGGGTAGAAGGAATGCCGACCGATTTTCGAATCGGCTATCCGAAGACGCTCCGGGAATACCGCGAGGCAGGAGATGCTCTTTCCGCGGATCTGGCAGGGGCTGTTTATAAGCCGGGAATTCGTGAAATCGGCCAGGGCTTCTTTGAAGACATCTTCGCTCCGGCCATTGAAAAAGCAGAAAAAGATCAGGCCATGCTCTATTGTGGTGAATATGGCGTGATCGATCGCGCAGCAGAGGAAGACCGGAAGAGATGGATAGAAGACATCGATTCCGTATTTGATAAATATGGAATCGGACATGCCCTCTGGAATTATAAAGAGAAGGATTTCGGACTGGTGCCATCGCATTCATAGGAATATGTATTCCGATATGATAAGATGAAGTGGGTGTCATTTGACACCCACTTCATAATATGTACAAGGCATATTTCATTGAAATATAGGGCAGGAGTGTTTCTGATTTTAGTCCAGGGGTCCCACCATCATGAAAAATAAAAGTATACACAGTAAGACAAAATCTGCAATATCGGCAGTTCTTGCAATTGCACTGCTTTATGGATCCTTGTTCTCTGTGGGGATCACCTGTCCCATCAAATTTCTGACAGGGATATCCTGCCCGGGCTGCGGTATGACCAGGGCAATACTGGCATTTCTGCGGGGGGATCTGAAGCAGGCTTTCTACTATCATCCCTTGTTTATTCTGCCCTTTGTGGCCATTCCTGTTTATCTGTTCAGGAATGTGGTGCCTGGAATAATAAAAAAATATTTTCTAGTAGGCATAGTGATTGCTTTTATGATAGTATTTTTTTGGAGAATGATTTTCGTGGCTCAGGATATTGTTGTATTCGATCCCGAGAACGGATTCATTTTTAAGGCAGCGGATTTTTTGCTACAAAAAATCCAGTCACTGACGTGATCCTATGATGGGGGAGGTATGGAATGTATTGTACAAATTGTGGGGAACAAAACGAGGATGGCATGAAGTTTTGCAAAAAATGCGGTCATCCGCTTTACCAGGAGGGGGGAGAAGAAAACCGGCAAGATCAGAGGAATCAGCAGGATCAATGGAGTCGGCAGGATCAGCAAGGCCAGTGGACTCAGCAGAATCAATGGAACCAGCAGAATCAGTGGAATCAGAATGGATCAGGAAGTCAGAAGTCCTATCAGCCGATCCAGATTTTTGCCATTGTGATGTGTGTTATTTTGGGATGGTTCTTTCTTCAAAATGGAGTTCCATCGGTATATCATATCATCACTTCGTTTTTTCGCGACCTGTTTGACGGGTTCCATTTCTTAGGATTTGGAAGCTTATTGGGGGCCAACCTGTTACGGCTTCTTCAGGCCGCTTCTTTTGCCCTGATGGCAGCAGTTATGTTCACGGTCTTTACGAGATGGAAGGATGAGAAGGCCTCGGAATTTATCCTGACCACGATCATTTCCGGTGCTCTGGCTGCTGTGGTTGGTCTGATCCGGTTTTTGATTTTTACTTTACCTTATATGAAATATGGATATACCAATCTGACTTGGTTGATTTGGATTTTTGTCATGGCAGGTATATCGATTGGTGGAATCATCGGTTTTACGGCATCGATGGGACTTCCTGTCTCCCCGGTGAGAATGGGAGAGGCCTTTTCTGATGCGGTGAAGGATTCCTTCCATTTCGTCTCTACGGAATTTCTTGATGAGCTGAGAGAACTTCAGGAAAAGAATGCAAATAAAAACAAAAATACAAACTTCAATGGGAATGAAACTGCAGGTGGGCCGCAGTACGGAGCCGGACAAAATATGTATTATGTCGGACCGCTCAAAACGAATTACAGTTTCCTTGCCTATCTGTTTCTCGGATGGATCACATGTGGGATCTATGATCTGTATTTGATCTATTGCATCAGCAGGGATATCAATATCACCGGACAGGGCGATGGCGAGAATACGCCGGGACTGCTTGCTTTTATCCTTCTTTCCTGGGTGACATGCGGAATTTACCAGTACATCTATTTCTACAAGTTAGGAAACAGGATTCAGAGAACAGGAAATCGATACGGACTTATGGTTCAGGAAAATGGTACGACGATCCTTCTCTGGTATCTCTTGGGTATTCTGACCTGTAGTATCGGAATTTATATTGCAATATATATCGTCTTCAGTAATATGAATAAAGTGAATGATGCATATAACAGAAGTATGGGAATGCAATAAGGCCATAGCGCATCTGTGATGAAAAAGCCTATCTGTCGAATGATTGACAGATAGGCTTTTTTACTTATATATACGATTTATACGCATTGTGGCAGGACATACTTCATTCACATCCGCGCCTGTCCGCTCTCACTCTTTCGTTTGTTTTCATACATCAAAGCATCCGCCCGTTTATAGAGAGCTTCATTGGATTCGCCCTCGCTTCGGATCGCTATGCCATAAGCAAAATCCAAGGGGAAATCGCCGAAAGCCGAATTGGATCTCTCCATCTCCTGCAGCCTGTCAATGACGGCCTGGATCCCTTTCGGATCATCATAGGAAATCAGGCAGAATTCATCGCCACCGACACGGTAAAGCTTACCATAGGGCTTTAATTCTTTCTGAGCGGTCATGGCAAAAGCAAAGAGATACTGATCTCCTGTGCTATGTCCCATATTATCATTAAAGTTTTTCAGATGATTCAGATCAAAGGATACCAGAACCGGCGCTAACTTCTTTTTCTTTCGGAAGAAGGCCAGGGTAAAAGCATTGCGATTGGGAATGCCGGTCACCTGATCGGTCTTATCGAAGATACGGACAAAAGTAAGAAACAGTAAGAGATAGACAATAGAAACGCATTCCCAGACCGATACGACATCGCCGTCGAAATAACAGCCGGCTGAGCCAAGTGCTGCAATCAAGGCAGTGAAAATGACCATGATGCGGTTTTCTACATCAATATCATGAGATAAGAGGATATCATGCGTAAGAATAAAGCAAAAGAGGAGGACAATCCCCGGATAGATCCATTTTGCCGCAGGGGCGTTGACCATATAAAGACCCTTGGTGGTTTTTGCATACGTAGGAATCCAGATATTTAAAAGATTTAGAATCAGAAGACCGGCGTCTGCTGCCAGGGCAAGGGTGTCTCCGAGATCCCACTGGTCTCTGTGATACATAAGAAGAAAAAAGAAGATCACAGGGATACATAGGAATTCCAGGCTTGATATGGTATTCAGTAAATGCCGGGAAGCCTTGGACAGATCGGAGATCTCATAGAAATATTCCCAGATATGATCCAGGACCAGAGTGACGAATATAGTGATCCCGATATTTCGAAACAGGTGTACTGCTTTTGTTTCTAAAGTGGGATTGGCATAGATCCGGATCCACACATATAGAACGATGGAGGCACTGATCAAATCAGCATATACGATGGGAAACAGTTTCATTGTGCTCCTTTATTTCGAGAAGGTGTAAATGTTTAAAATCACCAACAGTATAGCATAAATTTCTATTCGTGACTGGTTTCAACAAGAATTTCGTTACTTTCGTTTGTTTCGTTTTTTTACGAAAAAACTCCTGCAGCAAGCACTGCAGGAGTAGATTCGTTCTGCTATTTGTCAGAAGGATCTTTCCTTACCATTTCGCATACGATGATGGTCAGAACACTTACCCTTTGCTGCCAGGAATGCGACAATGGTCAGACCGCTTTCAGCTTACCATCCTCCATTCGATAGATCTTATCGACCAGATCCAGAACGCGTTCATCGTGGGTCACCATAATTGCGGCCTTATTTCTCTTATGAACTTCCATCTGAATCATTTCGACTGCATGTCTGCCACGCTGAGAATCCAGGGAGGCCGTCGGCTCATCCGCAAGGATCAGCTTGGCATTGGTCGCGAAGGCTCTGGCGATGGCAACCCGCTGCCGTTCTCCACCGGAGAGCTTGGCCGGATACTGGTCAATGATATTTTCAATTTCAAGTTCCCGGAAGAGCTGCTCGACTTCCTGCCGCTTGGTCTTCAGAAGCACCGA
The DNA here is from genome assembly GCF_046263795.1 of Porcibacter vitabionis. NCBI lineage: Bacteria > Bacillati > Bacillota > Clostridia > Lachnospirales > Lachnospiraceae > Porcibacter > Porcibacter vitabionis. The sequence continues at coordinate 84,934 of NZ_JBJYZD010000004.1, read as the reverse complement.
GAGCTGTTCTCCGGCCTTGAGATAGGGCAGAAGCTGGTGATTTTGAAAGATAAAACCGATCTCTTCTTTCCGGATTTTCGTCCATTTTCTACCGGGAAGCGAAGTGACATTATTTCCGCAGAGATCCACTTCTCCCTGGTCCGGCGAAAGCATCATGCCGGCAATATTTAAAAGGGTACTCTTTCCGCATCCGGAAGGACCGACAATGGCAACAAATTCGCCCTCATGGACAGTCAGGTCTACATGATTTAAAATCGTCCGCTTCGCCTGCCCGTCCTGATAGGATTTTTCGATATTTTTCAGACTTAAAACTTCTTTTGTCATTGAAAGTCACCTCCGATAATGCGGGCCGGGTCTATCTTTGCCACTCGAATAACGGTAGCTAAACTGCCGAGAATGGAAATGAGAATAAAGGCTGCAAGTACAATCACTGCCTGGGAGGCCTGGAGATAGAATGGCATGGTTGCCGGCAGAACGGCACTCATTGCTAGGACAAGACCAGCTGCAAGCAGTGCACCAAAGACCGCAATGAAGCACACCTGGGAAACGATCTGTCCGACAAGGCTTCCCATGCCGGTGCCAATTGCTTTCAGAACGCCGAATTCTTTTTCTTTCTGGAGGTTGATGACAAAGAAGAAAATGCCGATCACCAGCGCTGTGATGACTACCAGGAGCCATTCGATCATTGTTATGGTCATCTGCTCTGCCTGATATCCCGGGATTGCCTGAATGATCTCGGCCTTGGTGTAGTGGTCCGTGCCCTCGATCTTCGCTTTTACATTTCCCTGCACGACAGCAGCATGAACGGTTTCCTGATAGGCCGGATTTACTGCTTTCATGATCTTTTGATAAGTATCTGTGGAAATATAGGCAATCGAAGTATGCCCATACATGGCATCTTTGGTAAAGCCGGAAACTTTGAGCTTGATGCCGGAGGCCGTGTCAATGATTGTATCACCGACCCGGATGCCCTCGCTTGCATAGTCATCATCCAGAACAACCTGATCTTCTTTCGAAGACAAGGCCTTGCCTTGGTATACGTCCGGATTCAGAAAACTGTCCGGGTCGATTGCAAAGTAGGTCACGTTTTCTTTCTCTGCATCCTTATTCTTCTGAAAGTACATTCTTTGTATGTCAAGGGGAGCAGCCTTGTCCTGGTATTCCTTTTGGATCTCTTCATATTGTTCTTTGGAAAGGCTGGAGAGCGTGATTAGCTTCTCCGAATCTTCTTTTAATATAAAGTGATCTGCCTGCATATTTTCGATGCCGGACGACACTGCTCGTCCCAGCCCCTTGACCAGACCGGACAGAAACAGCACCATGAACATCATCAGGGAAACAATGATCTCGATTAGCAAATATTTCTTCCAGTTGTGCCGGAGTTCTCTGAATCCTAATTTCATACCAGTCATCCTTTTATTCTTATCAGCTATCCGCGGAATAGTTTGCTGCATTAGCCTGCATTAGTCATAGCTTGTTTTCTTTTAATTGAATTAAATATAATTTTAATAAACCTATTAAGGGATTATAGTCTATCATCGAGAAAAAGCCAGCCTGTGAAGCAGGAACCTCCCCAGCAACCGCAGACTTTTAGCATCGAAGATGCGGCAAGCGCGCGTAAGCGCGGTTGGTCTGCGGTCTGATTGGGGAGGTGCCGTGAATAGTAACAGAAAGGAAGGAGCCTGTCAGCTTTCCCGGACAGGAGAAGGAAATCCAAAGATCTGGCGATAGAAGGTCAGATCTGATTTTGGATCAGAGCCAGATGGCAATAAGAAAGCAGGCCTGGGAAAAGGAATTTACGGCCTGTTCTTTCCAGTTCGCCTTTGCACTTCTGTTATTCTGGTGTTTGCCTAACCAGATCAGACAGAATATGCCAAGGATAGCGAGTAGAAAAAATAAAAGGGACGGCATCCGGGTCACATGACGGAGGACAGCGGCAATGGACCAGCGGTCCCTGTCGATGATCAGAGCCAGAAGCATAAGAAGGAAACCGATCGGCATGAGATAACGCATCTGTCGGTTCAGGAAAGGAAGATCCTTATGGCCGAGTGCAATGACGAATTTCCAACCGGCCTTCATGGATCCTGCCAGAATAACAAGCAGTATGCCCAAACGAAAGGGGATACTGTGGAAACGATAGGCCAGAATGCCGGATGCCAGGCTGAAAAAAAGAACAGGCAGGCAGTCCATGATTGCCATGGCAAGGGTGAACCCCTCCGGCAGAGGCTGGGAAGAAGGGAAACGTGTTTGTTTTGAATGTATTTGTTTTGAATGTATTTTTTCTGAATGTATTTTTTCCGGGGACATGGTATTTCCACCTCTTGTTTCCTTCGTACTTTCGTCGCTATGCTACAAGCCACTTATATTTCTTCACAGAATAGAGGGGAAGGAAAGGAATCATGATTGGTGTCTTAGCCTTGTAGGCCTGATATTCTTTGTCGTCGCCGTAATTTTTATCCTGACGGATCTCCAGTCTTCTGGCACCGCCGAACATGACATAGATAATTCCGCCATAACCCAGAATAGCGAGGAGCCACTCAAGCAGGGTTTGGTATACATTTAATCCGGACAGAAAGACCCCGGTCCAGAAGATCATTTCGCCGAAATAGTTGGGGCAGAGAACCAGACGGAAGAGGCCGGTGTCGACAAAACGGCGCGGATTCTTCTTCTTGGCTCTGTTTTTCTGCAGGTCCGCAGCACTTTCAAGAAGCAAACCAAAGATGGAAACGAGGAGGCCGATGATGGTGAAGGCGTCAGTTTTGCGACCCTTCATCAGGCGGAAGGTGACGGGAGAGGTCTGCAGTACATAGAGCAGGGCCGCAGTGATCCAGATGCCGAGTTTCCCGCCGAAAGGAATGCCGTCATTGGTCTTTACTTCGCCCTTCATGCGGCGTTTGTAGGCGGTTTTTCTCTCGCGGTAGAGGAGATAGCCGGAAAGCCGGCAGCCGTAGATGATGAAGAGGGCACATTGGAGGATCGTCCCGATGGTCAGAGCATGCGGGAAGAGGAAATACAGACCGAGGCCAATCAGTCCTACGGCAGCGCCATAACCTACGGAAATGAACCAGACATACTGGTAGAAACCTAAGGAGCTTGCCAGAAGTGCCAGGGCCAGGATGATGAGAAATATCTTCATAAAAAACTCCATTCTGCCACATGGTGTGGATATTTCAACTGTTTTCGATTCGATTGACAGTTGTTGACTTGATGAAACATCATCTATCATAACGACAATTGACATTTTATTCAATAGGGTTGACGGATAGGATCGGTGAATGGGAAGACTTTTTCGGCTCTCTCATGACATACAGGAGACTCCGGAGGAGATGGCAGAGGCTGCGGTAGCTATGCAGCATGGACGAATATTCGATATATGAAATCTTTTTGAAATCATGCGTGTTTAGGCCTTCTGAAAGCTATGTAGAATGGGCGAATATTCGATATATGAATTCTTTTTGAAATCATGCGTGTTTAGGCCTTCTGAAAGCTATGTAGAATGGGCAAATATTCGATATATGAAATCTTTTGAATTTGATGCGTGTTTTTAGGACATTTTTATAGCATGAATCCAAAAAGATTTCATATATTGAATATTTGCCCCTTGAAAGCCCCTGTTTTCAGCATAAAACACGCATGATTTTAAAAAGATTTCATATATCGAATTCTTGATTTCCAAACAAGCCGCATCTGGTAGAGTCAGGTGTTTATCGTAGGTCAGGGATCCGTTCATAAAGCTGATGATTGATCGGTATTCCGTAAAATCATGTGTTTGCTTAGAGCAAATTTACATAGAAATATGAATTTGCTCAAAGTCTGTTAAAGTGCATATCTATCATCAAGAGGCCCTGATTTTATCAGGGCCTTCTTTGATAGCGTACCCATGAATGAAGACTGACCGATGAAGTCTCATCGGCCCTTTTCCGTTCCGACCTTTGATTTCGTACCCATGAATGAGGACTGGCACAAAACCTATGATAGATACAGGATCCGGCAAGCAGAGACATGTGATAGGTCACACCCATCACAAGATATCAATATACTCCCCGGCCAGAGCTTTATTCATGCTTCTGACTGCGCAGAATTTTCCGCACATACTGCAGGTATCACTGTGGTCATCTTCCGGGAGCCGGTCATCACGGATGGCTTTGGCGGTTGCAGGATCCAGGGCACAGGCAAATTGTGCATCCCAGTCGAGCTTTCTTCTGGCATCCGCCATGCGGTCATCGATGTCTCTGGCACCGGGGATTCCCTTTGCGATGTCAGCGGCATGAGCTGCGATCTTTGAAGCAATGATGCCTTGCTTTACGTCATCCAAATTGGGCAATGCCAGGTGTTCTGCCGGTGTTACATAACAAAGGAAGGCCGCGCCGCTCATTGCAGCTACAGCGCCGCCGATGGCAGCAGTTATGTGGTCATAGCCTGGTGCAATATCCGTAACCAGAGGCCCCAGGACATAGAAGGGTGCTTCCATACAGATACTCTGCTGCACCTTCATATTTGCCGCAATCTGATCCAGGGGCACATGTCCCGGCCCTTCCACCATGACCGAAACATTGTGATCCCAAGCTCGCTTGGTCAGTTCACCCAGCCGGACCAGTTCCTCGATCTGGCATACATCGGTTGCATCCGCCAGACATCCCGGACGGCAGGCATCTCCCAGAGAAATGGTGACATCATGCTCCTCACAGATATCCAGGATCTCATCAAAGTATTCATAGAAGGGATTTTCCTGGCCAGTCATACACATCCAGGCAAAGACAAGACTGCCGCCGCGGCTGACGATATTCATTTTCCTCTTGTGATTCCGAATCTGATCGATTGTTTTTCTCGTGATACCGCAATGTAGTGTTACGAAATCTACACCGTCCTCGGCATGAAGTCTTACCACGTCAATGAAATCCTTTGCAGTCAATGTGGCAAGGTCTCTCTGATAATGGATTACACTGTCATAAACAGGAACCGTTCCGATCATGACAGGACATTCGGATGTGAGTTTCTGTCGAAAAGGCTGGGTGTTGCCGTGACTGGACAGATCCATGATGGCTTCAGCACCCAGATCAACGGCACTCATGACCTTCTCCATCTCGACATTGTAATCCTTGCAATCCCGGGAAACGCCGAGGTTTACATTGATCTTGGTGCGAAGCATACTGCCGATGCCCTCCGGGTTCAGGCAGGTGTGATGCTTGTTTGATGGAATCGCAACCTTCCCCTCTGCTACAAGCTGCATCAGCTTGTCGACCGGCATATGCTCCTTTTCGGCAACGGTCTTGATTTGTTTTGTGATGATTCCCTTTCGCGCTGCATCCATTTGAGTGGTATAGTTCGACTCTGCAGCGCCTGCGCTTTTCATTGCGTTCGTTGTCATGTGGTTTCCTCCTTTAAACACATCTGTCAACAACTTTTGTAAGGCGACAGAAGGTGGTGCTCCCAATCTGCCGCCGACAAGCAAATCCTGTTCTGTTTTCCGCACAGAAAAAACACGTCTGGACCTGCCAAACGTGTTTTGATTCAAAGCTTTTGATCCCTACGTTGGCATTATCCAAATCAGGTCATGGGTCGAAACGTATTCGTTTCCTCTCAGCCAACTTCAGTCAGCTCCCCGTTTTTTGTTTATCGATAACATGGTAGCACTTTCCGATGTTTTTGCAAGGCAGGGGATCTGTGATTGGGGTAGGAATTGTCAAGGAAAGTAAAATGCTTATCCCGAAAAAGCATAAAGAGGAGTAAACTAAAAAAATACAATATATTCTACAAGTAAACAGGGAGGGGTTAGAATGAAAAAGAAATTTTTGCTAATGGTTGTGCTTTCGGTAATGGCAGTAGGCTTATTGGCCTGTGGAAAGGCTGATAAAGCGGCTTCTGGAAACCAAGAGAAAACGGAAGTAAAAGAAGAGGCAAAGGAATCGACAGCAGCAAAATCATCAGAAGAGAAGAAAGCTGAGGCTGAGAAGGCATACATCGCCGGCCTGAAAAAGCTTGGAGGAACCAGCTTTAAGATGACCATTGTTTTTAGCATGGATAGTGGTTTAACCGCTACTATTCAAGGTGAGGATGGCATACTGTTCTGGGTGAAGCCAAAGAAGACAAGTAATTTGGTTACTGTAGGTTATGACTGCAGCAAAAATCAACTTAATATCAATTCTATCACATTCAATGATGCGGGTGAGGCACAGACAGTATCTAATGTTCCGGTGGATAACTTTATTGAGGCTGCCGACAATTGCAGGTATCTCTTATCATCTGCCAATACGAAAGACGGCAAAGAGGTTTTGACGGTTGAAGGAAGAGATGTCGCTCAAAGCTTTGGTGATGGGATGCATGTCTCCATGCGAATGATTGAAATCAAGGATGATGGAACTCTGGAACTTGTTTTTGATGATGGAGCAAATGGTTCATCGGCTGAAGATATCACCTTGGATTACAGAAATCACTATAATGCTTTTATGGGAACGAACGATACGCAAAATGAGTTTGATGACCTGTTTTACAATGGAAAGTTCCTGACAGAGAAGATGAACCAGCCGATTTATGCTACAATTTCTTTTCAATCTTATGCTGGAAAGATCATTGCGGATGGTGGAGATTATAGTAAAGTTGACGAAATTACATCAAAACTGTATGGTCCCGATTCTAAAGGTGGTGTTTCGGTCGACTGGGGAGAAGGTACTTTTGAAACAGATCCGAGCTTTCGATAATTCTTCCTTTGTCATCGCCAGAAAACAGGTTTTTCTCTTCTGATGATACCTTTGATACCTTCCAATTCTCGATGCAGTGTTCCCTGTCAAGTTGTAGAGGGAAGATTGGAGTTTCCGGAGCAAGAAGATGTTCGCCGGCTGGGCCATGAAGAGCTAGATCGCATGGACGGGCTGTCGGCGGATCATGATTTTGCCAATGAATTATGCTTGATAGGATTTGAGATCTATTGTTACAATTGAGAAAAGATTTCTTCGGAGGATTTTTCTCATGTCGATTCTGGCAGTTTTGCTTGTGATTCTCCCATTTTTTATTGGTTTATATTATGAATGGGCCGTATCGATTTCAGTGATATGTCTGACAGGCCTTTTGGCTTGGACGATAAAAAGAAAAAGGCGGATCGATCTGTATCTATCCACAGGTTCGGTCTGCCTTTTGGTGGTCTTCCTTGGAGCGCTTGTCTCTCTTTTTTCCGGCATTGCTGCCGGGACCGGGGTTTACGGTGTCCTTCGTATGGTCGGGGTCATGGAGCTTATGCTGCTTCTGATGCAGGATGAGACTGAGAAAGCTGCCGGTTCAGCGGAAGGTGAGCTGCATGTGGAGCATTTGGCGAATGATGGGCCAAAGATGCCGGTGGATAGGAGTGAGAAGAAAACGACGCGACGGGCACTCATAACTTACCTGCCCTGGGCAGGCCTTCTCTATTTTCTGGTCAGCCTGCTCTTTTATTTCTTGCCGGGAGGACGCGGATATGTCTATATCGATGGCCGTTTTGCCGGTCTCATGGGTTATGCCAACGTGACGGCAGCCTTCTTTCTCATCAGCCTGATTTGTGAAAATGAAAAGCCAATGCTTCCGGGAAGATGGGCCGGCAAGTTCTTAGCGGTTCTGCAGCCACTTCTTATGGGCTTCGGGATCCTCTGGACCGGCAGCCGCTTGACGGCCGTTCTTCTTCTCCTTTTCTGGCTTTACATCCTGATTCAAAACCGGTCCAAACGCCTCCGAAACTTTCTGATGGGTGCTGGCAGCATGGCACTTGTCGCAATCTATCTGGCAAATATAGACCATTACTCTGCTTTGGGCCGTTTTCGAGAGCTTTTTTTGGCAAACGCAAGCTCCATGATCCGCCCGGCCTACTGGTTGGATGCCATTCGGGCGCTGGTAAAGAGACCATTGGGGTTTGGCTATGAGGGATTCTTTATCAGTCAGGGTGCCATTCAAAGCGGACCCTATTATGTCCGCTGGCTTCACAATGGTTTTCTGGAGTGTGCCTATTCCTTCGGCTGGATCGCAGGGATTGCTGCAGTTGTTCTTGCAATATGGAGCATTGGGAAAGCGGAAGGGATAGAAAGGCTTCTGCTTTTGATTTTCGCGATCCGTTTCTTCCTGGATTTTGATATGCAGTTTCTGGCCATGGTTTATATTTGCCTGGCCTGCATGGACTGGAAAGAGGGGAGAAAGTATACGATTGGTTGGGATTCCAGGTTTTTCTTCGGCCTGGTTTATGGAATAGGAGCTTTGATTCTTGCCTTTTCCTTCTGGATCGGCTCAGCGAATTTGTCTTACTACAGGGGCGATGTCCGGGTGGCTTCGAAGATCTATCCTTATGATTGGGAATACCAGCTGCAGCTGATGGAGATGGATGAAAAGAAGGAGAAGACCGCAGAGAAAGTGGTGTCCCTGAATCCCTATTGCAGTGCGGCCTGGCTGGCCCTCAGTGATGCAGCCGGGGAGCGGGGGGACTTCAGAAAGGCGGTTTCGGATGCTGTGCGGGCGGCCCGCTATGACAGCGCAAGACCGGCCAAGATGGAGAATGCATATCGATTGATCCAGTTTGCAAGCTGGGCCGGCCAGGATGGGGCCTTATCCGGAGTATCAGGGGAGTCGAAAGCTTCGGACAGGTCAATGGACTGGTATGCCGGACAATTAGAAGAAGTCATAAGATTGGCAGAAGAAGTGATGGCCCGGAAGAATCCTTTCTGTGTGAGGGCGGGATATACGGTTGATGAAAGTGGGCTTCTTTTGCAAATGAAGCAAAGCCTGTCAAAGATGCAGTAGAGCATAGCAGATATGGATCGAGTAACTTTGAGCTTTCCGGTTTTTTTCACAAATTCGGAAAGCTTTTTTTGTGCATATCTCCCTGTTGTTGCTGAAAGGGTGGTCTGATAAAATAGAGGAAACCAAAAAGCGGAAATTGGTTTCCGTTAGTACTCTGAAATAGTACTCTGAAACCGTAACAGGGAATGCAACATTGTAACCTGACAACTTTTCATTTATTTTAAGGGGGTATGTATGGAGAAAAAGAGAAATCTTACAGGTAGAGAAAAAGCCGGCTATGGTCTTGGCGCAGTAGCTAAGGACATGGTCTATATGCTCTCTGCCAGTTATGTCCTTTATTATTGCCAGGACATCATGGGAGTCAACGCCTTCGCTATGGGCGTGATTCTTCTGGTGGCACGTATTTTCGATGCATTCAATGACCCGATCATGGGTGTTATAGTAGCGAAAACGAGGACCAGGATGGGAAAATTTCGTCCCTGGCTTCTGATTGGTACAATGACGAATGCAGTTGTCTTGTATCTCATGTTTGCCTGTCCGCCTGCATTGGACGGATCCGGATTGATTGCTTATGCGGCAGTGACCTATATTCTCTGGGGTGTGACCTATACCATGATGGATATCCCCTTCTGGTCGATGATTCCTGCATTTACCAGAGGCGGAAAGGAGCGTGAGAATCTTACAACATTGGCGCGTTCCTGCTCCGGCGTCGGCTCGGCCCTGGTTTCTATTTTCACGGTAATGATCGTTCATGCACTCGGCACTATGGCGGGAGCTTCCGGCGCGACGGAAGTGGAGCGGCTTGGTTTCCGTTATTTCTCTTTGATCGTAGCAGTCATTTTTGTTGTCTTCATCATTATCACAGTGACATCGATCAAGGAAAACCCGACCACCAATATGGAGACAGCATCCATTGGCGATATGTTCCGGTCTCTGGTCAGAAATGATCAGGCTATGGCCATTGTTGTAACGATTGTTCTTGTAGATGTGGCAATGTATATCACATCCAACCTTGTGATCTACTTCTTCAAATATGACCTCGGCGGAACCGGCTGGTACAATGGTTATACACTGTTCAACACGGTTGCCGGCGCCGCTCAGATCCTTTCCATGATGATCCTCTATCCTCTTTTAAGACAGGGATTAAAGATTGCAAATACCACGATATTCTATGCGGGACTTGTTATGTCCATGGTGGGGTATGGTATCCTTCTGGCCTTTTCAGCAGGTGGAGCAAAGAATCTCTTGTTCTTCCTGATCCCCGGTGTTCTGATCATGGCAGCTTCCGGTATGAACAATGTCCTGATTACGATTTTCCTTGCGAATACAGTTGATTATGGGGAAATCAAAAACCATAGAAGAGATGAGTCCGTCATCTTTTCCATGCAGACTTTTGTCGTAAAACTTTCCTCCGGCATCGCTGCCCTGGTGGCATCGATAACGCTCGGAGTCTTGAAACTTTCCAATAAGGCAACGACAGCTGCAGATCAGGTGGTAGACTTCTCTCAGAGTGTCAATACAGCCCAGAAGATGGGACTTCGGCTGGTCATGACACTGATTCCGGCTGCGGTTCTTGTGATTGCCTTTGCCTGGTTTCGAAAGAGATATAAGCTGAATGATAAGAAGGTCCTGGAGCTTGCTGATCAAGTGGCAAAGCTGCATGAGGCAGAAGGAAAAAAGGAAGATTGAATCATCAAAAATGAGTGGCACGTGCCACTCATTTTTTTGTGCCTGATTTTGGAATCATTGGATAAATATGACCTGCACTAGCACCATATAGAGAATTGTTCCTGCAGCCATGGACAGGATCATCTGCTTCTTCCATCGGTAGATGAGAAGGGTCAGGATCGAGGCCGAGATCTCCGGGATACCATGACTTCCGCCATTAGAAAAGGATCGGATCAGGTCTGTATTTCTCAGGCAATAAACCACAAGAAGACCGAAGACGGCAGGACCCAGGACCTTGCCGAGATATTGGATGATCTTCGGAACCGGCTTTCCTTCCGGAAAAATGAGATAGGGGAGAAAGCGGGTGAGGACTGTACCGAGCCAGATCAGAAGGAAGGTGAGGATCAGTTCTTGCTTTGTCATTTTTCACCAACGCCGCAGGGCAGGAAGCCCCGACTTCTGTAAGTCGTGGGAGGAATGCCCGTTTTAGCGGCGTATTTTCTTTATGTAACATTGCTCTTCGCCAAAATATATGATACAATAATTTTGGCGAAGAAAGTAGGCATTGTATATGGAGCAGACAATTACAGCAAAACTTCAGATTTTAGTAAATCCTTTTGATAAGCAGATACTCTGCGATACCATGAAGGCTTATTCTGATGCTTGTAATTATGTGTCTGAATACATATACAAAACACATAACCTTAGTCGTTATAGTGTACAGAAAGATACTTACTATCAAGTCCGTGAAATTTATGGTCTCCGTTCTCAGATGGCAGTTTCTTGTGTACGAACAGTTATTGCTAAATACAAGACCATTCTCGAAAATCAGAAAGAGTGGATAAAGCCTGTATTTAGACTTCCTCAATTAGACCTTGCATGGAACAGGGATTATTCGCTTAATACAAAAAACGATATATTTTCTGTTAATACATTGAATGGTCGTATCAAGGTTGCTTTCTATAAAAATGGCTTTGAACAATATTTTTCTGATAACTGTAAGTTTGGCACTGCGAAGCTTGTGAATAAACATAATAAGTTTTATTTGCATATACCTGTAACATACGAAATTACCGAACTTAAAAAATCAGAAGTTTCTAATGTTGTTGGGATAGACCGTGGAATCAGGTTTCTTGCTGCAACATATGATAGTAATGGAAAATCTGTATTTTATGATGGTAATGTCGTTAAACAAAAACGTGCTCATTATAAGTCTTTGCGTAAGCAGTTACAGCAGGTCGGCACTTCATCATCCCGTAGACGAATGAAAGCTATCGGTCAACGAGAAAACCGTTGGATGCAGGATGTAAACCATTGTGTATCAAAGGCACTCGTTGAGAATAATCCCGTTGGTACTTTGTTTGTCATTGAAGATTTAAGTGGTATCCGTTCTGCTACTGAAAGAGTTAAGGTGAAAGACCGTTATGTTTCCATATCATGGTCTTACTATGATTTAGAACAGAAACTATCTTACAAAGCCTTAAAGCATCATCAGCTTGTAGAAAAGGTTAATCCTGCTTATACAAGCCAAACTTGTCCTAAATGTGGTCATACAGCAAAGACTAACCGCGACAAGAAAATACATCTTTTCTGTTGTAAAAACTGTGGTTATAAATCGAACGATGACCGCATTGGAGCTATGAATCTGCATCGTATGGGAATAGAACTATTAGTACCTGATGCAGTTGCTACGGAGTAAATCTCTGTAGTACAGGTACGTGTCAACGTGCCTACGATGTAACGCCACTTTTAGCAGTAATGTTAAACGACTAAATGTGGGAGGATTTATCCGCTATACCACAGGGCAGTTACAAGCTCCGACCTCAAAGCGATAGCTTAGGTCGGGGTAGTTGACCTCCTTCGATAAAAGGCCGTAAGGCAATGAAAAGGATAAGAATCAGGATCATGGCCGGCACAATAAAGCGATCCGGACCGAACAGAACCAGACAGAGAAGGGATGCCAGGAATCCCAAAAGTTCAGGCAGATGGACCTTGATGCGGAGGATCGCCGTATGCAACCTTAGAACTCGTTATAAATGGAGCTGTAAAATCCCACAAAATTCTGCTTTCATTCTTATAAAAATTGCCCTATTGTTTGGCAATCCCGTGGATGTTACTCTAAAATGGAAACCAAAAGCATAAATACGGTTTCCTCCATCTGAAACGAACTCAGCTGAGAAAACATAAGAGTAAGAGGAAACAATAAAAGCAATCATAGGAAGAGGGAGTTTATGACAGAGAAATTTTACCTGGACAGAAACTGGAAATTCCAACCGGAATTCTCCGATGCATATGTAAATAGGCCGATGGAAAATGGGGAAGAGATCATGCTGCCGCATACCGTAAAGATCCTTCCCTATGACTATTTTGATGAAAATTCCTATCAGATGCTTTCCTGTTATCAGCGACAGATCATCTATCGGAGCGACTGGCAGAATAAGAGACTGATTCTTACCTTCGACGGCTGTGCGCATCAAAGCCAATTCTATCTGAACGGGGAGAAAATTGGCGAGCATCACTGCGGTTATACGGCATATTCCATCGACATTTCCGGGAAACTGAAGGAAGGATCCAATCTTCTGACGGTTCGGCTGGATTCCCGGGAGAATTTAAACCAACCTCCCTTTGGCTATGTCATTGATTATATGACCTATGGCGGAATTTACAGAGATGTATATCTGACCGTGACAGAGAAGGAAGCCCTGACGGATGTCTTCTTTCAGCCTTCCCTTACATCGGACGGCAGGGGCAGTCTTCGGACCTCAATTTCTGTAACAAAAGAAGCAGAATCTATGATCTGGGAAGGGAAGGCCTCGATCCTGATCCGTCTGGATGGAAAGGAGATCCTGCGGGAGAAGATCGATCCCTCGAAAAGAGAGGCAGGAAGAGATCTCTCAGAGGATCTCGTGGGCTTAAGTACAAGTGACACTTATTCCTTCGACAGTGATCCATTACATATTAAGAAATGGGATATCGATGATCCGGCCCTTTATCAGGCAGAGGTCCTTCTTCTCATCGATGGGGAGGTCAGAGATCAGAAGACGGAAAGCATAGGTTTCCGCACCATGGAATGGAAGGCAGACGGTTTCTATCTGAATGGAAGAAAGGTGAAGATCCGGGGCTTGAACCGGCATCAGAGCTACCCTTATGTCGGCTATGCCATGCCGGAAAGTATGCAGAGGATGGATGCCAGGATCCTGAAGGAGGAACTGGGAGTCAATACCGTAAGAACTTCACACTATCCCCAGTCCCAGTATTTTATTGATGAGTGTGACCGGCTCGGGCTTTTGGTTTTCACCGAGATCCCCGGCTGGCAGCATATCGGAGAAGGCGTCTGGAAGGACCAGGCAGTTTTAAATGTCAGAGATATGATCCTTCAGTATCGGAATCATCCTTCTATTATGATCTGGGGCGTCCGGATCAATGAATCGAAGGACGATGATCCTTTTTATGCAAGAACCAATGCGGTTGCCCATGCATTCGATGGAAGCCGGGCGACCGGCGGCGTCCGTTGCAGAACTGCAGATAAGAATACCAGGATCCAGGAAGATGTCTTCACTTACAATGACTTCTTTCATAATGGGAAGAACAAGGGCTGTCTGAAAAAGAAAAAGGCGACGAATGATCTGTCCAAGGCTTATCTCGTAACGGAGCACAATGGCCATATGTATCCGACCAAGGCCTTCGACTGGGAAGAACACCGGCAGTCTCAGGCGATAAGGCATGCCAGGGTCATTTCTGATGTCGGTTTGGAAAGTGATATTGCAGGTAGTATCGGTTGGTGTATGTTTGACTACAACACCCATAAGGACTTCGGAAGCGGCGACCGAATCTGCTATCACGGTGTCTGTGATATGTACCGGAATCCAAAGCTTGCTGCCTTCGTCTATGCGGCAGAGGGGAGAAAGCAGCCGGTTCTCGAGATTTCTTCCACCATGGATATCGGAGAGCATCCGGAGTCCAATCGTGGCAGGTGCTATATCATCACGAATGCGGATTCAGTCGATATGTATAAGAATGGCAGGCTTTTGAAGGAATACTCCCCTTCGGACTCCGCTTTCCGCGGGATGAAACATGGACCGATCCTGATCGATGACTATATTGGCAAAGATTTGGAAACGATCGAGGGTATGACTGCGGATCAGGCCAGGACGGCAAGTGATCTTCTGAATTCTTTCTCTCTGAACCAGGGGAAAATGACCGGGAAGATGATCTTAGAAGCCGTAAAGCTCATTGTGAGATACCATATGAATCCAGCAGATGCCATCGGCCTCTATCAGAAATATATCGGAAACTGGGGCGAGAAATCGACCGAGTATGAATTCATTGCGAAAAAGGATGGACAAGTTGTAAGCGATCGAAAGATCTCTCCTATGACAAAGCGACAGATGGATGTCCGCCTGTCTTCGGATCGTCTGGTTTTTGACAAGACTTATGATGTTCTTGCCATTCGTCTTTCCATGCGGGATGAGCATGGGAATCTCTTATCCTTCTGTAATGAACCGGTGGAAATCGAGATCGACGGGCCGGCTTCCGTCATCGGACCCAAGGTAACCACTCTTCGTGGAGGCATGGGCGGCTTTTATTTAAAGTCTGTGGATCAGGAAGGCGAAGTACATATTACGATTCGAAGCGAAAACGCAGAAGACAAGACTTTTGTTGTGGAGGCGAGAGAAAAAAGGGAGTAGAATGATAAAGGAATGGCAAAAGGTACTTTTGCACTCATATCATTGAATTTTTGCGAATTTTTGCATTGAGGAGAGCCCGGTCCAATGAATTTTTTACATTTGAAAAAGAAAGCAAGCCTTTTTTCTCTGTTTCTTATTGGGATTCTGGTATTTTCCCTATGCGCATGCAGCGGAGAGAATAGCCGGGCATCATCGAAACAGGCATCATCGAAAGGGGCAGCAGAGAAGCTGATGAAAACGGAGGATTCGGGGAAAAAGACTTCGGAGCAGAAGGATGTGAAGGACAATAATCAGGGAAAGGATACATCCGGCCAGGAACAGGCAAATCCGCCGTCTGCTCCATCTGTAGGGGCCAACCAACCGGAAGAAGGGACCGCAAGCAAAGAAAGTCATACGTCCGCTCCAGCTGCTTCGTCCACTCCATCTGGTCCGGCTGCTCCATCTGCAGGGACCAGCCAACCGGTTGCAGGGAGAAAACTGGTCTGCATTGATGCCGGTCATCAGGCGCACGGAAATAGTGCCAGAGAGCCGATCGGCCCCGGTGCCAGCCAGACCAAGGCCAAGGTCTCCGGCGGCACCAGAGGTGTTTCGACCGGACTTCCGGAATATGAGCTGACCCTTCAGGTCTCTTTGAAATTACAGCAGGAGCTGGAGGCAAGAGGTTATCAGGTCATCATGGTAAGGACAAGCAATGATGTCGATATTTCCAATTCGGAAAGAGCGGCGATTGCGAATCAGGCTAATGTATCTGCTTTTATTCGAATTCATGCCAATGGAGTCCAAAATTCTTCAGTCAATGGAGCCATGACCATCTGTCAGACTCGGTCTAATCCCTACAATGCGAAACTCCATGACCAGAGCTATGCTCTGTCGAAGGATGTTCTGGACAATCTCGTGGCTTCGACCGGCTGCCGGAAGGAATACGTCTGGGAGACCGATAGCATGAGTGGGATCAACTGGTGTCAGGTACCGGTCACGATCGTAGAAATGGGTTATATGACCAATCCGGCTGAGGATCAGAGGATGGCTTCTCAGGACTATCAGGCCAAGATCGTCACGGGCATTGCAAATGGTATCGATGCCTTCCTTTCCGGCCGCTAAGGGTAATATTTCTATCTGTCAGTTGGAAAAACAACAGACTTATTCAACATCTGTGTGATATAATAATTCAAACTTATTGGGACACCTTTAACAACCTTTCAGAAAAGGAGGCGTAAAAGGAATGGGATACATCGCAGACCGGGAACAGTTTGAGAAGCTGTTTTCCTATTGGCAGAAGGAGTATGAGATCTGGGCTCCGAAGAGATTTCAGGGGGGCGGACGGTTTTCCGATACGGATGCTGTCCGGTATGCAGTTGCGAAAAGCCCGGATGAGATCGAATTTCAGGAGAAATCCGCTTATTCCTGGAAGGAGGCAGTCCTGCCGCCTTCTGAAACCCTGTTTTATTTCTCTCAGTCTCATATCGAAGAGACCGAGGCACCGAAAAAGAAGAGACTGGTATTCTTAAGAAGCTGTGATCTCGCAGCCGTCAAGAGAATGGATCAGATCTATCTGAAGAATGGTGCTCCCGATTATTATTACGAGAGGAAACGAAAAGATCAGGCCTATGTCATGATCGGTTGTCCGGTAAGCTGTGAGAACGGATTCTGTGTCAGCATGAATTCCAATCTGTCCGACAACTATGACATGAGCGTGGATCTTATGAACGGGACCTATCATCTGGATTGCAAGAGAGAGGATTGGGATAGGGTCCTTCAGGAGAGCGGAGCAGAGAAGGCGGATGTAAGTCCGGCCCGCGTGACCGAAAATAAAGTCAAGGTCAAGGTACCGGAGAATCT
This sequence comes from Porcibacter vitabionis, assembly GCF_046263795.1. Lineage (NCBI taxonomy): Bacteria > Bacillati > Bacillota > Clostridia > Lachnospirales > Lachnospiraceae > Porcibacter > Porcibacter vitabionis. The sequence continues at coordinate 67,985 of NZ_JBJYZD010000004.1, read as the reverse complement.
GACCTATGAAGTCGGGAAGAGCAGTATGTGGGATCAGTATGACAAACGCTGCATCAACTGCGGCCGCTGTAACTTTGTCTGTCCGACCTGTACCTGTTTTTCCATGCAGGATCTCTATTATGATGCCAATGGCAAGGTCGGCGAAAGACGCCGTGTACAGGCCTCCTGTATGGTAGACGGTTATACCGATGTAGCGGGCGGTGCTAGTTATCGGAAGAAGAATGGCGAACGGATGCGCTTTAAGACCTTACACAAGGTTTTGGATTTTAAGGAGCGTTTCGGTTATCAGATGTGCGTCGGATGCGGCAGATGCGATGATATCTGTCCGGAGTATATTTCCTTCTCCAATATTATCAATCATCTGGAAGAAGGTATGAAGGAGGTAGCGAACAATGGCAGTGAGAAATGATTATGTTCCTTTTCCTTCGAAAATTGAGAAGGTCATTCGTCATACCAAAACGGAATATACCTTCCGTATGCATTTCGACAATGCCTTGGAACGGGTAAAACCCGGCCAGTTCTTTGAAATTTCCATGCCGAAGTATGGAGAGGCACCGATTTCTGTCAGTGGTATTGGTGAAGATACGATCGATTTCACCATCCGCCGGGTCGGAGTGGTCACCAATGAAGTGTTTGAGCGGTATGAGGGCCAGGAGCTTCTGATCCGCGGACCTTATGGAAATGGCTTCGAGTTCAGCGATTATGACGGATCGGAATTGATCGTTGTTGCCGGAGGAACCGGTGTATCTCCGGTTCGCGGAGTGATCGATCATTATGCTCATCATCCGGAAAAGGTCAACGGCATCACGGCAATCGTCGGATTTAAATCGCCGGATGATATCCTCTTTCGCGACGATCTGAAATACTGGGACGAGCATATCGACCTTCGAATGACTCTGGACAGCGCCAAGGGTCAGCCCGGTTATCGGGAGGGCTTTGTTACGGCGGTTGTTCCGGAACTTACCCCCAAGGATCTCTCGAATACCAAGGCAATCGTTGTAGGACCGCCTCCCATGATGCGCTTTACAATTGCAGGCCTTCTGAAACTGGGTATTCCGGAAGAGAATGTCTGGCTGTCTCAGGAAAGAAAGATGTGCTGCGGACTTGGAAAATGCGGACATTGTAAGATCGGAAATGTCTATGTCTGCATCGATGGGCCGGTATTCCCTTATGTAAAGAGTAAAACAATGGTTGATTGATGGAGGTGGACATGGATATCAATACAAAAGATCTGAAAAAGAATGCATTCCGTGTCACCAAAGTACGCGGAGTAACATCATCCAGAATTCGTGTACCGGGAGGCCTTTTGAAGGCAGAGTATCTCGGAAAGATTCAAGAAATCGCAGAGACCTATGGAAACGGAACGGTCAATTTGACCTCTCGCCAGGGATTTGAAATTCCGGGCATTCCTTTCGAGAAGATTCCCGAGGTCAATCAGGCTCTGCAGGAAATTATTGACGGCACCGGGGTCAATCAGACCGGAAGAGAACGTGGAGAGGGATATCCGGCTTCAGGTACCAGAAATGTCTCTGCCTGCGTCGGAAACCGTGTATGTCCTTATGCCTGCTATGATACTACGGCTCTGGCTCAGAAGATCGAGAAGGTCATCTTCCCGGACGATCTGCATGTGAAGATCGTTCTGACCGGATGTCCCAATGACTGCCAGAAGGTTCGTATGGGTGATATCGGTATCATGGGTATGACCGAACCCCAGCTGGATCCGGAACGCTGTATCAGCTGCGGCGCCTGCATCAAGGCCTGCCGTTCCAAGTCTGTGGACGCTCTGACCAAGGTGCATTTCCGTCCGGAACGTGACAGTTATAAGTGCATCGGCTGTGGCGAATGTATCAATGCCTGCCCGAACCTTGCCTGGACCAGAAGTGATAAGAAGTACTTTCGAATCACTCTTCTCGGCAGGACAGGTAAGAAGAATCCCCGGATGGGTGTGGATTTCATCAAATGGGCGGATGAAGACAGTGTCATCCAGATCATTAAGAACACCTATGAGTATGTCCGCCATTATATCAATCCGGATTCTCCCGGTGGTAAGGAGCATATCGGTTATATCGTTGATCGGACCGGTACGGAAGAATACCTGCGCTGGGCATTAAAGGATGTCCATCTTCCTGAGATCGCGGAGGTTTATACGCCTTTGAACTGGAATGGTATCGAATATGCTCATAATAAGTATTTTGGAAATCAGAAGTATCATGCAGACGGCACGATCGTAACTGACTTTTCCAAGCAGGATCCGAAGAAATAAAAAATATCTCGGAGGAGAGAACAATGTGTGTATAATAAAACAGCGCAAGGCAGCTCTTGCGCTGTTTTTAAACATAAGCATTGCTGCATTAGAATATGGATGAGTGAAAAAGGAGTAATGAGAAATGCAAGGCAAAGCAGCAAAAAGTAAATTTGGAACCAGGGATCTGAGCTATTGTGCCATGTTTGTTGCATTGATGTTTGTTGGCGCTAAGATCAATATTGTGCTTCCAATCGGAAGTGGTGTTACCATATCGCTTCAGATCATGTTTGCGGTGATCACAGGTCTTTTACTCGGACCGAGGAACGGCTTGATCAGTCTCCTGGTATATCTCTTCCTGGGCCTTCTTGGTGTCCCCGTTTATGCTCATGGCGGCGGGATGGCATACATCCTGCGTCCGACCTATGGCTTTCTGCTTGGTTTTGCTTCGACAGCCTGGCTGTCCGGGACCATTCTCAACCATTTTCGAAAAAAAGATCTGAAGGCTTATCTGATAGCCGGTGAGATCGGAATGCTGTCCTATTATTTCTTCGGCCTTCTGTATTTTGCTCTGCTTAGCAATGTCCTTTTAAAGAGTGCACAGCCAATCGGCTTCAAGGAACTGATGTCCGTCTGGTTTCTCAGTACTGCCTGGGTTGATGCGGTGATTGCCGGTGTGGGATCTTATGTGGCTTGTAAAGTGGCTCCTTTGTTTTCCAGGATGAAAGAGAGCATGCGTTGAAATTATTTCCTTTTTTTTATGATATTACAGAGATGCGCTTCCTTGTGATAGGAGGCGGAGAAGTGGCGGCCGGTAAGATTAGCCGCCTTACTTCGTTTACAGATCAAATTACAGTTGTGGCTCCGAAGGCTTTGATTTATATTTCTAAAATGGCAGAGGAAGGACGAATCCGATATGAAAAAAGACCCTTCGAGGATCAGGACCTCGATCAGTACGATTGTGTGATTTCGGCGACCGGCAATCGGGAGTTGAACCGTCATGTCAGTCTTCTCTGCCGGAAGAAAGGGATCCCGGTCAATGCTGTCGATGACCCTGAGAACTGTACCTTCTTCTTTCCGGCGATTCTGAAAAGAGGGCATCTTACGGTAGCGATCTCGACCGACGGCGCATCGCCAAGTTATGCTGCCATGCTGAAAAATGAGATCGATCGGAACTTGCCGGACCATATTGAAGAAATTCTGGACATTATGCTCGCGGCGCGAAAGACCCTGCCATCCCTTTATCCGGACTTTGGACAGAAAGAAAGGGCAAGAGTCTATCGGAAATTACTGGCGGACCTCCTTTCTTTTCAGGAGATCCCAAAGCAGGAGGAAGTTACGGATCTGGTCAGGAAGATCTGTCAGGAGGAAATCGAATGATCATAGCTTCGAGAGGAAGCAGGCTGTCTCTAAGGCAGGATGAAATCGTATCGGAAAAATTACAGGAGGAAGGAATCTCGACAGAAGTTCAGGTGATCCATACGCGCGGCGACCTGGATCAGTCCAGGGCTTTGAAGGAGATCGGCGGAAGCGGCCTCTTCATTCGCGAAATCGAAGAAGTTCTCGCACGAAAACAGGCCGAGATCGCTGTCCATAGTGCAAAGGATCTCCCCTATGATCTGCGGGAAGGTATGGTGATCGGCGCCGTTATGCCGGCTGCGGATCCGGCAGACCTTCTGGTTATGAGAAAGGACAGACCGCTTGTTATCGGCACCGGCAGTGCCAGACGGGAGGCTGAGTTAAGGCGGCTTTTCCCGAATGCCAAGATCAAAGGCTTACGGGGAAATGTAGAGACCAGGCTTCAGAAACTAAAAGACGGGGAATATGACGCCATCGTTATTGCCAAAGCCGGAATTGACCGCCTGGGGATCAGTCTTACTTCTTTCCGGGTAAAAAAGCTGTCGGCAGAGGAAATGGTGCCGGCCTGCGGCCAGGGCATCATTGCCATGGAATGCCGGGAAGATGACAAAGAGACCCGGGAGATACTGGCTCATATCAATGATGAGGACACGATGAAGCGGTTTCTTCCGGAACGATATCTCTTCGGCCTTCTTCGGGCGGATTGCTCCATGCCGGTTGGCGCTCATGCGATCATCGATGGGGATCGGATCACTTTATACGCGCTCTATCTTACGAAAAAGGAGAAGATCAGCGGATATTATAAGGACTATCCGAAACTTTGTAAGAGACTGGCAGATCGGGTCATGAGGTTTTAACTATGAAAAAAGGGCAGGTATATCTGGTTGGCGCCGGCTGCGGGAAGGGACTGATCACGCTTCGCGGTCTGGATTTGATCCGACAGGCGGATGCCATCCTCTATGACGATCTGATCGACGAGGACTTGCTTTCTTATGCGAAAGATTCCTGCAGACTCATCTATATGGGGAAGAGATGCGGACGAAGAAGTGCAAGTCAGGAAGAGATCAATCAAAAACTGTATGAGCTGGCCGGTCAAGGCCTTTCGGTAGTTCGCCTGAAGGGAGGAGATCCCTTTGTCTTCGGCCGGGGCGGAGAGGAATATCTCTATCTAAAGGAGCGGGGGATTTCCTGTACGGCAGTGCCCGGCGTCAGTTCCTGTATTGCCGTTCCGGAATCGGTCGGGATCCCGGTCACTCATCGGGGGAGTGCAGATTCTTTTACGGTGATCACCGGACATAGGGCAGAGGGTAATGAAGTCGATTATTCCTCATTGGCAGATTTGCGGGGAACGCTGATTTTTCTTATGGGACTTGGATCTTGCCGGGAAATCACAGGACAATTGATCAAATATGGGAAAGACCCGGAAACGCCGGCTTCCATTGTGTCCAGAGGCTTTACAAAGGATGAGAAAAGGATTGACGGAACACTTTCTGATATTGCAGATAAGGCAAGCCAGGCGGAGACGCCGGCGGTCCTTGTGATTGGGGAAAATGCGGCCTATGCCTTTTCGGATGGGGAGGAGAGCCTTTTGGACCGGATCGATCCGTCGGATGCAGGAAAATTCAAAATTTCTCCCTTGTCCGGAAAATCCGTGGCTGTTCTTGGTAGTCTGTCTTTCACAGAAAAAGTCAGAGATCAATTGATGGATCTCGGCTGCCGGGTGGATACATATCCTGTTTTGAAGATTCGGAAAAGAGAAATCAGGCTTCCGGATCTTTCTCGCTATAGTCATATCGTTTTCACGAGTTCCAACGGTGTCCGGATCTTTTTCCAGATGTTAATGGACGAAGATCGCGATATCCGGGAAATGATGTCTGCTAAGTTTTCGGTCATCGGAAGCGGGACGGCCCGGACCCTGCATTCCTTTGGAATCCGGGCGGATCTGATTCCGGATGATTTTACTTCCCGGTCTCTGGCAGAGAAATTGGTGGACGATATTCAGAGAAAAGATATTGATGAAACTGATTTTTCTGAGAAGGGTAGGAAGAAAAAAGACCTTCCTGGAAGACCGGCTCGCCTTCTGATCTTACGTGCCCGGGAAGGCTCCAGGGATCTGAACCGTATCCTGGAAGAACACGGGATCCCATATGATGATCCGGGAATCTATGAAACGGTAGTTGATGAAAGTCAGATACCCAAAGACCGGGATTATTCTTATGTGATCTTCGGAAGCTCCGCCTCGGTTCGTGCCTTTTTTTCAAATGTAGAAAATGTAGATCAAGAGAAGGAAGAAAGCCGATTCATCTGTATTGGAAAAGTGACTGCCAAGACCTTTCGAAGTCTTTCCAAAGAAGCTATAATCATGGCAGATACCTATACGGTAGAGGGCATTGTTCGTGCCCTGGTTCGCGATGCAGGGGAATGATCCCCTTGGAAAGGAGCAGATGATGTGTACTTGTGCAACGTATCAGACCAAAGATCACTATTTCGGCCGCAATCTGGATCTGGAGTTTTCCTATCAGGAGTCGGTAACGATCATGCCGCGGAATTTTCCGATTCCCTTTCGGAAAGAGAAGACCCTAAACAGTCATTATTCCATGATCGGCATGGCTTTTGTCTGCGACAATTTCCCGCTCTACTATGATGCGACGAATGAATATGGTCTTTCCATGGCCGGTTTAAATTTCCCCGGCAACGGATACTTCCCGGAGCCGGTTTCGGATGGGAAGGATCATATTGCTCCTTTCGAGTTCATTGCCTGGATCCTCTCGCAATGTAAGGATCTGAAAGAGGCGAGGACCCTTCTGGACCGGATCTGCATTGTCAATATTCCTTTCAGTAAGGACCTTCCCATTACCCCGCTTCACTGGATGATCGCGGATCAGACGGGATCGCTTGTTGTGGAGTCGGTGCGTGACGGCTTGCATATTTATGAAAATCCGGTGGGCGTCATGACCAATAATCCGACCTTTGACAAGCAGCTCTTTCGCTTGAATGATTATCGCAGCGTCTCAGCCGGCCCTTCTATGAATACGTTTGCCAAGGGACTAGAGCTTTCTCCCTACAGCCGTGGCATGGGCGGTATCGGTCTCCCGGGAGATCTCTCCTCCGGATCGCGCTTTGTCAAGGTTGCTTTTACCAAGCTGAACTCTGTTTCTCCAGAGGATGAAGACTCCTCTGTCAGTCAGTTTTTCCACATCTTAGGCTCGGTTGAGCAGCAGAGAGGCTGCTGCGACCTGGGAGATGGGAAATATGAGATCACGATCTATTCTTCCTGCTGTAATATGGACCGCGGTATCTACTATTACCGTACCTATGACAACAGCCAGATCAATGCGGTCGATATGCATCACGAGAATCTGGATGGAGATAGGCTGGCTTCTTATCCCCTGGCCACAAAGCAGGCCATTCATCGGGTCAACTGAGCCACTTTTTCTATGGCAATCAGCCGGCTCTTCGTGTAGAATGTGTTCTGTAAGCATGGTTTATATTTCTGCGTTATCAGATATAATGCGGAGAAAAGCACCATGTTACTGACAGCTGATCTACATCTTACACAGTATAGGAGGTGTGCTATGTATCCAAATGTAACGATTATCGGGGGCGGTGTTCTTGGTACGCAGATCGGTCTGATGGCGGCTTATACCGGTCATCATGTAACTTTCTGGCTTCGAAGCGAGGGCTCGATTGGACGAACTCAGCCCAAACTCGACCATTACAGCCAGGAGATGACAAAGGCTCTGGATCAGGCCAAAGCATTACTCGGAAATCCCATGGGCGCTTATCTCTATCCGAGAGGACTGGTAACTGACTGGAAATCCGCAACTGCTGAGAGCATCGATGCATGTAAGGCTCAGTGGGAGAAGAATCAGAAGGAACTCTTGCATATCACCTTGGATATGGCAGAGGCTCTGAAGAATGCGGATATTGTGATCGAGGCAATGACAGAGGATCCTGCACAGAAGATCGATATCTTCACCAGGATGAAGGATCTGATGCCGGAGAAGACCATTCTCTGCACCAATTCCTCGACCCTTCTGCCCAGCATGTTTGCCAAGTATACCGGCCGGCCGGAGAAGTTCTGCTCTCTTCATTTTGCCAATGAGATCTGGAAGTCCAACACAGCAGAAATCATGGGACATCCGGGAACGGCCAAGGAGACGATAGAAGCGGTTGTTGCTTTTGCAAAGGATATCAATATGATTCCTCTGGTTCTACATAAGGAGCAGCCGGGCTATATCTTAAATTCCATGCTGGTTCCTTTCCTGGAATCTGCAGAGATGCTCTGGGCCAAAGGCGTAGCTGATCCGGAAACCATAGATCTCACATGGAAGCTTGCCACCAGTGCACCGGCAGGACCTTTCCAGATCATGGATATCGTGGGCTTGAAGACCTGCTATGACATTGTTTCGATGAAACCCGAGGCCAAGGATGAAAATTCCGTTTATTATAAGATCAGCACCATGCTGAAGGAAAAGCTCGACAAGGGCGAAGGCGGAGTCAACAGCGGCAAGGGGTTCTACGATTACACGAAGAAATAATGACTCGAAAATCTGCCAGACTGTGAATCAATCCAAGAAAGGAAACGTCGGAGGGCTGCCACCGGGTAGTCCTCCAGAAGGGCGTCATCTTTTTCCGTCAGGTCTTAGAAGGAAGAAGAGGCGCTCTTTTTTTGTGATTTTTTAATAAAAACAGACCTCGCAGACAAAGTTGATATAGCGGCAGAAAACCATGACAGAGGAAAGAAAGGTGCAAAAAGAAAATGTCCAATATGCCAATCAGAGATTCCACGCCGCCGTCCGTGATAAAAGCCACGCTGATATAGAAGCGCTCGCAATTCAGAAGCTTAAATCTTAAGAAAAACTTAATCCAGACCCGGTGGCATTTTACAGCCAGGAGGTTATAATAAAAACGCAGGCTGTCCTGTACCTGATCAATCAGGAAAGGGAACGGGCCCTGCGGAAACTGACATTATTATTTTCTGCCGGCACTAGGCCGGTCAAAGGAGGAAATCTATGTTGGATCAGAAAGTAAAAGACTTAATTAACACACAGATCAATAAGGAATTCTATTCCGCATATCTGTATCTGGATTTTTCCAATTATTATAACGATCTGGGATTGGACGGATTCGCCCACTGGTATGACATCCAGGCTCAGGAAGAGCGCGATCATGCTATGCTGATGCGTCAGTATCTGATTAACAACGGCGAGCATGTAAGCTTTACCGCTGTCGATCAGCCGGATGCCGTTTACGAGGATGCAGAAAGCCCTTTAAAGCTTGGCTTAAAGCATGAGCAGTATGTTACTTCCCTGATCAATACCATTTATAAGGCTGCAAATGACGTTCATGACTATCGTACCATGCAGTGCTTTGACTGGTTTGTTAAGGAGCAGGGCGAGGAAGAGAAGAACGCCGATGACCTGATCAAGAAATATGAGCTCTTCGGCAAGGATCCAAAGGGTCTCTATGCACTGAACCAGGAGCTTCTGGCCAGAGTCTATACTGCACCGAGCCTGGTACTCTAACGCATTCAGGCTCTGTCAAATCTGCTGATCATTAATAAATGAGAATACAACAGCCTCCCAATTGAGGAATCCATGGGGATTCTTCTGATCGGGAGGCTGTTTTTATATCTGATATATCGTTCCGGAGGGAAATATAGACCTCAGCGATTCACTGGCAGAGGCATTCTTTTCTTTACTCAAGAGTCAGAAGCAGAGCCATCTTGAACTTCTTCGTGGCCTTGACGGAATGCAAACCGCCCTTGGCAAAATGGAAGTTTTCGCCTGCCGTGATCGGATGATCGACACCCTCATATCCGATCACGCCTTCGCCGTCCAGTGCGAAGATGATTGCTTCGCCGGGTGCCGCATGCTCAGAAAGGCCGGCACCTTCTTTTTTTGGAATGATTCTGTAGTCAGCCATAGCAGATCTGTCAAAAAACTTTTGTATGCTAAAGCGGCCGGAAAGCCTGAAAAATGACCATTTGTACAGGTTTTCTGATTGTTCCTGATTCAGAACGTCCGGAAGCTTTTTGCGTCCTGAAAAGTACAGAAATTCGATTGACGAAGCCTTGTTCCATCACGTATGATACTTACGGGAGAGTTAGTTAGATGCTTCTAACTTTCGGGCAGGACATGCCATTACCAACCAAATCAACCCACTTTTACGATTGGAGGTCGTGATGACAAATTTTGATGCATGGGAGGGCTTTACAGCCGGCCACTGGAATGACGAAGTGAATGTTCGTGATTTCATCCAGAAGAACTACACTCCGTATGATGGAGACGAGAGTTTCCTTGAGGGACCGACAGAGCGCACCAACAGACTCTGGGGAAAGCTGCAGGAACTGCAGAAGGCAGAGCGTGCAAAGGGCGGCGTTCTGGATATGGAGACCGACGTTGTTTCCGATATCGACGCTTATGGCCCGGCTTATATTGATGATTCCATGAAGGATGATGAGCAGGTTGTCGGACTTCAGACCGATAAGCCTCTGAAGCGTGCCTTCATGCCGTATGGTGGTATCCGTATGGCAGAGGAAGCTCTGACCACTTATGGTTATACACCGAATCCGGCTCTTCATGAGATTTTTACAAAATATCACAAGACACACAACGAGGCAGTATTCGATGCCTACACACCGGAGATGATTACAGCACGTCACTGCCACATTGTAACCGGACTTCCGGATACCTACGGCAGAGGACGTATCGTCGGCGACTACAGAAGAGTAGCTCTCTACGGTATTGATTATCTGATCGAGAAGAAGCAGGCCGACAAGGACGACATCGGACACAACGATATGATGACCGGTAAGGTTGTTCGTTTAAGAGAAGAAGTTGCCGAGCAGATCAAGGCTTTAAAGAAGATGAAGAAGCTGGCTGAGTCCTATGGCTACGATATCTCCAAGCCTGCAAAGACCGCCAGGGAAGCTGTTCAGTGGCTGTATTTCGGATATCTCTCCGCAATCAAGCAGCAGAACGGTGCAGCGATGTCCGTCGGACGTATCTCCACCTTCCTTGATATCTATATCAGCAGAGACTTAAAGAAGGGTCTGATCACAGAGAAGGAAGCTCAGGAGCTGATCGATCATCTTGTTATGAAGTTCCGTATGGTCAAGTTCGCACGTATTCCTTCCTATAACGAGCTCTTCTCCGGCGACCCGGTATGGGCAACCCTGGAAGTTGCAGGTATCGGTATGGACGGACGCAGCATGGTAACCAAGAACGATTACCGTTTCCTTCATACTCTTGAGAACATGGGACCTGCACCTGAGCCCAACCTGACCGTTCTCTTCAGCAGCGATCTTCCTGAGAACTTCAAGAAGTATGCGGCAAAGATCTCTGTAGATACTTCTTCCATCCAGTACGAGAACGATGATGTCATGAAGCCTGTATGGGGCGATGACTACAGCATCTGCTGCTGCGTATCCGCTACCCAGACCGGTAAGGAAATGCAGTTCTTCGGTGCCCGTGCCAACCTGGCAAAGGCTCTTCTCTACTCCCTGAACAGCGGTAAGGATGAGAAGTTCAGAGACAAAGAGGGTCATCATATGCAGGTAGGACCTGAACTCGCACCGATGACCTCCGATGTCCTTGACTATGATGAGGTTGTTCACAAGTATGATCTGACTCTGGACTGGCTGGCTGGATTATATGTCAATATCCTTGACCTGATCCACTATATGCATGACAAGTACTACTATGAGTCTGCAGAGATGTCTCTGATCGATACCGAGGTTCGCCGTACCTTCGCAACCGGTATCGCAGGATTCTCACATGTAGTAGATTCCCTGTCTGCAATCAAGTATGCCAAGGTAACCGCAATTCGTGATGAAGAGGGTGTTACCACAGATTTCAAGATCGAGGGAGATTTCCCCAAGTATGGAAATGACGACCCGCGCGCAGATGAGATCGCAGTGAACCTTCTGAAGACTTTCATGAGAAAGCTCAGAAAGTTCCATACCTACAGAGATTCCGATGCGACCACATCCATTCTTACCATTACCTCGAACGTTGTTTACGGTGAGGCTACCGGTGCTACTCCGGACGGACGTAAGGCATTCACTCCTTTCGCACCTGGTGCAAACCCTGCATACGGCGCTGAGCAGAACGGCCTTCTGGCATCTCTGAACTCCGTAGCAAAGCTTCCTTACGAGTATTCTCTGGATGGTATTTCCAATACGCAGACGATGACTCCGGATTCCCTTGGCCATGACGAGGAAGAGAGAACCGACAAGCTTGTCAACATCCTTGACGGTTACTTCGACCAGGGCGCTCATCATCTGAACGTCAATGTCTTCGGCAGAGAGAAGCTTGAGGACGCTATGGAGCATCCGGAAAAGCCTGAGTACGCAAACTTCACCATCCGTGTATCCGGATATGCAGTCAAGTTCATCGATCTGACGAGAAAGCAGCAGCTCGATGTCCTGAACCGTACCTTCCACAGCCATATGTAATCCGATGGGAGAAGTATTAGCACGCGTTCATTCGCTGGAAAGCTTTGGCTCCGTTGACGGACCAGGAATCCGATTTGTGCTCTTTCTTCAGGGCTGCAATTTCCGTTGCCGCTACTGCCACAATCCGGACACCTGGGATCCTGCCGGTACGAAAAAGACGAAGCCGACCTTGATGAGCGCAGACGAAGTCATAGAGAAAGCTCTCCGCTACAAGCCCTATTGGGGCAAAGACGGTGGTATTACCGTAAGCGGCGGAGAAGCTCTTCTCCAGATCGACTTTTTGATCGAATTATTCCGTAAATGCCACGAGAGGGGAATCAATACCTGCCTGGATACTTCAGCAGGACCCTTCACCAGACAGGAGCCTTTTTTCTCGAAATTCAACCAATTGATGGAAAATACAGACCTTGTCATGCTGGACATCAAACAGATTTTTGAGGAAGAGCACAAGAAACTGACCGGTCACAGCAATGCAAATATTCTGGACTGCGCGAACTATCTGTCTGACATTGGAATTCCCATGTGGATCCGTCATGTCCTGGTTCCGGGTATTACAACGGATGAAAAGGAGCTTAAGGCTCTTCGAAAGTTTATCGACGGCTTGAAAACAGTGGAAAGAGTGGAAGTGCTCCCCTATCATACCCTTGGAATTTTCAAGTATGAAGAGCTCGGGATTCCCTATACACTAAAAGATGTGAATCCGCCGACCGCGGAAGAGCTGAAAAAAGCAAAAGAAATTTTAGGCGCCTTTTAATGGCGAAGGAAAGAGCCTCTGGTAACCCGGGGGCTCTTTTTCCTTTTCAAAGATCAAAAATCTGTAGGAAATCCAACATTTTCCTTGAGAGCCGATATACAATACGGACAAAATGCGCATAGATAATATAACTTCGGTTTGATATACTTATCTTGTCAGGAGAAATGACAGAAAATATGAGTAAGAATTTGACAAAGCAATAGAAAAGGAGATTTTATCTATGAGAAGATACGATGATCCGATTGCAAGAGTATATGCACGCCAGGTCCTGGATTCCAGAGGAAATCCTACCGTAGAGTGTGAAGTTGAGACGGAGTCCGGATCCTATGGCAAAGCCATCGTTCCTTCGGGAGCATCTACCGGTGAGAGAGAGGCTCTGGAGCTTCGCGACGGCGATCAGAAAGTATATCATGGAACCGGCGTTTTAAAGGCAGTTGCCAATGTCAATGAGAAGATTGCTCCGGCAATCATCGGTATGGATGTCTTTAATCAGGCAGGCATTGACAAAGCCATGCTGGATCTGGATGGAACGGAGTTCAAGTCCAACCTCGGTGCCAATGCGACACTGGCAGTATCTCTTGCCGTAGCCCATGCTGCAGCAGATTCCGTCGGACTTCCTCTTTACAAATACCTGGGCGGCCCGAATGGCAAGGTCCTCCCGGTTCCCATGATGAATGTCTTAAATGGCGGAAAGCATGCAGATTCCTCTGCAGACTGCCAGGAATACATGATCATGCCGGTTGGCGCAGCCAATGTGCGAGAAGCCGTCCGCATCGGCTCCGAGGTTTTCCATACCTTAAAAAAGGTCCTTCAGAAGTATGGCTATAATACCGCAGTCGGTGATGAAGGCGGCTATGCTCCGTCCTGTATTCCGGGAGGCAAGGGACCCTTAGAGACGCTTGGAAATGAAGGCCCTCTGGAACTGATGCTCGAAGCCGTAAAAGAAGCAGGCTACGAGCCCGGTAAGGATGTAGCTTTTGCCATGGATGCAGCTTCTTCGGAATTCTATGATGCTGACAAGAACCGTTATATCCTGAAGCGGTCCGGTGAGGGCGAGAAGACTTCTGCCGAAATGATCGAACTCTATGAGAAATGGGTCGATAAGTACCCTCTGATTTCCCTGGAAGACGGTCTTGCTGAGAATGACTGGGACGGCTGGGTAGAACTGACCAAGCGCCTGGGTGACAAGATCCAGCTGGTCGGCGATGATCTCTTCGTTACCAATACCACCTTCATCCGTAAGGGCATAGAGCTTGGTGCTGCCAATGCCGTATTGATCAAGGTAAACCAGATCGGTACTCTGACCGAAACCTTCGATGCAATCGAGATGGCGAAGGAAGCGGGCTATACAGCTATTGTTTCCCACCGTTCCGGCGAGTCTGAGGATACGACCATTGCAGATCTGGTTGTTGCAACCAATGCAGGTCAGATCAAGACCGGTTCTATGAGCCGTACGGATCGTATTGCAAAGTACAATCAGCTGATGCGGATCGAAGAAGATCTGGGAGCAGTTGCACAGTATAAGGGCAAGAAGGCATTCTACAATGTCAAGGCTCTGCAGGGTTGAGCATTTCAGATGGACAAGCAAACTTCTCTTTCGATCTGACTCAGAAGAGAATCAGACTTCATGCAGACTGGAAGGCTAAGAAACACAAAAAGAGACTGGAGCGAGTGCTCCGGTCTCTTTTCAATTGTTTTTTCGGATCAAGAAAGACATTCCTGTCTTCCTTGAAATCACTCCGTATTAATTATCCAATCGTTTCTGATAGCCTCCGGTGACATTGGTACTGCCATGCTCGATGATAAAGGCTTTGGGGTCGATTTCCAGGATATCCCGCTTGACAAAATTAACTTCATTTTTGGCAAGAACAGTCACAAGGACATGGGTGTCCTTGTTGGTATAGGCGCCGACGCCCTTCCATTTGGTGACACCCCGCACATACTTTTTCAGGATAATATCTTCGACTTCCGGATGATGGGTGAAGATGACCAGTTCGATTTCAATATTCTGATAGTGAAAGCGGTCAATTGCCAGGGAGAAGCAGATGATATAGAGGATGGAATACAAGGCTGTCGGCACAGAGAAGAGAATGGCGCAGACCAGATAGAGGACGGCATTGAAGGCTGTCTCAAAAGTACCGACAGAGAACTTTCGGTTACGGGATGCGATAAAGACCCCAAGCAGATCCAGACCGCCGGCGCTTCCGCCATTGGACAGGATCATGCCGCAGCCGATGCCTCCGACCACACCGCTGATCACCAGGCCGGCAAGTTTGTCATCCAGGATTGGAGTCTTTGGTATCGGAACCAGGGACATGAGAATAGTCTGGACAAGAATGGAAAGGAAGGTTCCAATCAGCATCTTTTTCTTCATGGTTTTCCATGCCAGAATGAAGAGGGGAATGTTCAGACACAGATTGATCATACCGGCAAGGGTTTTTGACATGGATGGGAGAAAGAGGGTTCGGAAGAGATTCGACAGACCGACAATGCCTCCGGCATAGAGATCCAGCGGCTGGAGAAAGAGGTTGACAGACAGGGAAAAGAGCGTGGTCCCAAAGAGAATCATGCCGACATTTCGCATGGTTAAGGGTCTGGCTGGTACATATAATTCATCTTGCAGGTTCATGTGACACCTCGAATTCCTGACTTATTTCGCATCTTTTGTCCGAACAAAATCATAAAAAGGATCATTTACCGGAAGCAGTTTTTTATGCATCACCATATTATCATATCTAATGTAAGCTGTTACGGAGTCTGCTTTGTTAAATTCAACGTTTTTCTTGTATGGCTGGCGGATTTTCTTAGTGAAATTTGATAGACATTATGTTAAATTTATAACAGAATCAATTTATATCAATCGGATGAGCAATTTTCTTCAGAAATTGCTCTGATTTTCATCCGATGAAGAAAGGAATGAGCTATGCCAGAACAGTACAAGGCCGTGCGGTCTAAGTATCAGGGGGAAGCCGAGAAGGATCCAGAGATCGCAAAGCTTGCCAGGAAGATCACGGACTGTGTCCCTCATAAGATCAAAGGGATTACAACAGAAGATGCGGAATATTGGGGTCTGAAGGAAGTCATCAGCCATGAGATGGCCCTTGTCGCCAATAAGATGAAACTTCGGAAGTTCTATACCTTCGAAGAATTACAGAAAATGAATCCGGACTATAGTGAAAAAGATCTGAAGGATCTTCTCTACCAGATGAGTTATGTCGGTATTCTCGAATATGATTATTCGGACTGTTATGATCACAATGGCCCGATCGAAGGGAAACCGAGGATTCAGCGTTGGAGGATTCCTTATTTCGTACCCGGCGTGGGAGAACTCTTCAACTCTTCCAAAGACCGTGTCGATAAGAATCCGCCGGTGGCATCGGCTTTTGAACGGATGACCTTCGATCCTCTGGCTGGGATTACTCAGCTGGTGCCTCCAGGAGGGGATGGCATCGGCATGCATGTCATCCCGGTGGAGGAAGCTCTGGACGTATCTCAGGAATCGGTCGATCTCGAGCATATCTCCTATTGGCTGAATAAATATGATGGACATATTTCTGCCGGAATCTGCTCCTGCCGTTATTCCCGTGCGACACTTGGGGAAGGCTGTGCCGATGATTACAATGACTGGTGTATCCAGGTCGGCGATATGGCTGATTATACGGTCGAGACCAAGAGAGGCCACTATATCACCAAGGAAGAAGCCATCGAGATCTGTAAGAAGGCAGAGGAGAACGGTTTCGTTCATCAGATCACCAATATCGACGGGGAGAACCATATTTTTGATATCTGTAACTGTGATGTAAAGATCTGTAATGCCCTTCGGACCAGCATGCTTTTCAATACACCAAATCTTTCAAAGAGTGCTTATACCGCAAAGACCACGCCGGAAAACTGTGTTGCCTGCGGCCTCTGTGTGGAAGCCTGCCCGGCCGGCGCGGTAAAGCTCGGTCAGAAGCTTTGCAAAAAGGATGGAAGTCTGCCGGAATATCCAAAGTCCATTCTTCCCGATGCCATTCATTGGGGAAAATATGCCTGGGATGAGAACTACCGGGATACGGCAAGAATGTATAACAGCTGGCCGACCGGATCCTCTCCCTGTAAGGCAGCCTGCCCGGCGCATGTTCCGGTTCAGGGCTATCTCCAGAAGGCCAAGGAAGGCAAGTATGAAGAAGCGCTTGCATTGATTAAGACCATGAATCCCTTCCCGGCAGTCTGCGGAAGAGTCTGCAATAAGAGATGTGAGACAGCCTGCACCAGAGGAACGATCGATGAGGCGGTCTCCATTGACGCTGTAAAGAAATTCGTGGCAGATTATGATCTGGCTCTGGATACGCCCTACATTCCAAAGAAGGCGGTTGCATCCGTAACAGGAAAGTTCGATCAGAAGATCGCAATCATCGGCGCCGGCCCTGCAGGTCTGTCCTGTGCATATTATCTGGCCCTTATGGGCTATTCTCCGGTGGTCTTCGAGAAACACGAGAAGGCGGGCGGCATGATGACGTATGGAATTCCTTCTTACAAATTGGAGAAGGATGTCATTGCCAAAGAGATCGAGATCATTGAGAAACTGGGCGTGGAGATCCGCTGCGGCGTGGAAGTCGGTAAGGATATTACCCTGCAGGAATTGAAGGAGCAAGGCTTCCAGGCTTTCTATATCGCCATCGGCTGTCAGGGCGGACGTCGTCCCGGTGTTTCGAATGACGATGCTTTGGGTACAGATGTTGCGGTTCATTATCTGCAGAAATCTATGGCAGAGGGACATCCTGCAATCGAAGGCGATGTCGTTGTTGTCGGCGGTGGTAACGTAGCGGTTGACTGTGCCCGAAATGCAATCAAGCGCGGAGCAAGTCATGTCACCATGGTTTCTCTTGAGCAGAGAGATGAAATGCCGGCCAGCAAGGCAGAAATTCAGGAGACATTGGATGATCATATCGAGATCTTAAACGGATGGGGTCCGAAGGAAGTCCTTGTCGATGATAAGAAGCAGGTTTCCGGCATCGTATTCAAGATGTGTACAAGAACCATCGATCCTGAGACCGGTCGCTTCTCACCGCTTTACGATGAGAGCCGGACCAGTGAGATCTCCTGCCGTCATATCGTTTTTGCCATTGGACAGGCCATTGAGTGGGGCGGACTTCTCGATGGACGGACAGTCAGCTTCCATCATGGCAATTATCCGCAGGCGGATGAATTGACTTTCCAGACGACGGATCCGGATATTTTCGTCGGAGGAGACGTTTTGACAGGGCCTAAATTTGTCATCGATGCCATTGCAGAAGGCCATTATGCAGCAGATTCTCTCAACCGTTATGTGCAGTGGAATGCTTCCATGACCATTGGAAGAGACCGGCATCATTATCTGGAACTGGACAAGGAGGATCTCCTGATTGATTCCTATGATACGGCCGGCAGGCAGGAGGCCAAGGATGGCCCTGAGGGATCAGACCCCTTCCGGGATATGCATGGCACACTGACCGAGGAAGAGGTACATACGGAATGCAGCCGCTGTCTCGCCTGTGGTGCATCTGTTGTAGATCCGAATAAGTGCATTGGATGCGGTATCTGTACGACCCGCTGCAAATTCGATGCGATTCATCTCTACAGGGATCATCCGGAAAATACCGATATGCGCTTTGCAGAGGATAAGATCAAGGGTCTGGTGCCTTATGCCATGAAGAGAGCCTTCCGGATCCTGAAGAACTCCGGTTCCGAGGAAGCGAAGATCATGAGAGAGAAACGCCGCGAATTCAATAAGAACAAGGAATTCAACAAGGCACACCCCAACACGGGAAATGCAGTTCCTATGGAAGAAAATTGCAAACAGTAATATGTAAGAAGTAAGAAGTATGAAGAAAAGACCTCATTTGTCAGGCAGGATATGGCTGGCAGATGGGGTCTTTTTTGTGTTTTTTTCGGTTGATAAGTAAGTGAGCTCTGGAAAAGGACTTTCAGATTGGCACATCCCGGTGTTCTACTGAGGTCGAGAAGGCGATGAGTGTCTTGGTCTTCCCGAAATGCTGGAGTTCATTGATAAAGTGATCCAACTGTTCGGTCGACTGAAAGACGGTTTCTATTAACATGGAATAATCGCCGGTGACGCAGTTGCACTCAATGACGTTGTCAATTCCCTGAATATAGGGATAAAATTCCTGCTTCTGATCGGGAGCAACTTCGAGATTAATGAAGGCCTTGATGTGATATCCGAAATGCCGGTAGTCGACCTCGGCGTGAAATCCACGCAGGATACCGGCTTTCTCTAGCTTATCGATCCGGGCAGATACCGCCGGGGAGGAAAGGAAGACCTGTCCGGCGATTTCCTTGATGGGTGTTCGGGCGTTTTTTAAGAGGATACGAATGATTTTCCGGTCAATCGGATCCAGCTCTTTTTCATCCGGGTCTGTTTTTTTATCGGATTCCGGAGACGGCATCCGATCGGAAAAGGAATCTTTTGTACTGTCTTCTTTCTCTCTTGCCTTCTTTTCACTTCGCATTCTTAAATCCTCCTTTATTCATAAGCTGTACTTATAGCATAAATTACCAGGCAACTTCATAAAGATTAATATTATAAAGCAAAAGTGGTTTATATTTAAATATTATAAGAAAGAAAATAGAAAAATCAATAATTTTATCAGCATTCACTTAATAATATTTACAAACGAAAAAAAGAGGGGTATTCTTCCACCATAAAGCAAAGCGGTCGATAAGAAATCCTGATAAATCCGGTGAGAAAGATTTACAGTTGTACCGCAAATGATAGTTACTGGAAAGTGAGGACCCACAATGAGAACACGTTTGGAATCTGATTCAATTGGAACGAAAGCATTACCCGAAAGCGCCTACTATGGTGTCCAGTCCCTTAGAGCGCAGGAAAATTTTCAGATTACAGGTCATACAATGAATCCCACTTTCTTAAAGAATCTGGCCATGATCAAGAAAGCTGCTGCGATGACCAATAAGAGAGCCGGGGAATTGGATGCTGCGAAGGCGGATGCCATAATAACAGCCAGTGACGAAGTCATGGAGGGCAAGTTCCGGGAGGCCTTCCTTGTGGATGCGATCCAGGGCGGCGCCGGAACCAGTGCCAATATGAATATGAATGAGGTCATCGCAAACCGGGCCTGTGAACTCCTGGGAGCGAAAAAGGGGGACTATTCCATGGTTCATCCCAATGACCACGTGAACATGGCCCAGTCCACCAATGATGTCATCCCGACAGCCGGAAAGCTTACGGTTCTGGATCTCTTGAGACCGCTGGAATACGAACTGGTCCGTCTGGAAGATGCCCTCATGGACAAGGCAAAAGAATTCGATGATGTGATCAAGATGGGACGGACCCAGCTGCAGGATGCGGTTCCCATGCGACTGGGCCAGAGTTTTCATGCATGGGCTGTCATGGTTCGAAGGGATCATAAGAGACTGCATACAATAAGCCGTGAGATGCTGACCGTAAACCTCGGCGGAACGGCGATCGGAACGGCGATCAATACGTCAGACCGCTATCTGAATCATGTTGTTCCCTGTCTATCGGATCTGTCCGGCTATGCGCTTCGCCAGGCGGAAGACCTGTTCGATGCAACCGAAAATCTGGATGGCTTCGTGGCTGTTTCCGGTGCCCTGAAGACATGCGCCCTCGACCTCTCCAAGATGTGCAACGATCTCCGTCTCCTTTCCTCCGGTCCCAAGACCGGCCTGGCTGAGATCCACCTTCCTGCCAGACAGAACGGTTCATCCATCATGCCGGGCAAAGTGAATCCGGTCATTCCCGAGGTTGTAAACCAGGTAGCCTTCCTGGTTGCAGGGCATGACCTTACCATATCGATGGCAGCAGAGGCCGGACAGATGGAACTCAATGCCTTTGAACCGGTGGCCTTCTACAATCTCTTTGAATCCATGGAAGCCATGACCGGAGCGGTCCGAACCTTGACAGATCACTGCATCACGGGAATTACAGCTGACAAGGAGCGCTGCAGGACACTGATGGAAAGCAGCGCCGGTATTGCAACAGCACTGTCCCCTTATATCGGCTATAAGAAGTCAGCAGAGATCGCCAAGCAGTCGGTTCGTGAAGATCGATCCGTTCGAGAAATTGTCCTTTCGGAAGGCATCATGACGGAGAGTGAATTGGAAGGGATTCTGGATCCCTGGGCCCTGACCGGTATGAAAGATCCAAAAGCAGTCCGGAAGGCAGTCTGAAAAGTCTCTAAAAGTTTTATAAAATATAGACCGAAATCATCGATGATTCTTTTGGCCTGTGGTATGATTGGTTGAGAAATAAGTTTATTTCGAGAGGAAAAATAATATGATTACGATCTATGGATTAAAAACCTGTCCTTACTGTGACTATGTCAAGGAACAGATCAAGGGCAGAGAGGATGAGTTTCATTACATTGATATCGGAAGCCATGTAAAGTATATGCATGCCTTCATGGATCTAAGAGACAATCGGCCGGAATTCGACCATAGTAAGGAAATTGGAGATATCGGTATTCCAGCTTTTGTTCTGGAAGACGGCAGCATTACTCTGGATCCTGCCAAGGTCGGCTTGAAGGAATATGATCCGAATACGCCGTCCTGCTCCATTGCCGATCACAAGAATGGAAAACAGGGCTGTTAAAAAATCAGAAAAAATCAGATAAAACATCAGATAAAAAAGGATTCCTTCTTTTTTCATATTAGAAGGAATCCCTTTTTCTATATGTGGGTTATGTGAGTTATGTGAGTGCTGTGAGTCCCTTTTTTAGAGCCCCAGATCTCCATAGAAGGATTCAAGAAGCTCTGCCGACTTCTTCAAGGCCTTTTCTTCCTCTGCATCCAGGCGGATCTCTACGATTTCCCTGGCACCGGTCCGGTCAATAATCGTTGGAACA
The DNA here is from genome assembly GCF_046263795.1 of Porcibacter vitabionis. Lineage (NCBI taxonomy): Bacteria > Bacillati > Bacillota > Clostridia > Lachnospirales > Lachnospiraceae > Porcibacter > Porcibacter vitabionis. The sequence goes on along the minus strand of NZ_JBJYZD010000004.1, from coordinate 46,302 downwards.
GAAAGCCAGGCCTTTTCGATTCCATATTGACCACTCAGACCGACTGTAACAGGATAGATATGGTTCTCATTGAAGAGAATGGACTTACAGATCGCAGCGGAAGAGGCGGCGATGCCATAACAGGTGTTGCCCTTACGGCTGAAGATCTCCCATCCTGCCTGAATGGTCTGCTTTTGCAGATCCTCACGGGTGATATTTCTGGTCCGGTCGGGATTGTCGGACATGACATTTTCTACGGACTTGCCTCCGATCACGGCAGAGTGCCAGGATACGATCTCGCTGTCGCCGTGTTCGCCGCACACATAGGCCGATACACTCTTCGAATCCAGACCATACATGTTGGCAAGCTCGAAGCAGAGACGGGCAGAATCCAATGTGGTGCCGGATCCGATGACCTGGTTCTTCGGCAGACCGGACATCTTGTAAACCAGATAGGTCATGATGTCTACCGGATTGGAAACGATGAGGAAGATTCCGTTAAAACCGTTTTCCATGACAGAGTTTACAATGCTCTTCATGATTTTAATACTGGGTGCCAGCATCTTCAGCCGGTTGTTGGAATCCTTCGGCATGGGAGCAGAAGCTGTGATGATGACGATATCCGCATCCTTGCAGTCTTTGTAATCTCCGGCATGAACATTGATATTCCGGTTCATAAAATAGATGGAATGCGCCATATCGAGCGCTTCTGCATAGGCTTTGTCCTGATTGACATCAATGAGGACGACTTCTTCTGCCAGACCCTGATTGATGATGGTATACGCGGTTGTGCTTCCGACATTGCCGCAGCCAACGATAACAACTTTTGATTCTTTAAAACTCATAGTTTCTTTCTTCCTTTCAAAACGGTTACTATTATAATACATTTATGGATGAAAGGGTGGACCTAATTTGAAAGGATCCTTTGGGTGTATGAGATGAAGAAACTGTTTTTTGATAAAGACCGATTGGGCGCCTTCATGGATGCCATTATTGCAATTATTATGACCATACTGATTCTGGAACTGGACCGGCCAAGCCAGCCTACGCTTCGGGCATTCTTAGGCCTCTGGCGGGGCTATTTGTCCTATGCCATCAGCTTCTTTTGGCTGGCTTCTATGTGGACGGCCCTTCATATTGCCTGGGATCGAATCGAGAAGGTGTCCCAGAGAACGGTCTGGATCTCGATTTTTCTTCTTTTCTGGGCTTCCTTTCTGCCTTATATGACAAGTCTATTGATCAAATGGAACGACAAACGGGTGGCTCAGGGTGCTTATGGCCTTGTGATCATTATTACCACATGGAACCTCTATTGGCTCTATGTCAGCCTGAATCATGACAATCAGGGCGGAAATGCCTGCAGTTATATCGCACTTGCCGAGAAGAGTCTTCGAATCGACCTGGGGATCAAGATCGCAGGCTTCGTCCTGGGTATGATCTTCTATCCGCAGCTGGTAGAAATCGGCATACTCTTAGCGGCAACATGGATGATCGCAGGCAGGATCTCCCTGAAGAAGAGGAGGAATGGGGGCCATTTGTAAGCCATTTTCCCAGGTCCTCTTCCGTTACCTTCACGCTGTTTTGATATCCTTGGCGTAGAACCTGTCATATTTCAGACCCGAGATGTCGCAGACCGGTTCTTCGCCGGAAACCAGCTGGGATACGACGGTGCCGACGCCCGGGGCAATGCCGAAGCCGTGTCCGGTGAAACCGCAGGCCAGGATCAGGCCGGGTACTTCGCTGACCGTATCAATGACCGGGACACCGTCCTTCATATTATCCGACCAGCCTGCCCAGGCCCGAACGATCTTGGCATCCTTCAATAATGGGATATAACGGATGATGCCCCGGCAGATACAGGGAACCGTGTCGCTGTAATTTACGGGCCTTCCGTTATCCTTCTTATAGAGCTCAAAACCGGTGGAACCGCCGATAACGAAAGAACCATGGTCGGTCTGATGGCCGTAGAAGTCGGCCTCTGCCGTGCCGAGCATCTGCTCGAACATCTTCGGCTCTGCCTCGGTGACCAGGCATTCAATCAGCTTTTGGACCATAGGAATGTCGATCCCGATCGTACCGGCGATAGCACGGGATGCCATACCTGCGGCGAGGACGATATGATCGCCTTCGTAAGTATCTGTCCGGGTAACGACTTGTCTGGCTCTGCCCCGGATCTTTCTGATCTCCTTTACATCTTCTCCTGTGATAAATGTAACCCCCAACCGTCTTGCCGCCATATAGTAGGCAAGTGTCGCCTTCAGAGGGTTGGCATGACCGTCGGTCGGACACCAGCTGGCTCCGATGACTTCTTCGGAAAGGTAGGGGTTGATCCTTCGGACTTCATCGCCGTCGATCATCCGAACGTCGAGTCCGCAGACACTGGCGCTGTCCGCCAGTTTTTTCAAGGTCTTCAAGTGTGCTTCTGTCTTTCCGAGACGGAGATTCCCCTTTTTGTGATATTCCACATCATATCCAAGTTCGTCGGAAAGTGTCGGCCAGAGATGCTCAATGCCATACATGGCAAGAGGAAGCTCTCTCGGATCACGGCCGGACTGACGGACGCCACCTCCATTTCTGCTGGATCCGCCATCTCCGATGATGTCAGACTTCTCAAGAACGATCACATGATATCCTCGTTTTGCCAGATAATAGGCACAGGCATTTCCAATGATACCGGCACCGATAATTATTACATCACTTGTCATCATAGATCCGTCTCCTCCGTCTCATCTGCGTAAACATGCATTTCTGTGGGTCTCATGGGAGCTCTGGAACTTGCCGGCTCCAGGAGGGCCGGAGAACATGTCAGTTCCCTTGCCACGATGCCCTTGACCAGTTTCGCACATGTCTGGCCCTGGCAAAGCCCCATGCCGCATCTTAAGTAGCGGCGGATCTCTGCAATGGTCCATAAGCCTTCATGTACGGCCTTTCGAATTTCTCCTTTGGTAACTTCTTCGCATCGGCAGACGATCATATCATCGTCAGGCATGGGAACGAAGTCACCGATATCTCTCGATCTGTTACTGAATTCACTCATCTTCTTTCCTCCTGACTTTATACTGCGGCTTGAAAGAATCTTGCCTTCATGGCAAATTCCTTCGGGACAGAGATGGTAAGCAGGGCGGTACTGTCATAAGCCTTGCCGGTACGAACCTTTTCCACTTCTGCATCACATACGACATGTCCGTCACGCCCCAAGGCTTTTCCCTTGCAGCCGACTGGCGGCAGAGGCATGAACTCGTAGGGAAGGGTGATGGTAGCTTTTCCGTCTCCGCTATCCTCATCGATCAAAAAAATCGCCTGGCCCGGGCAGGAAGCTACACAGAGACCGCAATTAATGCATTTCTTATCTGCCACTGAGATGGGAAGGGAGGTGATATTGTTGCCGATGGAAATGCAGCCCTGACTGCAGGCGTCCTGACATGGGTTACATGGGATGTTTTGTGTGCATTCCAGAACCGGATGGACACCGACCTTGTGGATCACGCCCGGAAAACGCTCGATTTCATCATCGGAAACATAACCCTTGCGTAAGAGACTTTGTGACAGATCAATCCCTTCTTCCGTTTTGGTGATCTCTTTGCCCCGGTTCTTTGGAGCAAACATCCCCTGACGGAGGGAATCCAGGGAAGATTCGAGTTTTTTAATTTCCGCTTCCTTTTCTTCTTTATCAATGAATCCCAGGTATTCAGCGGCTGCGATCCCGGACATCCGGCCTTCGATCATAGCAGAAGAGGCCTCTTCAATACCGGAAACATCACCTGCGGAATAGATACCGGGAACAGAAGTCTCCCCATAGTCTCCGATGATCGGCACCTGACCTCCGCGCCTGGGATCATCCTCCATCTTGCATCCGGCCATCTTCAAAAGCTGAGACATGGGAGAGAGACCGACGGCGACACAGACCGTATCGACATCGAAGTGCTTGTCTGTCCCCTCGATGAACTGGAACTTATCATCAATTTCTCCGATGGTAACGCCTGTGACATGGTCCTCACCCTCGACTTTTTTGATCGTGTGGGAGAGATAGAAGGGAACATTGGTGCGGGCAACCTTTGCCGCATGGACGCCGTACCCGCCGATCTTAGGAGCAGCATCGACCAGGGCTACGACATCACATCCGCACTGGATGAGCTGGAAAGAAACAACGAGGCCTACATTTCCGGTGCCAAGCATGAGGATCTTCTCGCCCGGCTTGACGCCGTAGAGGTTCAAAAGGGTCTGGGCAGCGCCTGCACCCATGACGCCCGGCAGATTCCAGCCATCGAAGAGGACCATGTTTTCGGCTGCTCCGGTTGCGATGATAATGGCGTCACCTTTGAAATGATGGACTTCATCTCCCATGCGGACAACAACTTCCCGATCCTGGTAGAGTCCGATGACGGTGGCATTGAGTTCGACTTTGACTCCGGCTTGGCTGGCTTCTTTGAGGAGTTGTTCGCCGATGTGGAAACCGCGGATCTTGGCCTTGTGTTCCTTGGATCCGAAGAATTTGTGGATCTGCTTGAAGAGCTGGCCGCCGGGGCGGGCGTTCTCATCGAAAACGACAACATTCATTCCGCGTTTTGCTGCTTCAATGGCAGCGGATAATCCGGAAGGACCGGCGCCGACGATAATGAGGTCAAATCTTTCTATTTTCATTTCTTACTCCTCCGGTTTTATTGCTGGTCAAAAGGTTTGTCACTGACTCCATATTGGGTTTTTACGTCCATTCCCGCTTTCAAAGGAGTCATACAGGTCCTGACATTGGGCTCGCCATCGACGACCATGACGCAGTCGGTACATCTGCCGATCGCACAGAAGATGCCTCTCGGCTTATGCTGTTTCATGGTATACCTGTGTACCATGACGCCGTTCGCTTTTAAGGCAGCTGCGATCGGTTCCCCCTCATATCCCTGCATTTCTTTCCCATCGTAGAGAAATGTCACGACTTTTTTGCCCTCATTCTGTTCGCCGAGAATGGGATGCACTGCAATCCTTCCTGCCATCTCTTACTCCTTTCCATACAAAAAAGGCGCCGCAAGATTTTCTCGCGACGCCTTTGTCAGTTGCATTTCTATTATCATATCACTTGCAGCAGGATCCTTATTGTCGATTCCCTGCTGCTTCTTGAATTAGCTGTATGCTAAAACGAAAGAGGATTCATTGATTGTATTTTTCGGAAGTGCTTTTTCAATTATCTTATGTGGGGAAACCCGGGTCGTGGGCGTAGGCGGCTCTCTTCTGATAATTGCCCTTTTTGACCAGTTTCTTATATTGGCCCGGCGTAAGGCCGAGATACTTCCGAAAGTCCCGGATACATTGGGCCTGGTCATAATAGCCGAGAGTGGCTGCCCAGTCACAAGCCTTCTCATCGAAGCCATAGTTTAAAAATTCAATCGCCCGCTGGAGACGGAGGATATTGCAGAAGATTTTGGGTGAAAAGCCCATTTCCTCCTGGAAGATTTTTCGGATATAGCGATCACTGTAGCCGGTTTTTTCGGCCAGATCAAAAATCCGGATCTGGCCGTCATTTTGATAGATCATATCGCAGACACATTCGAAGAGAGCCTCCTTGCCGAAGGGCTCCGGAGCTTTTTGATCCAGTTTCGAATATTCTTCCAGAAAGAAGTGCATCCGATCCAAAAACGCCTTTTTTTCTGCCAGACCTTGGAAATCAAAGCTTTTCGGGTAATATTCTTCCAGTGGGAAATGCAGACCGATCAGATCTTTCTGATGAAGAGCAAGTCCGGTGGGGTGGATGCCCGGCATGAAACGGACCCCGAAAACGTCCGTGGCATTTGTCAGACAGTCATCAATGGGCGAAAGAGGAGTACCGTTGACGAAAGATTTCATGCCATTTTCCCTATAAGAAAAGACAAAGTCGATCGATCCGTTCGGAATCATTCGAAGGGGAATGCCCTTTTTCTTTTTCATCATATAGAAATGAGAGATCCCGTCTTTTCGATAGGACTCCTGGATAAACTCCTCGCTGTTTAAGACAAAGAAGGGCTGGGTGGATCTTAATTTTTCTCTTTTCCAATTATGATTTTCCATTGCAAAATCCCTCCCGGACGGATGACGGATCCTATGAAAAAAACCTGCAGCCGGTCAAGAGGTCATCCTGCCTTTCGAAAGGAGTCTTTTGCCGGCACATGATACTGGCATTATCTTATGCTTTCACCATGCTGATTGCAATTCATAGTTGTTCCGAAAATTACAATCAATTTCATCCATTCAATGTGACAATACTTCGCAAGTAAAGAAGAAAGAGACAAAGACGTCTTGGTCGTCAGGTGTTGATTCGCCGGCGGCCGGGCGTCTTTTTTGATTTCTGACAGGAAAAAAAGGATGCGTGAATATCCGATGGAAAAGGAGGAAAGATGCGATGAGTGAATATCCGGCAGTTGACTTTCTGTTTTTAAATGAAGAGGACATGGTAAAGGCTGGTGTTACCGATATGCATGCCTGCGCCGATGCCATGGAAGAAGTTCTGAAACTTCTGGACATGGGGGACTTCATGATGGGTGGCGAAAACCATTATTCTCATGGAACCAAACTTGCCTTCCCGGAGGAATCTCCTTTTCCGGAAATGCCTTCCGGCAAGGGCGAAGATCGGAGATTCATGGCCATGCCTGCCTACATCGGCGGCCCTTTTGACAATGCCGGTGTGAAATGGTACGGCTCTAATATGGAGAATAAGAAGAAGGGCCTGCCCAGGTCTATCCTTATGTTTACCCTGACAGACAAGGATACCGGAGCGCCCAAGGCTTTCATGTCAGCCAACCTGATCAGCGCCTACCGGACCGGTGCTACTTCCGGTGCCGGTTTACGGCATCTGGCCAGAAAGGATTCCAGAATTGCCGGGATCTGCGGACCCGGTGTTATTGGTAGAACGACCTTCGAAGCAATTATGGACGCCTGCCCGGACATTGAACTTGTGAAGATCAAGGGAAGAAGTCAGAAAGGCATCGATGAATTCATGGAATTCGCCAAGGAGAAATATCCGGATCTTAAGGTTGAGAAGGTAGACAGCCTGGAGGCTTGTGTCAGAGATTCGGATGTCGTTGCCTTTGCAGCGACCAGTGGACATGACTTAAGCAAATATCCCAAGGTTGAAAAAGAATGGGTCAAGAAGGGATGTACGATCGCCTGTCCGGGCGGTGTCGAATTCGACAAGGATTTCCTGGTGAAGGATTGTACTTTGGCAGTAGATGCACTGGGCCTTTATAAGGCATGGGCCAGTGAATTCCCCTATCCTACTTATGGAAATGTCACTATGGTCGGAACAAAGTTCATGGATATGGAGCATGAAGGACTGATCACAGATGATGACATCAAGGATGTTGGAAAGATCTTGAATGGAAAACAGAAAGCCAGAGAGAGTGACGATGAGATCATTATCTATTCGGTTGGCGGTATGCCGGTCGAGGATGTTGCCTGGGCAAGCGTATGTTATAAGAAAGCTTTGAAAGAAGGGATCGGCACATCCCTTCATCTCTGGGACAAGCCTTTGATGGCATAAAGAGAGTTACTGCATGGCATGACTTGTGAAGCGGTGGAGCCACGCGTTATTTAAAAATAGACAGATCAGGCAAGGGAGCCGTCGAATGGACGTCATTCGGCGGCTCTTTCTTATTTAAATCAGGAAAGGAGAAGCGGTATGAAACACATCGTTATCACCATTGGATGCGAATACGGCGCAGGCGGACCCGAGATCGGACAGATGCTGGCAAAAGCACTTGGCATCGAATATTACGACAGGGATCTGGTGGATAAGGTGGTTCAGGAAATCGGCGTGGAAAAGGATCTGGTCGAGAAAGCAGACCGGGAGAAGGGAGTCCATTATTCCTTTGACACATCTCTCGGCCCACGCTATGCCAATCTGACAAACCGGGTTATTTCGGCCCAGTTTGAAGTGATCCACAAATTCGCTGAGAAATCTTCCTGTGTCATTATCGGACGAAGCAGCGATTACATCCTGAAAGACCGGGATGATGTGCTGAATATTTTTATTTATGCACCGGAAGATGTCCGGGTCCGTGCCGTCATGGATCTGAAGAAAGTCAATCAGGCAAAGGCCAAAGAACTGGTTTCTTATAACGATGAACAGAATCATGCCAGACATAAGTATATTACGGGAACCTATCGGGGCGACCGGAGAAACCGCCATATCCTGATTGACAGCAGCCTCCTTGGCTGGGAGAAGACGGCACAGTATCTCCTTATGTTAGTTGAAATGCTGGAAGAGAAAGGAGTATAAGCTATGCAGAATAAGAAGAAGTCAAATTTCGACCGGGTTTTCAGTTCCTGGGATATTCTTGTGATTGCTTTCGGCGCAATGATTGGCTGGGGCTGGGTCGTTCAGTCCGGGGACTGGATCGAGAAAGCCGGAGTTATCGGTGCCATGCTTGGATTTCTCCTGGGCGGTGTCATGATCTTCTTTATCGGTCTGACCTATGCAGAGCTGACACCGGCTATGCCGGAGTGCGGCGGTGAACATGTCTTTTCGATGAGAGCCATGGGGCCTTATGGTTCCTTTGTATGTACCTGGGCCATTATTCTCGGCTATGTCAGTGTTGTATGTTTTGAGGCCTGCGCTTTCCCGACCATCATAAGCTACCTCTGGCCCGGTTTTCTGAAGGGCTATATGTATACGGTGGCAGGTTTTGATATCTATGCTTCCTGGGTAGCCGTTGCTGTGATCTTTGCCTTCCTTATTACGATCATTAATCTGATGGGTGCGAAAACAGCGGCCATTCTGCAGACCATTCTTACTGTTGCCATCGGAGCTGCAGGCATTGCGCTTGTCGTTGCCTCCCTCTTTTCCGGCCAGCCCTCCAATCTGGACGGTCAGGTCTTCCATGGGGCATCTTCCGGCAGTATCTTCGGCAATATTGTAAGAGTAGCAGCAGTCAGTCCTTTCTTCTTCATCGGATTTGATGTCATTCCGCAGGCGGCAGAGGAGATCAATGTTCCTTTGAAAAAAATCGGAAAGATGCTTCTTCTCTCGATTGTGCTTGCGATTTCTTTCTATGCGCTTGTCATCTTTGCAGTCGGCTATGTCATGGATTCGAAGTCCATCGTTGATTCCTATGCAACGACCGGCCTGGTTACAGCAGATGCCATGGCAAAGGCTTTCCACAGTGAGGCCATGTCCAAAGTCATTATTATCGCTGGTATGTGTGGTATCGTAACAAGCTGGAACTCCTTTATGCTGGGCGGCAGCCGGGCAATTTTCTCCATGGCTGAGTCCTATATGGTTCCCCGGGTCTTTAAGAAATTAAGCCCAAAGCATAAGACACCGACGACAGCGATCTGGCTGATTGGCATCTTAAGCATGCTGGCTCCCTTTGCAGGAAGAAAGATGCTGGTCTGGGTTTCCGATGCAGGTAACTTCGGATGTGTCCTTGCTTACTTTATGGTCTCACTTTCCTTCCTGATCTTAAGAAAAAAGGAACCCACGATGCCAAGACCTTACAAGGTAAAATTTGGCAAAGCTGCAGGTGCTCTTGCCGTTCTGATGTCCGGTATCATGCTGATCCTCTATATCTACCCCGCTTCCGGAGCAGCCCTGGCACCGCAGGAATGGTTGATTGCCGGTCTCTGGTTTGTTCTCGGTATCTTCTTTATTATCGGATGCAAGATGAAGTACCAGGACAAGTTCGGCTATTATGCACCGCTGAATGAAATGTTGACCGACAGGGAAGCAAGTGCAGACATCGAAGGAGAAACGGGCGCAGTTGTCTGGAATGTAGAAGGGGCTATGGAACAGGCAGAATCGGAAACTGCCGAGATCCCTGTCATGGCAGAAAGCTTCCGTTATTTCCTTCCGGTCAATATTCATTTCGGAGCAGGTCAGGTGATGGAGACCGGAAAACTGGCCAGTGCTTATGGAAAGAAAGCCCTGATCGTCTGCGGAGGCTCCAGCGCGAAGAAATCCGGTCTTCTGGATAAGGTCAAAGGACTTCTGGAAGATTGTGGTATGACAACAGTGCTTTTTGATAAGGTCACACCGAATCCCCTGACGACGACTGCTTTGGAAGGCGCCAAAGTGGCAAAAGAAAATGGAAGCGAGGTCGTTGTTGCCGTCGGTGGCGGAAGTGTTATGGATTGTGCCAAAGCCATTGCCTTTATGGCTATGAATGGCGGAGACCTGTCGGATTATATCTTCGGCAGAAAAGAAGGAGATCGGGCTCTGCCCCTGATCTTAATTCCGACGACCTGTGGTACCGGTTCGGAAGCCAATGGTTTTGCGGTACTTACGGACCCGAAGACCGGCGATAAGAAGTCGCTTCGTACATCGGCGATTGTTGCCAAGGATTCCATTGTGGATCCGGACCTTATGAAGACTATGCCGAAGAGTGTCCTGGCTTCGGTTGGCTTTGATGCTCTGTGTCATTGCATGGAGGCCTATACAGCAAGACAGGCTCAGCCTCTGACGGATGCGCTCTGTCTCTATGCGATCCCTTTGATTTCGGAGAATTTGGTGAAACTCTACAAGGGTGAGGCAAGTGATGATGCATGGGCAGCACTGACGCTTGGGTCTACATTTGGAGGTATGGTCATCAATACTGCGGGCGTAAGCCTTGCCCATGGCATGGAGCATCCGGTCAGCGGCAAGACCAATGCGGTTCATGGAAAGGGACTGGCAGCTCTGGCTCCGGTGGTGATAGAAGCGGAATACCGGCATAACCGGGTGAAATTCGGCCGGCTGGCTCGAATTCTGGGTGGTTTTACGGCAGAGGATTGCCCGATGAAGATCCGGGCCCTGCTTCGGGAACTGGATCTTGATATGAGTCTGAAGGATCTGGGCATAAAGGAAGCGGACATCCCCTGGCTGACGGAAAACTGCCTGAAGGTGTCCGCTGGAAATATTATCAATACTCCGGGTAAATTCACGAAAGAAGATATCGCAGAGCTGTATCGGAAGGCAATGTGAATCAGGCTTCGGCAGAGAAGTGAGAACCTTGTGAGACCGCCTGTACATGTTTGTTCTGATCCTCGAAAGTCTTTGCCATCATGGACTGCATGACTTTCGAATAAAGAGCCGGATCCTTCTCCTTCAGAAGAGAAAGCTCGGAACTGGATAGATCGTCACCGCGGCTAACTTTATCAAGAATTGCATTCAGCTCGTTATTTTCCTTGGTCTCACTTAAACTGTCAGATTGATTTTTTTTCACACTCTTCAGTTCTTCTGCTTCAGAAAACTCTGTACCGGATCCGACCATCGCCTGTTCGGATTCCGCCTTCGAAGAATTCTTCTGCTGGGAGGAATCCCTGCCGGAACGAACGCCGGAAGATTTTCCGGAAGGCATGGAAACGGATTTTGCCGCTTCTGCTGTTGCCGGAGGAATAGAAGTCTGATGATTTGCCTGTGCCCGATTTGCATTCACAGCATCTGCATGCACCTTTACAGCTTCCCACTTGCTCTGCATATCACTTGTTTCAATATAATTGCCACCTTCAATGGATGCAATGGAACCTACATTCGCCATAATGACCTCCCATAATCATTGTTAAGATGATAGAAATCCTTTGTAAATACTCTTTAACAAGGGTCCACAAGAGGAATGGAATTGTCTAATGCTTATGACTCACGATTCTGATTCCACTCCTACTGCCATTATCGGCGGGAGGGTTTGGGGATATAAGTGAAAAAAGATATGAATGGATGAAAATGGAATGGAAAAAATTAAGGACCTGCCCGGATGGGCAGGTCCTTTCTTACTTACTTGAATCAATAAGCTCAGGCATTGCTGTATTCCCTGGCTTATGCATCTGACCGGGTATAGATCTATGATTCCCTTGGTTTATGCATCTGACCGGGCCTAGCTCTATGATTCCCGGAATTTACGCATCCGACCGGGCGTAGCTGTTCTTCATAGAATTACTGCTTTCGTAGAGGACATGGTTCAGGGTCTGGGTGGCTTCTTTTTGAATCATATCTGCGACTTCCTGGTTGACCTTTTCGAAGAAATCCTTACGGATGAGGGCAGGATCTTTTTGGATCTTAGCGTCGGCTCGGTTTAAGATTTCATGGGATTTCGCATTGACGGATTCGTTATAGCGTTCGATCCAGTTGATGTTGCCCTTATAATTTGCATCGGTCAGGGCGGCAATCAGCCGGCTGGTCCAGTAGAAACTCTCTGTAGAGACATCTCCTGTTGTGGAATTCAGATAAGCCGGGGTCTGGTCTACATTTATAAAAAATGGCACCATGGCATTGAAGGCGTTGGAAGCGAAAGCCAGCCATTCAATGGCACGGGAGCCGGCGGGCATATAGGGCCGGATTTGGACAAAGCCGAGGAAATCGTTGCGATTGATGCCAATCGACCGATAGGCACCGCGCATGGATGGATCACCGTAGCTCCCATAGGGATCGTAGGGGGTTCCCTGATAATGGGAGGAGAGAACGTACTTTACGTCTTCCGGTGTAATCAGATGCTCCGGCGTCATATTCCATGGGAGATGGTCGGATTCCGGTTTCATCTGGGCATTGGGTCCGTCAAAGGTAAATTGACTGCCGTTAAAGAAGCGAAGCATGAACCATGCTCGGGGCGTATTGTAGACGTGATCTGCATCGTCATGGCTCCCGAAGGCATTTCTTGCCTTGAAGTGACTCGGCTCGTCGTGGCTCAGATTCAAATGATTCTTCTCGATGAAGGCCCAGAGGTCTTTCGAGCAGAGGTTTTCTTTGCCTTCCTTCATGGCATCATCGATATCAAAGAGATCGATGCCCTGCTGATTGGGCATGACGACATAATCCGTATCGGGAACTCTTTTTGCGATCCAGTGATGACCGCCGATGGTTTCCAGCCACCAGATCTCGTCGGAATCCGAGAAAGCAATTCCGTTCATCTCATAGGTGCCGTACTTTTCCAAAAGATGTCCCAGGCGGAGGACACCTTCGCGAGCGCTGTGGATATAGGGAAGAACAAGGACAACGAGGTCTTCTTCACCAATGCCGCCGGCTTTTTCGGGCTGGTTTTTCGCAGCTTTCTCATAGACAACAAGAGGGTCTGCGCCGAGTACTCTGGCATTGCTGGTGATGGTCTCGGTTGCCGTCATGGCAACTTCTGCCTCATTGACACCACATGCGGCCCAGATGCCTTCGCCGTCAATTGCATTGGGAACGGCGGTATATGCCATGGGATCCTCAGGGAGAGGGATCTCTACGTGGGAGATCACAGAGCGGTAAAGCCTGGGCTGGTCTTCGGGCTTTACCATGACAAATTTCTTTGGCATAAATACGCCGGATGGGGAATCGTCATTTCTTGCGATCATGGTGGATCCGTCGTAAGATGCCTTTTTCCCGACTAGAATGGTTGTACAGGACATAGGATACCTCCTTTATTTTTTCTATCATATTTAGCAATCAATGGAAAATGCTTTGATTGCTGAGGCGATCATCTCTTCACGGATCATTCTAAGGGTTTGCCTGGGAAAGTACAACTATTATAGAAAAACAATAAAATGATGACTTTCGCTCTCCGGCATCTCATTCTAAGCGGATGGAAGCCGGTCAGGGCAGACATTCCAGGCCGGGCATTGATTTTCCACAGGAAATCAAGTAGGTTAGTAGGCAGAAACCATAAAAAACCAGAGCATAAAAAACCAGAGCATAAAAAACCAGAGCGAACAGGTAGAAAACATGATCAGTGATGAAATCAGAGAACAGCATAAGAAGTTGAAGAATGCGCCACTTCGGAAGAAACTTTCCTATTTCTTTCATTATTATTTTTTGTGGACAGTACTTATCATTGCGGTTGCAGTTTTCATAATCCTTTTGGCGAAAGCCTTTCTACAGCGTAAGACAAACGCTTTCTCAGCAGTCTTTCTGAATTCCGAAACGAATGATGCCAATCAGGGGGATACTCTGAAAAAGACTTTGAATAAGACCTGGGATTTGTCTTCCCGCGAGGCCATAGATCTGGATTTTACCAGTACTTTGACTCCGGGCGGAAGTCAGGACGAGACGGATATGGGGACGATCACAAAGCTTGCTGCCGCCGTCCGCGAGAAAAGTCTGGATGCTATGGTTTGTGATGCCTGGAATTTCAACCATCTTGCCGGTCAGTCCATGTTCTCTGATCTTAGAAAGCATTTGTCGGAGGAAGAACTCATTCATTTGCAGGGCAGGATTTACTATATCGACGGGGCGGCTTTAAATAAAACTTTAGATAAGAAGGAAGCCAAAACTTTCGAATCCCGCGAGGATTTTAAACTTCCTGATCCAACGAGTATGAAGGATCCGATTCCGGTTGGCGTGATCCTTTCTGACAGCTCCTACTTCAAAGACAACTCTCTCTATCAAAAGACCGTTCCGATCTTCGGCTTTACCAATACCGGAAAACATGGGAATCGTGCGAAGGATCTCTTGTCCATTCTTTTAAAATGATGATTACAGTGTCAAAAGTCTGCTCACAGGGCATGCTTGCATGCCCTTTCAATCAGCCGGTAGCGGAGGAAGCAACAGTTCCCCGGTTGACAAAGAAAGCTTTCCTTGCTATATTGTAGCTGTAAATGTAAGTGCTTACATCTTGCTTTGAGGAAGGGGTATTTGATGACAAACGGTGTGGTTGCTTTCGGGGAAATCCTTATGAGACTTAGCCCGGATGGCTATAGTAGATTTAAAACAGCTGACAGATATGATGTGTATTTTGGAGGAGCAGAAGCAAACTCCGCGGAAACGCTTTCACAACTTGGAATTGAATCCAGATTTGTGACCAAGCTTCCGGCCAATGCACTTGGTGATGGGGCAGTTACCTCTCTGAATCGTTTCGGTGTGGACACATCCTTTATTGTAAGAGGGGGAGATCGAATTGGTCTGTATTTCCTGGAAAGCGGGACCGCGCAGAGGCCGGCTATGACGATCTATGACAGAGCGGGTTCTGCCATGGCCGAGGCAGAGACATCTGATTTCAACTGGGATCAGATCTTTGAAGGCGCAGATTGGTTTCAGTTCTCTGGAATTACACCCGCTCTCTCGGATGAGATGGCAGAGTGTACGCTTCTGGCTTTGAAAAAAGCAAAGGAGAAGGGGCTTACAACATCCTGCGATCTGAACTATCGCTCCAAGATGTGGGCACCGGAAAAAGCCAGAGAGGTCATGGGAAAGCTCCTTCCTTTCGTGGATTATTTCATTGCAAATGACAAGGATGTTCTGGGAATCTATGATAATCATACCTGGACGGAGAGTGATCCGAAGAAACGGGCAGAAGAGATGGAGATCTGGCTGACCGAGCAATTCGGATTCAAGGCTGCGACCATAATTCTTGTGGTAAGTGATGAGCTGAAACGAAAGGGTACATGGGCTTCCCTCTATGAGAATGGAAAGTTCTATTCATCTCCCTTCTTTCTCGCAGACATGGTAGAATCGGTCGGAGCCGGCGACACCTATGCGGGAGCTTTTATTGCAGCCAGAAAAAAGGGCATGACGGATCAGGATGCGGTCAACTATTCCGCAGCCACATCTGCTTTGAAATTCTCTGTGCCAGGGGATGCCAACATTCTCAATGAGAAGGAAGTATTGGCATTGGTGAATCGGTCAGCAGATGATTGGATCAGCAGATGATTGGATCAGCAGATAAAGGGATCAGCAGATAAATGGATCAGCAGATGATCAGCAGATGGCCGAGCAGATTCGTTCTGAATCAGAAATGGGGTGGATTTTCCACCCCATTATTTAATAGCCCTTATAATTTTTGATATCGGTCTTTCCTCTCAGGTTTCGATAAGCCCGCGGGGAGAGGCCGTACATTTTTTTGAAGACATCTTTGAAGTAATTACTATCAGAGAAACCGCAGTTCATAGCCACGTCCGTAATGCTGTGCCTTGTGGAGCAAAGCTCGACAGAAGCAGCCTCCAATCTGACATAATTCAAGAATTCCTTCATCCCCATGCCGGTGACCTGGTTGAATTTCCTGGAAAAATAAGAAGGGGACAGTCCTGCCATGGCAGACATGGATGCCAGGGTGATCTTTTCAGAATAGTGCTCGCTGATGTAATGCGAAACTTTTATGATATCGCTGTCTCCAGATTTCGCGCTGGGCTCGTCCATATGGTCATAATGAAAAATTCCGAATCTGGAAAGGTTTAATAAAAACTGACGGAAGATGAGCTTCATCATTACCGGTGTGTTTTCATCGTCAATTTTCTCCTCCGACAGCATCTGGTCGATGGAGTGTTCCGCCAGATCCCGGTAAGAGGAGGGCAGGTGGATCTTCACAATGCGAAGCAGACGATTCTCCAGCTCCGGAAAAAACGGCTCTCCATTATCCATGAGATCAGAATCCCGAAAGTAGATATTGATCCGGACTGTCGTGGTCAGGTAATTGTTGAAATGGACATTTCCCGGAGGTATGATCAGCATTTCTCCGGGGGACAGGTCGCAGAGGTCTCCATTGATAAAGAAACGGCAGTTTCCCTGTCTGACATAGAAACATTCATAATAATGATGAAAATGGTTCTCTACCATGTGATAGGACGATGCCCTGGTCTGGCTGTTTATATAGATTCGATCAATACTTAAATCTGAGACCCTCATAATTCCTCACATTTCACAAATGAAAGCATTTACATTAATACCACACTTGTATTATATAACAATAAAAGATAAAAAATCAGTAGTTTTCTTGTAATTTTGTATAGAATAAGGTATTTTTTATAATAGTTTGAGGCTATCCTATATAGCGTAAGGGAAATGGAAAAGCCTTAAGTAAACGCTTACACCGGCCGGACAGTAGACCCGGTGAAGAAGACAGGCTTGTTCCGTGATACAGATCGTATATGGAGGGAATTTGTATGAAAAAGAGAGTACTGTCAATTTTCCTTGCTGCAACCATGGCAGCTGGAGTCCTTGCAGGCTGTGGAAGCACAGGAGCAAAGAAGCAGAAAACCGAGAAGACAGCAAAGACTGAGACGAAGAAGGACAACGGCAAGGGATACGAAGACTGCACCCTGAAGATGGACTGGTGGGGCGGCGACTCCAGACATGAGGCTACCCAGAACGCAGTCAAGGGCTTTATGCAGAAGTATCCGGGAATCAATGTAGAAGTCAATTTCGGCGCATGGTCAGACTGGGAGACAGCAAAGGCAGCTGAGTACACTTCCGGAACAAACCCCGATGTACAGCAGACCAACTTCGACTGGATCGGCAAGTATGACGCATCCGGTGATACCTATCTGGATCTGAATAAGGTAAAAGATGCTCTGGATCTGACCCAGTGGTCAAAATCCGATCTTGATATGACAAAGGATGTTAAGGGTGGAATTGCAGGTATCCCGGTAGCAATGACGGGACGTCTCTTCTATTGGAATAAGGCAACCTGGGACAAAGCAGGACTGCAACTTCCGAAGTCCTTGGATGATTTAAAGGCTGCAGGCCCTGTATTCAAGGAAAAGCTTGGCGACAATTATTATCCTCTGGTTGTTGGCGAATATGACCGTGCAATTCTCATGACCTACTATTTACAGAATGAGACCGGCAAGCCGATCATCAGCAAGGACAGCAAGCTGAATTACACTGAGAAGGATTTCCAGAAGGGAATCAAGTTCATCCAGGATCTGGAAGACCAGCACGTTATTCCTTCTGAGAAGTATATCCAGGGCGAAGGTGCTGACTCCATGGATAAGTCCGCAAGATTCATCAATGGTGAATATGCCGGTATCTTCGAATGGGATACTGCAGCAGCCAAATACGTAGCAGCTCTTGGCGATGCAGCTTCGAACTTTGTTGTAGGCGGCGAACTTTCCGGACTGAAGCCTTACAGTAAGGTTTCCCTGATGTTCTCCATTTCCGCAAAGACCAAGCACCCTCATGAGGCAGCTCTTCTTCTGAACTACCTTCTGAACGATGAGGAAGGCGTTAAGGCAATGGGAACCCAGCGTGGTATTCCTGAGTCCAAGGCAGCTTACAAGACTCTGGAAGCAGCAGGAACTCTGGATAAGATGTCTGTTGATGCTCATAAGGCAGTTACTGATTCCAAGCCGCTGTCCTGGAATCCTCTCTTCGATGATTCTACTCTGAAGGGTGATGCAGGAACTGCTTATACCGATGTATTTGATCAGCTTTCCTACAAGCAGATCGATACTGACAAGGCAGCAACCAACCTCTTTAATGCTTACAAGGCTATCTGCAAGTAAGGAATAGCTGTTACAGACCAAAGAGGTAATGTAACGGCGGGCCTGCCGCAGGTAAAACTACGGCAGGCTCTTTTTTTTCTGAAAAAGTCGTTTTTCTCTCAGCCGACAAGCCACAAGTCTTATCAAAAGATGAGAAAGACAGGCTGTCCGGCATCTCCGGAAAAAGATTTTCTTTCAGTGGAGGTACTATTTTGAGCAAGAGTAAAAAGTTTCTCAAAGAGAATAAAGGATTCTGGTTTGTTCTTCTCTGGTTCATCGGTTTCTGTGTTTTCAAAGCATATCCTTTTCTTTCATCGCTTTATTACAGTTTTACCGATTACAATCTGTTTAAGGGAATCACGAAATTCACACTGGAAAACTACAAGAATGTTTTTGCCAATCCGGCAGAACGACAGGCTTTACTGGTAACTTTTAAATACGCTTTTATGACTGTTCCTTTGAAATTGGTTGCAGCACTTTTTATTGCCTATATCCTGAACTTTAAGCTGAAGGGCGTAAATTTCTTCCGTACTGCATACTATATTCCTTCGATCCTCGGCGGATCGGTCGCCATTGCAGTCCTCTGGAAGGCCCTGTTCAATGATGAAGGCCTGATCCGTACTGCATTTGGAAAACTCGGACTCAGTGCACCGCATTTCTTCACGAATCCCAACTGGGCACTCTTCATGATCTGTCTGCTCCGTGTATGGCAGTTTGGTTCTGCTATGGTTATTTTCCTGGCAGCTTTGAAAGGTGTGCCGACCGATCTCTATGAGGCAGCGGAGCTGGATGGAGCCGGCAAGTGGAAGCAATTTTTCCATGTAACCGTTCCGATTATCACACCGGTTATCTTCTATAATCTTGTTACACAGCTCGTTCAGGCATTCCAGGAATTCAACGGACCTTACATCATTACAAAGGGCGGCCCTCTTGGCGGAACGACCCTGATGTCACTTTTGATCTACAACAACGCTTTTACTTCCTATAATATGGGTAAGGCTTGCGCAGAGGCGTGGGTACTGTTTATCATCCTTATGATCTTTACAGCAATTGCATTCTGGAGCCAGAAACACTGGGTATTCTACCAGGATGATGCAGGGAGGTAAAAAGCAATGGCAAAAGTTATTACAGCCGGAGATTCTCCGGAGGAAATCGCAAGAATTTCCGAACAACAGCTGAGAATTCTTCGCAGAAGAAGAACAATTTCTTTGGTGATCCGATATTTCGTCCTGATCCTGGTAGGAATCTTCATGGTTTATCCTTTGATCTGGATGGTCGGAGCAACCTTTAAAACCAACAATGAGATCTTTACAACGCTGAATCCGATTCCGGCAAAGCCGACCTTGCAAGGCTATGTCGATGCGATGAACAGTTACGGCGGAGATATCAACATTTGGAAGGCTATGCTGAATACCTATTCCTATGTTGTTCCGGAAGTGATTTTCACCGTTATCTCTTCCACACTGACGGCCTATGGTTTTGCAAGATTTAAATTCAAGGGACACGATATTCTCTTTACTTTAATGATGGCAATGCTTTTCTTGCCTCAGGTTGTTCTGAATGTACCCCAGTACCTTCTCTACAACAAGTTCGGATGGGTAGGTTCTCCTTTCTATCTGGCAATGATCGTGCCGACCGCATTCGCAACAGAGACCTATTTCATCTTTATGCTGATCCAGTTCCTTCGTAACATTCCAAAGGATCTGGAAGAGGCAGCGGCAATCGATGGATGTAACGCATTCCAGACTCTGATCAAGATCATTGTGCCGATGCTGATGCCGGCCATCGTTTCCTGCGCCCTCTTTAAATTCATGTGGAGTTCCAATGACTTCCTCGGACCCCTGCTTTATGTGAAGACCCCGGCAAAGTATCCGGCAACCATCTTCGTAAAGCTGTCTATGGATTCCGATTCCGGATTCAACTGGAACCGGGTACTGGCTGTATCACTGATCTCCATTATTCCGAACATCGCAGTATTCTTTGCTGCACAGAACCAGTTCGTTGAAGGAATCAGCGCAGGCGGTGTCAAGGGCTAAGGTAAAATGAAAGCTTAGTGAAAGGTTCTTTTAGAATGATATTCTCGGGGGAGAATTGAAATTAAGAATATAGTATAGATTTGGCACGGCAGCTGCCGTGCCTTTTTAGAAGAGGCAGAGATGAAAGGTATATTCAGCCCGGACAATCCGGTAGTTAGATTTTTTGTAAAGCTTGGTTATATCTGGTATCTGGATATTCTCTGGCTTGTGACGAGTCTTCCGATCTTTACAATCGGAGCATCCACAACGGCACTGCTTTACAGCTCGATGAAGCTTCAGAAGGAAGAAGGATATCCAACGAAGAATTTCTTCCATTCCTTTAAGGAAAATTTCAAACAGGCGACCGGAATCTGGATGATTTACCTCGGAGTTGGAGCGCTTCTGGCCTTAGATCTGATTTATTGGAACAAGAGGGGAGCCGGCTTCTCGAATTTGAACATGCCTTGGGCACTTTCGATTGCGGCCTGCATTCTGTATGGAATTTCGCTTTCTTATGTTTTCGCTATTCAGTCCAAATTCGTGAATACGGTAAGAAATACCATCCTCTATTCCATCTTACTTCCCTACCGGAATCTGAAGCAGACGATTTTGATTGCAATCGTTCTGATTGCGGTCATCTATTTCAATGTCACCACCGTCTTTGCGGTCAATTTCATGACTTTGAATTTCGGAGTCGGCCTGATTGCTTATCTTTTCGGCATCTTTTTCTCCGATGTCTTTGAGAAATATATACCCAAAGAGAAAGAGGACGGTGAGATCGAGGAGGAAACATAAAATCCATGCTTGAGACAGGACTCAGACTTCATGACAGTGAAGATTTGCCTTTTGAAGAAAGGCTGAAAACAGTAAAAAGACAGGGCTTTTCCTGTATCCATATGGCACTGACGAAGACAAAAGGGCTGCCTTCCAAGAAGGAAACTTTGACTCCGGGCTACGCTGCCTGGATGAGGAAACAGCTGAATGAGGCAGGACTGGATCTGGCAGTTCTCGGATGCTATTTAAATCTTGCAAATACCAATCGAGCGCAACTTACTGAGATACAGGATACCTATCGGGCTCACCTTCGTTTCGCATCCATGATCGGATGCGATGTGGTGGGAACAGAGACGGGTGCGCCGAATGAGACCTATACCTGTGATGAAAGCTGTCATACCCAGGCAGCACTCGACCTTTTTATCTCGAACTTACGGCCGGTTGTCCGGGATGCGGAGCATCTGGGACAGATCTTAGCGATCGAACCGGTAGCAAAACATATTGTAAGCACACCAAGAAAGGCACGGATCGTTCTCGACTCCATTGCATCCCCAAACCTCCAGATCATTTTCGATCCGGTCAATCTACTGGACATGCACAATATAGACCACGCAGAAGAAGTCTTTGAAGAAGCCATGGACCTATTGGGTCCGGATATCGCAGTGGTCCATCTCAAAGATTTTATTCGAAAAGACGGACAGCTTTTGGCAGTCGGATGTGGCCAGGGAGAAATGAATTACAGAGGGATCCTGAAATATCTGAAGGAAGAAAAGCCTTATATTCAAGCCACGCTTGAAAATACCAAGCCTGAAAATGCAGAGGAATGCAGAAAATTCATTGAGAGGGAGTATACTCTGGCGTGAATACTATGGTTACTGAAGGAAAAACAAACGATATCGACCGCTTTATAGACTATCTGATATCGAATTCTACAGCAGAGGCTCCTCTGTGGAATATGGAAATGATAAGGAGCCACAAGCCCAATCATTGGAATTACATTGACGGATGCATGATGACAGCGGAGATCTCTCTCTATGAGAGTACCGGTGATGAGAAGTATCTGAAAGCTTGCGATTCCTTTGTGGATTGGTTTGTTTTGGATGACGGTTCGATCCGGACCTATGATCCCGAGGAGAAAAATCTCGATAATATTAACATGGGCCGGTCTCTGTTTCCTCTCTATCGTTATACAGGCAAGGAAAAGTACAGAAAGGCCATGGATACGATCCGCTATCAACTGAAGATCCAGCCGAGGACGGCGTCCGGAAATTTCTGGCATAAGGAGATCTACCCCAATCAGGTCTGGCTGGATGGTTTATATATGGCCCAGCCCTTTTATATCGAGTATGAGAACCGCTTTGACAAGATGAGATTTTGTGTGGATTCTTTCCGCCAGTTTCAGAATGTCGAGAAGTATATGAAGGATCCGAAGACCGGTCTCTACTATCATGGCTTTGATGAATCGAGACAAATGTATTGGGCAGATCCCAAGACGGGCTGCAGCAGGAACTTCTGGCTTCGTTCTCTCGGCTGGTTTGTATGCGCGCTGACAGATGCAGCGGAGCTTTTTGACGAGCAGCTTTATTATGAAAAAAGATATCTGGGAACCATGCTGCAGAATCTTGTAGATTCGCTTGCCAAATGGCAGGACAAAGACGGACTCTTCTACCAGATCGTAAATCTTCCCGATCTGGAAGGAAATTATGAGGAGACGTCTGGCTCGGCTTTGATTGCTTATGGTGTTTTGAAGGCGGTTCGCCTTGGCATCCTGCCGGAACGCTATGCCGCAATCGGAGAGAAAGCCATGGAAGGCCTGATTCGAAAGAAGCTGATTAAAAATCCGGATCATACCATAGGACTTGATGGCATCTGTCTTGTTGCAGGTCTCGGAGGAAAGGATCACCGCGACGGATCCATTGCCTATTATCTCAGTGAACCGGTTGTAAAAAATGATGCAAAAGGAACGGCTCCCTTCCTTCTGGCCTATACGGAACTCCTGCGGAGGAAAAAATGATATGAGATATGAAATCAGTGCGGTTTTCCGACGCAGCGTAACAATCGAACTTCTGAACGAGGAAATTTTCAAACCGCCAAAGCCTGTGACAGTCGAATTAGACGGCCGGGAATGTATGAAGGCAGAGACAAATGTCTTTTCCATTTACGGCCTTCTTCCGGATCGGGAGTATACCCTTACCATTGACGGAGAATCGAAGACCTTTACCACAAAACCGGAGAGCTTTTTATTGGATGTCCGGGAATTCGGTGCCGTGGGAGATGGCGTAAAGGAGGATACCCCCTTCCTTCAGGCAGCCATTCTTTCCTGTCCTAAGGACGGTACGGTTTATATCCCGGCTGGGAAATATAGATCGGGCCCGCTTTTCTTGAAAAGCCATATGACGCTCTATCTTGAAAAAGGTGCTGAGCTTCTGGGACTTACAGACAGGAAGAAATATCCGATTCTGACCGGTATGACGTCATCCACAGATGAATCACAGGAAGTGAATTTCGGCTCCTGGGAGGGGAACCCCCTTTCCATGTTTGGATCTCTGATTACTGCGATTGATTGCGAAGACATAGATATCATAGGAGAAGGTACCATCAATGGCTGCGCCCAAAACGGTGATTGGTGGCAAAATCCTAAGGAAAAGGAAGGCGCCTGGCGACCCAATCTCGTATATTTCTGCCGATGCTCCAATATCCGTATGCAGGGCCTGACCTTAACCATGTCACCGAGCTGGACCCTTCATCCTTATTATTCGAATCATCTGGCTTTCTATAATTTGAAGATAAAGAATCCCTACCAGTCGCCCAATACAGACGGATTTGATCCGGAAAGCTGTGAGGATGTCCTGGTTCTCGGAACCGATATCTCTGTCGGAGATGACTGCATTGCCATTAAGAGCGGAAAACTCTATATGGCAAAGAATCATTTGAAACGAACAAAAAAGATCGAGATCCGAAACTGCCTTTTGGAGAACGGCCACGGCGCTGTCACGGTTGGTTCGGAGATCGCCGGCGGAGTTGTAGATGTCCATGTCAGTCGATGCATTTTCCAGGGAACGGATCGGGGAGTTCGCATCAAGTCCAGACGAGGCAGGGGAAAGGAATCACTGCTCGATGGCCTGTATTTCGAAAACATCCGGATGGATCAGGTTCATATGCCCTTAACCGTGAATATGTTCTATTGCTGTGATCCGGACGGGCATAGTGAATATGTCCAGTCTCTGGAGGAGTTCCCGGTTGATGAGGGAACGCCGGTCATCGGAAGGATCTGCCTGTCGAATATTGATTGTAAAGATGTCCATGGGAGTCTGGTGACAGCTGATGGGCTGCCGGAACAGAAAATTGCCTGTATTGATGTGAAAGGAATGCGGGCGTCTTTTGCACCGGCGTCCGAACGGCAGCCGGAGCAGGCTATTATGGCCGACCATGTGCCTTATATGAACGGGCGGAGCTTCGTCCTTCACAATATTGAGAAAGTTCGGCTTTTGGATATCACAGTGGAAGGATGCGATGACAAGGCGCCTGAAATGGTCGGAGTTATAGAGAAAGAGATCGAAAATCTGAGATATTTGTAACTTTTTAATATTCAAGTAAGGAGGATATTATGGAACTTAGAACAGCATGTTCACCAAAAGATGAGAAACATTATGATACAGACCGGCTGAGAGAAGAATTCCTGGTGGAGAAGATCTTTTTTGAGGATGAGATCAAGCTTGTATACAGTCATATCGATCGTATTATTTTCGGAGGCGCCTGCCCGGTGAAGAAGGCACTCCGGCTGGAAGCCGGAGATGAGCTTCGCGCTTCCTATTTCCTTGAGAGAAGGGAACTGGGGATCATCAATATCGGAGGCCCAGGAAAGATCACTGCTGACGGTACAGTATACGAGATCGGGTCCAGAGACGGCATGTATATCGGTCGTGGAACCAAGGATATCGTCTTTGAAAGCCTGGATGCAGCGGATCCGGCAAAGTTCTATATGTGCAGCGGTCCGGCTCACATGACCTATCCGACCAAGCGAATTCTGAAGGACAAGAAAGCAGAGCATGATTACGATGTCGAAATCAAGCCTGAGAATAAGAAAGAACTGGGCTGTCTGGAAGATTCCAACCATCGTACCATTAATAAGTATATTCTTCCCGGCCAGGTAGAGTCCTGCCAACTGGAAATGGGAATGACACATCTGGAGCCCGGTAGTGTCTGGAATACCATGCCGTGCCATACACATGACCGCCGCATGGAGGTCTATCTCTATTTTGATCTGCCGGAAGATGCCTTTGTTATGCATTATATGGGAGAGCCGACGGAGACCAGACATCTTGTGGTAAGAAATGAACAGGCTGTAATTTCTCCTTCCTGGTCCATTCATGCAGGAAGCGGAAGCCGGAATTATACCTTTATTTGGGGAATGGTCGGAGAGAATCAGGACTTCGATGATATGGATGAAGTCAGAATGCAAGACCTGAGATAAGAATATTGATATCGTACCTTACGATAAGTTTGTTTCTCTTGAATGAAGGGGCGTGTGAAGATTTTCACACGCCCCTTTGTTAAGTTAAGAGATCTTATGTTAAGTTAAGATTTTTTATGTTAAGTTAAGACCTCTTATGTTAAGTTAAGATATCTTGTGTTAAGTTAAGATCTTACTTGTCTAAAACCTTCACATCAGCTGTTTCCTCGACATCCTTGAACTTGGATTCATCCAGCTGAGAAGGATCCTGTCCGATATAAGCGAGGATTCCGCCGTCAATATACACGACCTGTCCGTTAATAAAATCAGAAGCAGGAGATGCAAGAAAGACTGCCAGGCCCTGGAGATCCTCAGTAGTGCCCCAACGCTGTGCAGGTGTCTTGGAGCGGATGAAGCGATCAAAAGGATGCATAGAGCCATCTGCCTGCTTCTCACGAAGAGGAGCTGTCTGCGGAGTAGCAATATAGCCCGGTCCGATCGCGTTGCACTGAATATTATACTGACCGTATTCGGAGCAGATGTTCTTGGTCAGCATCTTCAGGCCGCCCTTGGCTGCGGCATATGCACTGACAGTCTCACGTCCGAGCTCCGACATCATGGAGCAGGCATTGATGATCTTGCCGGACTTCTGCTTGATCATGTAAGGAAGAACGGCCTTGGAGCAGATGAAAGGTCCTGTCAGATCAACATTGATGACCTGATCCCACTGTGCTACGGTCATGTCAACCATAGGAATTCTCTTGATAATTCCTGCATTGTTCACCAGGATATCAATGTGTCCGAACTTGTCGATGACATCCTTCACAAAGGCATCGACCTGATCTTCCTTGGTGACATCGCAAACCTTACCATAGGCATCGATGCCCTTTTTCTTGTATTCCGAAAGGCCGCGATTGACCAGATCCTCGTTGATATCGTTGAATACGATCTTTGCACCGACCTCAGCCATCGCCTCAGCATAGGCAAGTCCGAGTCCGTAGGATGCACCCGTGATCCAAGCTACTTTTCCGTCCAGTCTGAATTTGTCAATAATTCCCATGTTCCCCTCCTGTTTTCATATTGTGAATAAAAAACTTAATATTTCAATCGAACAGCAAGATCTTGAACCTGTGATATCGCATGTCTTCCTGCTGCTTCGATTTGATTGAATTGAGTGAAATATAAACCAATCCTTTCAACGGTTTATATTTTATCCTCTGACTTCTTTGACAATGGCTGCCGCTTCCTTGACAAGGGCAGTGATCTTGTCCCAGTCATGCGCCTTGATGAGGTCGCCCTTGACCATCCAGGAGCCACCGGCACAGAAGATCTTCTCGCATTGCAGATAATCTCTGACGTTGGATGGATTGATGCCGCCGGTTGGCATGATGCGAAGATCAACCAGGGCAGAAGTGATGGCCTTGATCATGGGAAGTCCGCCGGACGGCTCTGCCGGGAAGAACTTCACGTGGTCGAGCCCCATTTTCATGGCTGCTATCATCTCGGAAGGAGATTGCGTTCCCGGGCAAACGGGAATATCATGATCTAAGCAGTAGGAAACGACTTCCGGGTCAAATCCGGGAGAAACGATGAACCGGGCTCCTGCATTGATGGCCCTCTTGGCCTGATCGACTGAGAGAACGGTGCCGGCACCGACCAGAAGATCCGGATAGGTCTCGGACATGATGCGGATGGATTCTTCGGCTGCAGCGGTCCGGAATGTGACTTCTGCTGCCGGAAGCCCCTGCATCAGGCATTTTCCAAGCTCCACTGCATCAGATGCATCATTCAGTACGACGACCGGTATGATGCCGATTTTGGCAAACTGTTCAAAGACAGCCTGCTGTTTTGGTGAATTAGACATAGAAACAACCTTTCTGAAACGCACAACTCACAAGTTGACTACAGTGTCAAATGTGCCATTGGCACTGTAAGTATCATATTGAAAGCGTTTACATTTTCTTTCTAATTCATATTTTACTATGAAATGCCGAATTGTCAACTGAATTTCGCAGGGAACAGATTTGCAATTGAAATTGCTTAATGATAAAATGTAAGTGTTTACAAACATGCCGGGGAATAGGAGTGAGGAAGAATTGAAGGGATGATCATAGTGGGGAGCAGCGATGCCAGGAACCACTCATATCCAGGAATGAGAAAAGAAGAGGGGCAGCGATGCCGGGAACCACTCATATCCAGGAATGAGAACAGAAGAAATAGAAATCAGGAATTGCAATGACAGGTAAGAAGAAAAAAATACCCGGGGGAATCTTTGTTAAGTTATATGCCCGATCCTTCGATCGGGATCAAATTGACTGGGATCACCTTATGTTTACGGGAAGTAAGCTATGGAAACTTCTGATTCCTCTCATGGTGGAGCAGCTTCTTGCTTCTTTGATGGGTATGGCAGACACCATGATGGTGTCGAGGCTGGGTTCTGCAGAAGTATCTGCAGTTTCTCTTTCAGATTCCATCAACAATCTGGTCATCCAGGCCTTTGCCGCACTTGCGACCGGCGGAACCATCATCTGCTCTCAATATATCGGAAGGAAGGACCGAAAAGATGCAAACCGTGCCGCAGAACAGGTGATGTTCTCCTGCTTTGCCCTGTCTTTTGCCATAGGACTGGTTTGCTTTCTTTTGAGGAAACCAATACTTTCGCTTGTCTTCGGAAGTGTCGAAGATGATGTCATGTATTACGCCTTGGTCTACTTTGCTTATACAAGCATTTCATTTCCTTTTATAGCCCTCTATCAGTCGGGCAGTGCTTTTTTTCGGGCCGGTGGCAACAGCAGATTTCCGATGACGGTTTCCGTAATCTCAAATGGGTTGAATATCATCGGAAATGCCTTCTTCATGTTCGTTCTGCATATGGGCGTGGCAGGAGCTGCACTTTCAACGCTTTTGTCCCGTATCTTCTGTGCACTGGTCATTTTCGCTTTTCTCCGTCTGCCAAGGCAGGAGATCGTGATTCGTCGTTATCTGGTGAAACCGGACTGGAAGATGATCAGAAAGATCCTGTCGATCGGCATTCCATCCGGTGTTGAAAACAGTATGTTTCAGTTCGGAAAGCTGGCCATTCAGTCGAGTGTGTCGACGCTTGGAACGGCATCCATTGCAGCCCAGGCCATGACCAATATTATGGAAAGTGTAAACGGCGTCGGCGCGATCGGTGTCGGGATCGGGCTGATGACCGTCGTCGGTCAGTCTCTTGGAGCCGGAAAGAAAGAAGAGGCGAAGTATTATGTCCTCCGCCTCATGGATATCTCTGAATATGTGATCATCGTCTCCTGCCTTCTGATTTTTGCCATGGCAAAGCCTGTCATCTGGCTGGGCGGAATGGAGCCTTTCTCCGGAAGACTGTGTTTCTACATGGTTACCTGGATCACCATTGTGAAACCTCTGATCTGGACACCGGCCTTCATTATCGCCTATGGAATGCGGGCAGCCGGAGATGTGAAGTTCTCAATGATTGTATCTTCCTGCACCATGTGGATGTGCCGTGTGATTCTGGCAACCGTTTTGATCCGGGTCTTTGGCATGGGACCTATGGCAGTCTGGATCGGAATGTTCTCCGATTGGTTTGTGAGAGGAATCATCTATCAATGGAGATTCAAGTCCATGCGCTGGCTCAGGCATGAGGTGATTTAACTCAGTCGGAGTACAAGCTCCGACTGAGTTAAACGCTCCGCGAGGATGCGCACGGATTCGGACAGGAATTTGTCTGCTGAAGCAGACCCGAATCCGGCGCGCAAGACTCGCGAGCGAGTCTTGACAAAAAAAGAAACAGAAAAATCCGATCGTGGAAAAACTTTCACGATCGGATTTTTTGATTTCATCTGTATTACGATCACCCGTAAAAAGCAAACCGAGACGATCAGATTTTATTCATTTGATCTGTATTATGCTTATGATCATTTGCCTACAGCACTACCCCATCCTTAAAGATGGAGATCTCCCGGCAGCCGTGCTTTTCTGCCAGCGTTTCTTCTCCGGATGCCACACGAAGGACGTAGGAGAGAAGCCTCTGTCCGGCTTCGTCAATGGATTCCTCCCCGTCTGCCACCGTTCCGGCATTGAAATCGATCCAATCCTGCTTTTTCTTGAAAAGTGCAGTATTGGTCGATATTTTAACCGTTGGCGCAGGGGCACCGAAAGGAGTTCCGCGGCCGGTCGTAAAGAGGATCAGATGGGCGCCTGCCGCTGTCAGGTCGGTTGCGCTGACGAGGTCGTTTCCGGGACCGGACAGGAGGTTTAAGCCCTTCTTTGTAACCGTCTCCGCATAATGAAGAACATCGACGATCTGGGCACTTCCGCCCTTCTGGACACAACCGCAGGACTTGTCTTCCAGCGTTGTGATGCCGCCCTTTTTGTTGCCCGGCGAAGGATTCTCGTATACGACCTGGCCGTGGCTGGTGAAATACTTCTTGAAGTCATTGACCATCTCGACCGCCCGGTCGAAGGTCTCTTTGTCCTTGCAGCGGGAGAAAAGAATATTTTCCGCGCCGAACATCTCGGGTACTTCCGTCAGAACCGTCGAACCGCCAAGGGAGATCAGTCGGTCAGAGAAACGGCCGACAACAGGATTGGCTGTGATGCCGGACAGACCGTCCGAACCGCCGCATTTCATACCGACAACAAGTTCCGATGCAGGAAGCGTCTCCCGATGGAACTTAGAAGCATAAGAAGCCAGCTCCCGTAACAGCCGGGTGCCTTCTTTCAATTCATCCTCGACATCCTGACAGATCAGGAATTTCACCCGGTCGGGGTCATATTCCCCAAGCTCTTCTTTGAACATATCAAGCTGCAGATTCTCGCAGCCAAGCCCCAGGCAGAGCACACCGCCGGCATTGGGATGGCGGACGAGCGCCGTCAGAAGTTTTTTCGTCTGGGCCAGGTCATCTCCAAGCTGTGAGCAGCCGAAGGGATGTGGGTAGCAATATAGACCGTCCACAGGATCTTTGACCAGATCCTGATTGTTCTCCACCAGTTGTTTGGCAATTCCGTTGACACAGCCTACTATTGGGATGATCCATAGTTCATTCCGAATGCCGACACGGCCGTCTTTCCGCCGGTAGCCCCGGAAGGTCAGCTTTTCCCTTTCTTCTTCGGAATAGACAGGCAGATCATAGACCTTGTGGTCATAGACATAGTCCGCTTCTTCGGAGAGACCGGTGTGTGCATTCCTTGTATGAACCCAGCTGCCCTTTAAAATATCGCAAGATGCAAGGGCGATAGGATTCCCGTACTTGATGACAGGACTGTCTTTTTTTATTTCCGTCAGCGCAATCTTATGACCGCGCGGGATGGGTTCGAGCACCTTGACGGAAAAACCATCAATGCTTAGTTCTTCCCCTTCTTTGATGTCCTCCAAGGCAACGGCAACATTGTCATGGGGATGGATGTGTATGAGTTTCATAGTGATTTCCTCGTTTTGTACAAGACAGGCATATGCTTCTTTTGCATTTTCAAAATAGAAGCATATGCCTGATCTGTTTTTAGAACCTTTCCTCTGATTTCATTGAATTCCTTATTTTAAAATAGAAGCATAAGCTGCCTTGGCCCCGTCTTTTCTTATGATGGAAAGGTCAGAAAGAACCTTGTCTTCCAGTCCCGGAACCTGTGTCAGATCCTGATCCCACATCTTCTGATTGGTGAGAACGTCATGAACCAGGGTCTTGTCGTCGGCGTCTTTGTGCTCCCAGTAGAAATCCAGAGCCCAATCGTCATCCTGAATCTTATATTCATTTCCTGCGGGCCGCTTTGCAATCAGACCATCTTCTTCCCGACGGAGGAGATTGGTGGAATAGAAAGCAATGTAGGCTGCAAATCCCATGCAGAGTGCTTCAGGAAGTTTGCCGAATTTATCGACATATTCCAGAAGAGAGGGCAGGTCTCTGGCCTTCCATTTTGATGTAGAATTCAGAGAGATGCTCATCAACTGGTGATCTACAAAAGGATTGTTGAAGCGGTCAGTCACAGCTGAAGCGAATTCTTCGCAGTCTTTCTTGTCCAAAGGAAGAATCGGAATGACCTCATCAAAAAGCAGCTGATTCATGAAAGCATGTACGGTCTCATCGTGCATGCAGTCACGAACGATGTCAAAACCGGCCAGATAAGCGCCAAGGACAAAACCGGTATGCGCACCATTTAAGATTCTGACCTTACGTTTCTTATAAGGAGCAACTTCCGGAACCACATGAACATTGAGTCCGGATCTCTTGAAAGGCAGGCGATCTTCCAATTCCTTCGGCCCTTCGATATACCAGACGCCGAATACTTCGCCGACATCCTTCAGACAGTCCTCATAACCGTTTGCTGCATCCAATGCAGCATTTTCTTTTTCATCGCGAATGCGGCCGGGAACGATCCGGTCTACCAGGGTAGAGCAGAACAGGTTGTCATTTTGAATATAGGCCAGGAAATCATCTCCGAGATCCCAGTCTTTGGCATGCTGCAGGACGCACTTTTTTAACTCTCTGCCGTTATTGTCGATCAATTCGCAGGAAAGGATGGTGACACCCTTCTGACCTGCCTTGAAACGCTCATAGAGAAGGCTGGTCAGCTTTCCGGGGAAGGAATTCTGCGGCTCATCATCCTTCTTGACGGAAGGATCATAGACAATGCCGGCCTCTGTTGTGTTGGAAGCGATGTATTCGAGCTCCGGGCTCTTGGCAATTTCCTTGACCTTTTCCCAGTCAGCACTTTCATAAGGATTGTAGCAGCGGTCAACCACAGAGATGACACGCTTTCGATCGACCTTCTCACCATTTTCCGAACCGCGGAGATAGAGGGTATAGAGTCCTTCCTGGCTGTTGATAATGGAGGTCAGCCCATTGGCAATCGGCTGCACCAGAGCTACTTTGCCGTTCCAGCCGGCTTTTTCATTGGACATATCAAACCAGTAATCCACAAAGGCACGAAGGAAGTTTCCCTCACCGAACTGCAGAACCTTGACCGGCGCCGAATCTTTCGGAAGGATGTATCCCTTGTAACCGGACTTTTCCAAAACACGATAATTTAACTGTTCCATTTCTCCTCCTTGATATTCCCTTTTCTTTCTTCTTAAAATCAATTCTTTCTTCAGGGTCGCTCTACATTTGTAAAAGGATCAGAGATTAAAATATCTCTTGGCATTGTAGTAGCTGATGCCTTCCACGATCTTCTTCAGTGACTCTTCGTTATTCGGATATTCGCCGTCTTCGACCCATTTGCCGATCAGATTGCACATGATCCTACGGAAGTAGTCATGTCTGGTATAGGACAGGAAGGATCTGGAGTCTGTGAGCATTCCTGTAAAGGTGCCGAGCAGGCCGAGGCGGGCGAGCGATTTCATCTGCGCTTCCATGCCATCTCTGGTGTCAAGGAACCACCATGCGGCGCCGAGCTGCATTTTTCCGGGGATCTCTTCTGACTGGAAGCAGCCAAGACAGGTCGTGATCTGGTTAAAGTCCGCTTCGTCCAGAGAGAAGACAATGGTCTTCGGAAGTTCCTGCGTTTGATCGAGTTCGGAGAAGAACTGAGCAAGCTGGTTGTAGCACTGGGACTTGGCAATCATATCAAAGCCGGTATCCGGACCTTCCAGTTCGTACATTCTCTGGTTGTTATCTCTTGTGCAGGAGTAATGGATCTCCATGACAATGTTTTCCTTATGATATTTTCTGGCAAGAGAGAGAAGAACGGTGGTCTGATACTCGTCGATTTCCTTCTTTGTGAGAGCTTCGCCCTGCATTGCCTTTTCGAAAACGCGATTGGCTTCTTCCATGCTGCATTTTTCAAAAGGTACATAGTCAAGGCCATGATCGCTTGCCCGGCAGCCATGTTTCTTAAAGAAATCGATCCGGTTATTCAGGGCCTTGCAGACATCGGCTGCGGTCTTGATTTCAATGCCGGAAGCCTTGGAAAGTTTTTCCATGTATTCAGGGAAGCCCTTCTTCTGGATATTCACGGCCTTGTCGGGACGGAAGGAAGGGCAGACCAGAAAACCGAGATCCTTCTCGGCAGCCAGCTTCTCATGCCATTCCAGAGAATCGGCAGGATCATCGGTAGTGCCGACATATTTAACATTGGACTTCTTAATGATGCCGCGGACGGACAGGTCGGGGTCCTTCTGGAGCATCTCACTGGTCTTATCCCAGATTTCCCGGGCATTCTCGGGAGTCAGGGGTTCGTTGATGCCGAAATAAGTCTTCAACTCGAGGTTGCTCCAATGGTACATAGGATTTCCGATGGCCATTTCCAGAGTTTTTGCAAATGCAAGGAACTTGTCATATGGATCGGCATCTCCCGTTACAAGATTTTCCGGGACTCCGTTGGACCGCATGAGTCTCCATTTGTAATGGTCGCCGAAATAGCTTCCGTCCGGATTCTTTCCGCCGAGCCAGACCTCAGCGATATTGTTGTAGCGCCGGTCCTCATAGATCTCTCTCGGAGAAATATGGCAGTGATAATCGATGATTGGCAGCTGCTCTGAATAATCGTGGAAAAGATGCTTTGCAGTCTCTGTCGTGAGCATGAAATCCTTGTCCATAAATTGCTTCATGTAAAAAACCTCCTGATAACTACCTGTGACTACTTATGATGATGTAATGCTTGTGTAACAACATATGACTTTGTGACTGATTACATGTGATTATGTGACTTGTTTCTCCTCGCTTCTTGCCTGGATATATAAAAGCCCATATAATGTAACCGCTTACAATAGAAATAATAGCACTTTAGTCTGGCAAGTCAATAGAAAAATGAAAGCACTTACACATTTTAGCTATATTATTGTATGGAATGGGTGGGGTGGGGACGGATCTGCTAAGGGTATCTGTGAAGGGTATCTGCGAAGGGGATCTGCTGAGGGGATCTGCTAAGGGAATCTGCTAAGGGCATTTGCTAAGGGTATCTGCTCAGGGGATCAGCTGAGGGCATCTGCTAAGGGTTTGGGGTATCCAACGGAGCCGGGCATGGTTCAAATATCGTAATACAGATAGAATTTTAAAATCCCGATAGTGAGAGAGTGATTTTACCCGGTTTTCGTCACTATTTATCGTAATATGAAGTGACTAAAAAATTACGATAGTGAAATCAGGAGATCACTATCGTAATTTTGAAAAGCAAGTGATATTAAGATAATGGCACCGGTCTGCCTTGGTTTCATAGAAGTCCACTATCGTAATTTTGAAAAGTAAGTGATATTAAGATAATGGCAAAGCCTGCCCCTGGTTTCGCCATCAAAAGTTCGTTGTATTCCTCTTGATCAGCCGGCTGGGCACGGATAGAAGCTCCGGGATCTCGGACTTTCCGTTCAATAAGTTGATCAGATTGAGGACGGTGTCGTGACAAAGTTGTTCACTTCTTCCATCAATGCTGGTAATTTCCGGCTCGCAAGTCACGGCAAGGGAAGAATTGTTATAACCTATGATCGCGATATCCTCCGGAATGGAGAGAGAGCGGACATTGGCATATTTGACTGCACCGACAGCAATACTGTCATTGGTTGTAATAACGGCATCAAAGGTAAGTTTGCTGTACTGGAGCAGAATATCACGGACATAGTGGGGTTCAGCCGAACGGAGCTTGATCTTCAAATCGCCGGAAACCGGGAGTCCGTGCGAAGACAGGGCATCTTCATAACCTTTTTGCTTTTCCGAAGCACTGTAAGACGATGATTCAGTGAGAAAGAGAATTTTCTTTCTTCCGGCCTTGATCAGAAGGGATGTGGCATCACGAACTGCAACCCGGTCCTCGGAGACCGAAGAATAGACATTCTCACCGTGCACCTTTCCGTTAATAATGAACACAGGAACCTGCTCTGCAGCTTCTCGGATATAATCGGTTTCATGGTCATCGATGCCATGACCGGCATAAGTGGAACCAACAAGGATCAGACCATCGATATGCTTTGACAAAAGCATACGGACATGGGCTTCCTTTGCCTCTTGATCGAAAGTCGAGCAGGAGAGGATACAGTCATAATCGTATTCCGAGAGATATTTTTCCAGAATGGAAACGGCGTTCGACATATAGATATCCGCAATATCCGGGACCAGGATCCCGATGGTATGCATGGTGTTCAAACCTAGACCTTGCGCGAAGACATTGGGTGTATAATCTGCTTTTTCAATCACAGAAAGTACCTTTCGCCTCGTTCGCTCGCTTACCTTGCTGCTGCCATTAATGACTCTCGATACTGTGGCAATCGAGACGCCGGAAAGTTTTGCAATATCATAGATATTCATGTTTGGCCTCGCCTTATATTTTTTAGCATTGAATGAAAGCGCTTACAAAACTATAATACAATATTATTATATACATCATGTAAAAGCAAGGGAAAATGTATTTTTCAGAAAATCAAGGGGTGTTCTATGGATATCACAACAGGGGGATTTCAATACAGGCAAACTTTTGAAGCTGGAAAAGAATCGGTGGTTTTGTCTGAAGATGGCAAGGTATATGAAAACTGCCGTTTTACCGGCCATTTATCCGCCAGAGTCATGCATGAGGACGGGCGGCCGTATCACACTTTCCGGACGGCTTCGCTTCTGGTGCAGGGGAATCATATCACTTTTCGAAACTGTCTTTTTGAAAATACAGCGGGGCCGGGCAAAGAAGTCGGGCAGGCTATCGCTCTTTATCTGGATGGGGAGGATATCAGGCTGGAGAATTGCATCATAAGAGGGCATCAGGACACACTTTTTTTAGCGCCACTTCCGGAGAAAGAACGGGAAAAGGACGGTTTTATCGGACCAGGCCAATTTCTGCCACGAACCAATCGGACCTTTTCCTTCAATAACTGCTTGATTGAGGGCGGTGTTGATTTCATCTTTGGGGGAGCAAGTGCAAGGTTTACAAATTGCGAGTTTCGGAGTGTGGAGCCAGGGTTTATATTTGCCCCGTCTACTCCGGAACATGTGGAATGCGGTTTCCTTGCGGAAAACTGTCGTTTTACTGCAGTCGAGGGGCTGCCGGACGGGTCCTGCTATATCGCAAGGCCCTGGAGGGAATATGGCATGGTTCGAATCAGCCATTGTGAGCTGGGGCCGCATATCCATCCGGACCTTTGGTGTGACTGGGCCGATGCCATGAAAGAAGGTAAGGCCCGGTTTACAGAACATTTAGGGCGGGAAAGCCCACGGTTTTAACCGTGGGATGATAGCCCTTTTTTCCTTTTTGCCCTTGACTTTGTGTATAAAAGAATGCATAATATACACATATGGAAAATCAATATAAAAGAACAGCTACAACAGTATCGTTTATAAACTACCATCTCGTATTCTGTCCAAGATACCGCAGAAAGATATTTAACATACCAGGTGTCGAGGACAGGTTTAAAGAACTCACACGGCAGGAGTGCAAACGCAGGAACATCGACATCATCACTATGGAATGTCATGTTGATCACGTCCACATGTTTGTAAGTGTCTATCCCCAGATACCCATACCGGATATCCTGAAATACATAAAAGGCGCGACTTCCCATGCACTAAGGGATGAGTTTCCCCAGCTTAAGAAGATGCCTTCCCTGTGGACAAGATCGTACTTTGTCAGTACGGCAGGCAATGTAAGTTCTGAAACCATCAAATGGTACGTGGAGACACAGAAAACGAGGTCATAGTCTATGACGGGAACGAAAACATCAAAACCTATGCATACCGTATGCTTAAGACTTGATACATCTGCATACGAAGGTTATCTCATAGACCAAAGCTTCCATGCCCTGTCGCATATCCATAACGTACTGGTAAAGCATGCTCAAAAACTCCTCATACGTCTGAAGTATGATAAAGACTACCAGCAGCTAAGAACAGAATACATCGCATTTCTAAAAAAACACAAGGTCAAA
Organism: Porcibacter vitabionis; assembly: GCF_046263795.1. Classification (NCBI taxonomy): domain Bacteria; kingdom Bacillati; phylum Bacillota; class Clostridia; order Lachnospirales; family Lachnospiraceae; genus Porcibacter; species Porcibacter vitabionis. Next base: position 9,143 of record NZ_JBJYZD010000004.1, on the reverse strand, counting down.
CAGAAACTTTCCAAGGCAGAAACGGCCTATAAGAAAAACCTGTCAGACAGGATGAAGAACATCCGGCAGGATATGGGGCTTTCTGAATACAGTTTCCAGTCATATATCAAAAAATGTGCGAAACAGTATCATAAGCTCCTGTCGTCACAGCAGGTTCAAAAGGAAGCCACCCGTGTATGGCAGTCGGCAGAGAAGTATCTTTTCGGTGACGGAAAGGCAGTACACTTCAAAAAATACAGGGACTTTGATACCATAGGCGGGAAATCCACGAAAAACGGTATGCGGTTTGATACGAAGACCTTTTCCGCCGTATGGATGGGCCACACGTATAAGGTGAAACGCCCTAAAAAGTCATCCATGGACTACGTGTATGAAGCACTCTCTTCTGATATAAGCTACTGCGATGTCAAACGCCGGATGTTCCCGAACGGCTGGCACTACTATATTGTAGTCGTCCTGAAAGGACCGGCTCCCAAGAAACTGACCGCCGGAAATAAGGCCTGCGGTATCGACCCGGGGGTATCCACCATGGCGGCAGTATCAGATGAAGACGTATATCTTGAAGAGTTGGCTCCTGATATTGGTAAGTATAACAAAGAGATCGTAGATACCCAGTATCATATGGATCTTTCAAAAAGATCCTCGAACCCGGATAAATACAATCCTGACGGTACGATAGACAAAAGCAATCCTGACAGATGGAAGTCCTCAAAGACTTATATCAGACGGAGGAACAGGCTCAAATATCTGTACCGTGTACGGTCGGATTATATAAAGCAGTCACACAACAGGCTGGTCAATAAACTTCTAAAAGATGCCAGAGACTTTTATATCGAAGATATGGATTATAAGACTCTGGCAAAGAGGTCAAAGAACACTGAGCACTCAGACAGAATCTCTGAAGTAAAAACGAAAGACGGTTCTGTAAGGCATGTACATAAATACAAGCGCAAAAAACGATACGGTCGATCCTTAAACAACAGGGCACCGGCACTATTTATACATCTGCTGGAACAGAAAGCCTCACTTTATGGCGGGTCAGTAACAAAGATAGCGACGAAAGACTATAAAGCGAGCCAGTATGACCATAGTACGGATACCTGTACTAAAGCCCCACTATCGCAGAGAACCAAGATCATAGATGGACGTACCGTACAGAGAGACCTTTATAGTGCGTTCCTGATACTTAATACAGACGATACATTCACACATCCCGACAGGGATAAATGCATGAGTACCTTTGACAGTTTTGTCAGACGGCAAGATAAACTTATATCGGAAATGAAGAAAAGCAATAGATCCATGAAGCAGTGTTTTGGCTTTTAAGATCCATAGAGCATACAAAAGGTTCAGACATCAGCCTTCCGCCTTGGAGATTAGATACTCTGTATCGAAATCCGCATAGACGGTAAAACCTGAAAACGGTCATCTATATCTTATTCTATAAGGATAAGTGATGTTGACTTTATCTTAAGGAATCCCACGACTTGAGTCGTGGGAGGATGTCAACGGGATTGTATGCGGCGTACTGGCCGACCCCAGGCCAGAGCTTGCGGCACTCGTAAAGGGTACCATTGCCGCTGCCGCCGTCATCAATGAAATCATCGCCGTCCTCGCTGCCCGGGAAGGATTCCAGCTCGCCGGAGAAATCGGATCCGGATTGCCGTATCAAAAAACGCATGGATAAACATCGGCGTATGCCTGCCGGCACCAGGCTCCAGGAAGAGGCTCTGCTCAATCTTATGTGTTAAAACGTGATACTGTGTTTGTGGGCGTAATAAAATCTATACATTCTATACAACATAAAAACCGCATGCTAAATCATTGCGTTTGTATTGAAGTAGCAGTATAATACAAGTGGTAATCAACGAGGAGGTGCGATATGTCAAGTACAATACAGATACGTGTTGATGATGAGCTCAAAACAAAATCCGACACCCTGTTCAGGGAGTTAGGAACAGATACGACTTCCGCTATCAGGATGTTTCTTACCCAGGCCGTTGCAAATAACGGATTTCCTTTTGAATTAAAGAAAAAGACGGTAAATCCATATGTGACATTGACAGAGGATGAGGTACTTAAAAAACTTGAAGTATCAAGACAGCATGCGGCAGAGGGTATGGTACGAGATGCGGATGATGTGATATCCGATATGAGACAGAAATATGGAATATAAGGTTGTTATTACATCCGATGCCGAAGCGGATTTGGATGGGTTTATCAGATATCTTTTACTTGAGAAGAAAAGCGATCAGGCGGCTTCCAATGTACTGAATGACTTTGAAGCTACAAAGATCGGTCTCTCCAGAGTGGCCGGGAGCTTAAAACTGTGTGATAATCCGCGGCTTAGAGAGCTTGGTTACCGGAGAATGAATTTCCTATCTCATGACTACTTTTTGCTATACAGAATTGAGGGAGATACTGTCATTGTGGACAACATATTCCATGAACTGCAGGACTACGAGAATAAGATATTTTAAGTACAGAAGAATGATGTCCAGTCCTTCGGGGCTGGATTTCTTTATGCCGGGATGTACTACTTGGCTACGGGCTGTCTATAGGAGCAGAAAGCGAAAACACCGAAGATTACAGGGGTTGAATTACGACACTTAAAAATATCCTGATTCTAAAATAAGAGGCGGGTTCATTCCTTTTTATCCAGGAGGTAAGAAATAACAAATATCTGGTGACAGGCACCAACGTATCGATGACAAGATCGAACAGCAGAAGCTGGTCGTTTCCAAAGCCAAGGATAAGTACGAAGCTGAACTCGAGCAGCTCAATCAGCTGATGAAAAAACGCGATGAGTTACACAACAAGGAACTGCTTCAGGCAATCGAGCATAGCAACCGATCATTTGAGGAGATCATGGATTTTCTCACCGCCGATGACTCTCAGGAATAAACCAGGGAGCTGTCGAGAGTTAATTTTTCAGGAAGTTCACAATTAACCAATAGCTCGAAATCCTTTGTTTTCAAGCATTTGACGTAAGAAAGGAATTTACAACTGGTTTATAACTTTTAAAATTGCTGCGATACGAATTAAAAAAATGCACTTTGAATTTAAGTATAAGCGACGATGATAAATTATAATTTTCGGTTCATTTTACATTATTATTTGTCGTGTTACGGAAAGTAACAATGAGTGTTACAGTCTGTGTATGGTGTAACGTCCCCAATTTATCATAAAATGATTTGGAAAAATATTAGAGGAGGTCATCTTACATGACATTTGGAGAAAAACTAAAAGCGGCAATGAACATTTCGGGTTTGTCACAGGAACAATTTGCGGAAGCTCTTAACATTTCAAGATCAGCTGTAGCAAAGTGGGAGAACAACATAGGAATCCCAGATGTTTCAAATTTAAAAGGTATTTCCAAACTATTAAACATAAGTATAGATAGTCTTCTTGATGAAAACGATAATATAGAAAACAAGGATATTAGTCTTGGCATTGTTTCGGATGACAATCAGATGCAGGGCGAAAGTATTTTGCCATGTCCAGAGTATGAAGGATACAATTGTACAATTGAGCTTAATGGATGGAATGATGGCGTTTATGATGTGATAATAATAGGACAAGATAGCAATTTCTTGTATTATCAAAAGCAAGAAAAAAATAAGTTAGTTACCGGAATGATAGGAAAAAATTATATTGTTTCAGTCGCAAAAACAAAAGAGATAAATACTAAGTCTGAAACAAAAGATATAAGTAAATTATATTTTATTGATAAACATGTAATACTTGAAGTTGCACATAAGGAAGGTACACTAAAAGGCTTTTTTGACTTTACTAATGATGACTATTTGGATGTTGTAATTAAAAAGTTTAATGAAAAGGATTTGGAATTGATGTTTGGTCACACAATAGATATCAATAAAATAACAAGAATCGAGGAATTGTAGGGGAGAACATACAATCTTACTAGGGTGAGCATCATGAATTGCATAACCGGGAGATGCATATTAGTGGAAAATTTTTATTGGGTCAAGATGAACCGATAAATGACCCAATAAATGACCCAATAAATGACCCAATAAAATTAGACGGACGTGAAAAGCAGATTGTTAAATTGTTGAGAGAAGAGGCTGCTCTTACAAGAAAAGAGATGGCTGAAAGACTTGGCTGTTCTGATTCAACAGTCAAGAGAACTTTACAGTCAATGGTAAAAAAGGGCGCAATCAAGAGAATTGAATCAAATAAGAAGGGTGAATGGATTCTATTGGAGGGAAGGTAATGCCATTTTTTAACAAATATCTGGTGACAGGCACCAACGTATCGATGACAAGATCGAACAGCAGAAGCTGATCGTTTCCAAAGCCAAGGATAAGTACGAAGCTGAACTCGAGCAGCTCAATCAGCTGGTGAAAAAACGCGATGAGTTACACAACAAGGGACTGCTTCAGGCAATCGAGCATAGCAACCGATCATTTGAGGAGATCATGGATTTTCTCACCGCCGATGACTCTCAGGAATAACCCAGGGAGCCGTCGAGAGTTAATTTTTCAGGAAGTTCACATTTTATATGTTTTGGGGAACTTTTGCGCTGATTTAATATTAGAAAGTTCCCTAAAATTAATTGCGTTTTAGGGAACTTTCTAATATTATCTTGTTAGAAAAGTTCCCTAAAGGAGGCAACTATAAATGGATGGTAATTTTAATGTGATTCAACAGCTACTACAAGAAAGAGCTGATTATCAGGCTCGTTTGAATCTAATTCCCTACGATGGTTCCCCGGAAGTGAAGGAAAATAGTAGTGGAAGGTATTTATATATTCGAAAAAGAGTGAATGGCAGATTGACATCCACTTACGTTGATGTGTATTCAGACGAGTTATACCAGATGCTTTTAAGAAGCACAAAGGAAGCTAGAAGCTTAAAAAAGCAAATCCGCAGAGTTGACAAAGAACTTGCAGATAATGGTTATACTCAGAGTGAACTATCATCTGAAGTGATTCGAAATCTTGATTTCGCTAGAGCAAATATGAAGGCTAATATCTACGATCAGGCGGTTTTAGAGGGAGTTGCCACGACATTTCCACAGACTGAGGAAATAATCGAAAATGGAACGGTTAATGGTATGACTGCCGATGATGTGCAGAAGATTCTCAATTTAAAGCACGCATGGGAATTCATTCTCGATAATGATGTTATACAGGCCGATAGTAATTATTATTTATTGTGTTATATTGCAAAACTTGTTAATGAAGGATTTTCCTATGATGGAGGTAGAATACGCGGGGTTCCGGTTTCAATCGGAGGCACGAAGTATGTCCCGCCACTGCCTATTGAATCTCAGGTGATAGAAAGCATTAATGATATTTTAAGAAGCGACAAGGACAAAGTAGATATTGCTATTGAATTATGTATGTATTGTATGAGAACACAAGTGTTCTTAGATGGCAATAAACGCGCTTCTGTAATTTTTGCAAATCATTTCATGATTAGTCATGGTCTTGGATTAATAGTGATTCCAGAGAATCATGTTCCGGAGTTCAAAAAGAAACTTGTTCATTATTATGAAAGTGCAGATATTGCAGATATCAGTGAATTCCTAAAAACAAACTGTTGGAAAAAGATGTAGATTTGAATTTAAGTTAAAGTGAACCCCTTTGTCAAGACAATTTTTTCAAATAATTAATTTTTTAGGTGGATTTGTAACCCACTTTTAACCCTGGCAGTTTTTGCTCAAATGTGACAAGGCAGCAAAATTACAGTGATTTTGGAGATGTGACATAAAATTACATATGGCGAAGCACATTTAATCTTAAGTTATATGTCAGGGCCGTCAGGGCTGATTTCGGAACTGATACAGAGTAGTGTGGGTGCAGAAAGGATTTGTATGGATATATCAGATGTAAAAGAACTCCTTAATAAAGGTGAAAAGGTGGATGTTGAGTGTAAGGAGTCTGACAGTAAGCTTTCTAAGTCCATATGGGATACATATTCATCATTTGCCAATACAAATGGTGGCTATATATTTCTTGGCGTTAAGGAAGATAAGAAAAAGAATTTGCCTGAGGAACGGTTCCAGATACAAGGTATAAAGAATTATGAGGTTCAGGTTAAAAACTTCTGGGATACAATTAATAGTGAAAAGGTGAATAAGAATATTCTGACGGATGAGGATCTTCAGATTGTCATGATCCCCTCAACAGAGTTGGCTGTTATTTCTATTCATGTGCCGCGAGCAGATTATAATAATAGACCAGTTTTTATAAATGGGAATCCATACAAAGGAACATTTAAAAGAAACCACGAGGGTGACTATCATGCCTCTGAAGATGAAGTAAATGCCATGTTACGTGATCAGAAATCCGAGGGGAATGATGGCATAGTATTGGAACATTATGACATGGAAGATGTTGATCCTGAAACGTTGAGCCGCTATAGAACCATGTTTCAGAATAACAATCCGGATCACGTCTGGAACCAGGAAGATAATAAACAATTCCTTACAATGCTTGGAGGGTATAAGAAGGATCGTAGTAAAGAGATTGAGGGACTTACTATAGCTGGTCTACTCATGTTTGGCAAGGGCGTTTCGATTAGGGAAAGATTCTCTAATCTTATGATGGATTATAGAGATGAAAGTAATGCTACGGACGATATGCGCTGGGGAGATCGGGTAACATACGACGGCACGTGGGAGAATAATCTTTTTAATTTCTTTATGAAAGTTTCTCCAAAATTAACGGCTGACCTGAAAAAACCGTTTGTTCTCGATAATCAGCAGCGTGTTGACGATACACCGATACATAAGGCAATCAGGGAAGCGTTCGTTAATATGATCATTCATTCTGATTATTTGTTGGATGCGGGGACGCTTAAGATAATTAAGAAACAGGATGAGTTCATATTTACAAATCCCGGAAGCCTTAAACTTTCTGTTGAAGAGATATTTAAGGGTGGAAACTCGAAGTCAAGAAATCCCAATATGCAGTTAATGCTGCGTATGATCGGGTTTGGTGACAATATTGGTTCGGGTATTCCAACAATACTTAGTGCGTGGAAACAGGAAGACTGGGTTGAACCGAACTTGTATGAAGATACACATTTAAATCAAGTTACGCTTACACTGAAGACATTGGCTACATGGACAGAGTCAGTTGACGAATTACAGGATAGTATCGTGTGTCTGCCGAGTGTGTCTGAAAAAAGTCTAACGGCAATGAGAAATGTTTTATCGATCTATAATCTTGGAATATCGCCGGAGGCACGTGCAAATATGACGGAAGTTGCTAGTGCTATTTCTAATGCAATGAAGACTGTTAATCAATTGGATTTGTCAGGATTGTACGAGGCGGTTTCACGAATCGCTGAAATGAGCAAAATGGTACAACCTGCCAGTGAGAATGCAAGGAAACTCGCTGCATTAATATCTGAGGATTTGAAAATAAGTATCAAATCAGCGAATAAATCAGCGAATTCGGATAAAAAATCAGCGAATAAATCAGCGGATTCGGATAAAAAATCAGCGAATAGTATGAGCAAACTTACCGAGCGACAGAAACAAATTCTGGCCATAATGGAAGATGGAGGGGAGTATACTACGGAGACTATTGCCAGGGCGATTGGATTAAAAGGCCCAAGAACCAGACAAATATTGAATGAACTTGTTGAACTTGGGGAGATAGTGAGCCTTGGTACAACAAAAGACCGTAGATATCGAATAGAAAATGCTTGAAGGCTTTATGACAGCAGAACAGTTAAAAAAACTCCATCTTGCAGATGGCTGTACAGGGAAAACTTGTGCCACAAGACCCTAATGATGAGCCTGTAAGTGAGCTTATAAAAAGAATAAGAGAAGGAACAACTCATTAAAGATGGCAAAATCAAGAAGGAAAAGAATCCTTCTTACATCTTTCGTGGTGAAGATAATATTCCTTATGAGAAGGTGGGTAAAAATGAGCCGGTTTCCATTGCTGATGAAGTATCGTTTGAGATACCTGATAGCTGGGAGTGGGTCAGATTAAAAAATATAGCGAATGTGGTATCTGCAAAACGTGTACATAAATCTGACTGGCAATCCCCTGGTATTCCGTTTTATAGAGCTAGAGAAATAGGAAAACTATCAGAACAAATAATACGGAGTATCATGAGGATATGTCAGACGACAGCTGGAAGCCATTAGAGGATGTGCGCTAAAATGTACAAGGGGGGATTATAATGATTAGTAAAAAACAATATGAGTTAATGAAAGCGGAGTTTGGAACTGTCTCAAGTTGGGCTGTTTGGGCACCTCAGATTGATACGGTAAAGTCTGGAACGGGTGATATTTCTTTTTTTGAAAAGGATGACATAGTAGATGTGTTGAATCCGAACTATGTTTTTGTGGGATTGAACGCATCTAGCACGCACGTTCAGAAAACGGGTGTTGCGAATATTCGTGTGTGGGGGAATTTTCATAGCACGGATAATAGAAGACAACATGATTACAAACTAAGATATGCACTTCAAGAAACACCTTATTGGGGCGGATATATAACTGATATTATAAAGTATCATGCCGAGGTGGATTCAAATAAGGTGTCGCGCTTTTTAAGGGAGCATCCGGAGGTTGTAAGAGAAAATATTGCATTATTTAATCGTGAAATAGAGATCCTTGGTACAAAACCAGTCTTGATTGCGTTAGGTGATAAGGTCTATGAGATACTAACAACTTATCTGCGTGGACAATATACAATTGTGAAGGTAAAGCATTATTCATTTAGAATAGGAAAAGAGGATTATCGTAGAGAAATGCTTGAGGTGTTGAAAGGGTTGTAAGTCTGGATATATTCGCATTTTAAAAATGATTTCAGGTGCAAAGTATCGTGAAAGGTGGTATAGGATTTTTGAAAAAGTCACTAGTGGCCTGATTACAGGTGACTTTTTTGTTTGTTAACTTGTGCTCCAGTGGAGCACAAGTAGAAAAGGATTAGTGTAGATTGTCAAGTAAAAAATGTGTGATTTACGTAATTTTGCAAAGCTTTTTCCACCAATTACGAGCAAACCAGATATTATGTGAATCATTTTCAAAGTAAGCGATTTATCTAAGGGCGGATTTACCGCCAACAGAAAGCCTCCTAAAATGTGAGATTGTAAGCATTTTACTCTATTCACTTGTGAGGAGGCTGACAATGAGTTCCAGAGCCCAAATCA